>JBNJHL010000008.1:0-30730 GCA_051748445.1 Bacillota bacterium
TTTTAAACCTGGAATATGACGATGTTACTATTACCAGGAGGCTATTTCGCAGCGGGGACAGCGAATATTATATCAATAAGTCTCCCTGCAGGTTAAAAGATATAACAGAAATGTTTTTGGATACCGGACTGGGTAAAGATGTTTATTCCGTAATCGGGCAGGGAAGGGTAGATGAAATTATAAACAGCCGTCCCGAAGAGCGCCGTGAAATCTTTGAAGAAGCAGCCGGTATATTAAAATATAAAATTCGTAAAAAAGAGGCAAGACGGCGCCTTGATGAAACCAGGGATAACCTGGTCCGGGTCCAGGATCTGATTTATGAACTTGAAACCCAGGTAGAACCACTTCAGGCCCAGGCTGAAGTAACCAGGCGTTACAGAGCCCTGCAGGAGAGAGTTGAGGAACAGGAAAAAGGCCTTCTTTCATATCAACTCCAGCAATCCCATTATCAACTGGAGAAAGTTAACCGGCAGCTGCAAAACTTAAATGATGCCCTTCTGAAATCTGCTGCCCAGGGTGGTCAACATGAGAAAGAAATCCAGGATCTGAAAAACCGGATTACTGATCAGCAAAGAAACAGGAAAGATCTGGAATATAAGTTAAGCGAAGTTTCTCGTAGTCTTGAGCAAAAGGAAAGCGAAAGTAAGGTTTTGTTCGAAAGAGAGAATCGCTTTCGTGAACAGCTGGAACAAAACAGGCAGCGAGTTCAGCATTTGGAATTATTAATGGATGAGTATGCCCAACAAAAAGAGAAAGCACAAAGAGATTTACAGGTGAAAAATGATGAACTGGCAGAGCTAAACAAAGAACTTGAAAAACTTAAAGAAAAGCTGGCAGAGCATAAGTCAACTGCCCTTGCAGAGGAAGTTGAAGAAAAGCAGGAAGCGATATATAAAAAAGGGACCAGTAAAGAAGCTGCGTCTTCAACAATGGAAGAACTAAAAAATCGCCTGGAACGTATAAAAACACAAAAGCAAAGTCTCCAAAATGATCAAGAAATACTACAGGAAAAGATAAATGCTGTAAAAGAACGGTCCTCCTATTTGGCTCAAAATGTGAGTGATCTGCAAAACCAGCACAAGGCTGCTGGATCCAATGCTGAAAATAAAGGTGAGATTTTAAAGCAGAGCAAAGGCAGGCTGGAGCAGGCATTAAATTTTGAACAAAAACAGAAAGAAAATC
This sequence comes from Bacillota bacterium, assembly GCA_051748445.1. Taxonomy (GTDB): domain Bacteria; phylum Bacillota; class Dethiobacteria; order DTU022; family DTU022; genus T3SED10-7. The sequence continues at coordinate 1,183 of JBNJHL010000008.1, forward strand.
TTTATGACATAAATAGCAGGCTGAATCTATTGAAAGAGCAGGATAATGCTCTTTCAGGCTATTACCGTGGCGTAAAAGAAGTGATGCAGGCCCGCAATAATTTAAGCGGCATCGTCGGGCCGGTTGCAGATTTAATGTCAATCGATAACCAGTATGTCCAGGCAGTTGAATCAGCCCTTGGCAGTTCCCTGCAATACCTGGTTGCTGAATCTGAAAGATCTGTCCAAAATGCAATCCGTTACCTGAAAGAGAATAATAAGGGTTGGGCTACTTTTCTCCCTCTTGATATATTGAAAGCGGCAGCGGATCCACTGGAGCGTTTTAGCGGATGGCGTGATCTGGATGGAGTTATCGGCAAGGCCTCAGAACTGGTTACTGTTGATCAATCATACCGCAAAGCAATTGACTACCTGCTTTCTTCAGTTCTTGTTTGTAAAGATCTTCAGACCGCTTCTAACGCAGCGCGTTATATTAAACACAGCTGCAGAGTTGTTACCCTTGAAGGCGAAATGATTAATCCCGGCGGTATTATGAGGGGTGGCAGTTTGCCTAAACGCAATGCCGGAATGCCTCTTGGCAGGCGAAAGGAGATCGAGGAACTGCAGAAGCAGCAAAAACTGCTTTTAGCTGAAGTTAATAAAGCTGAAAACTTTGTTAAAAGGGAGAAAGAAAGCTTAAAGACAGCAGAAGAAAATGCCAAACGAGCCGACCGGGATAAGAATGATTTAGAAAAACAGCTAAATGAAGTCCAAAAAGACTATGATCAGGTTATCAATGAACGAGATAACCTGCAGGAGAAATATCAATCACTACAAAAAAATTATCAGGATCTTGACGATGAAGAGCAGGAAATTAAACAGCGATTGGTAACGCTTGGTGATGATATAAAAAGATACAGCGAGACCATAGAAGCACTGGAAAAGGAATTATCCGGAGTAAAAGAAGAATACAAGCAATTTATTGAAAAGAAAAACTCGATGGAACAAGAAATAACTGCCTTTATGGTTAAAATAACTTCTTACGCCGAGCAGCGGGATGCATTATCTGCGAGGATGGAAGAAATTGATAATAACATGAAAAGTCCTGCTGCAGAAAAAGAAGAAAAAAACAACGAGTATCAACGCCATACCCGGGATTTAGAAGATAATCAAAATAAACAAGCTATGATAAGAGCAGAAATTGACAGACTAACCAAAGAAAAAGCAGATTTGATTGCTGAGGTAGAGGAAAAGAATAAGGAGGTTAACCAGGTTGAAGCAGATTTGATTGATCTGGAAGAGCAGGATAAGCGCCGGCAAACTCAATTGTCCCGTCAGGAAAAAAGAGAGCGGCAGCTATCGGTTGAACAAAGCAGACTCGAAACAGAGATCAATTACCAGGAGATACGCTTCAAAGAGCAATTCAAAGATCTGCAACTGGTTACTCTTGAAGATGGATATGATCCAGAAGAAAGCAGGAAATTGATTGATAACTTGAAAGAGGACCTGGAGGAGCTTGGAGAAGTGAACCTGGGTGCGATAGATGAATTGGCCAGGCTTGAAGAAAGAATTAATTTTCTTAAGGAGCAGAGAGATGATCTTCAAAAAGGCGAAGCATCCCTGCAAAAAGTGCTGGCAGAAATAGATCAGCGTATGGAATATTATTTTGATATTGCCTTTAAACAGATCAGTGGGAATGTTAAGCAAACCTTCGAAGAGCTTTTCGAGGGCGGTAAAGTTCTTCTCAGGTTAACTGATCCAGATAATATACTTGAATCAGGTATTGAAATAGTGGCTCAACCCCCGGGCAAAAAGCTGCAAAATATAACACTTTTATCAGCTGGTGAAAAAGTGTTAACCGCAATAGCCCTGGTATTTGCCATTCTACGTTTTAAGCCGGCTCCCTTTTATCTGTTAGATGAAGTGGAGTCTACCCTGGATGACGCTAACCTTTCCAGGTTTACCAGGTTTTTAAAGCGTTCAGTCCAGCAGGCCCAATTTATCCTGATAACACACCGTAAAAGAACAATGGAAGAGGCCGAAGTTTTATATGGCGTTACCATGCCGGAGCCGGGCGTTTCCCGCTTAATGTCACTTAAAATTGAAGATAATCTTATTTCCAGCAAGGGGAGTTAACTGAAATGAGCTTTTTCAAAAAGTTCAGAAATAACCTTTCCGCTAATAAAACCGGTTTTATAGATCGCCTGGGTAGCCTGTTTAGTGGTGGTCAGGTAGACGAGGAATTCTATGAAGAATTAGAGGAAATTCTTGTCAGCGGAGATGTCGGCGTGGAAACAACAATGCGCCTGGTTAAAGATTTGAGAGATGAGGTAAAGGAATCCAAGCTTAAAGAAAGAGCAGAAGTAAAAGAGCTGCTCATAAAAAAATTAACTGCATTAATGACGTCTTCAGCAAATGATATTAAGATTGATGATAAACCGCATGTAATCCTGCTGATAGGGGTTAATGGTTCGGGAAAAACTACTTCAGCGGCAAAGCTGGCAAATCTTTATAAAAAGGCCGGTAAATCCGTGCTCCTGGTGGCGGGTGATACCTTTCGTGCTGCAGCCATTGAACAGATCGAGATCTGGGCTGAAAGAGCCGGAGTTGAACTAATCAAGCAGCAGCCCGGTTCAGATCCGTCAGCTTTATTTTTTGATGCTATGAATTCAGCTCGTTCCCGTAATATTGATATAGTAATCGGGGATACTGCCGGCAGGTTGCACAATAAGTTCAACCTGATGGAAGAACTAAATAAAATCAATCGGGTTGTCGCACGCTTCCAGGAAAGAGCACCACACCAGGTATTACTTGTTTTAGATGCAACTACCGGGCAGAATGCGATTGCTCAGGCTCAGAGCTTCAATAAATCAATGCCCGTTACTGGTTTAATCCTGACCAAATTAGACGGTACTGCCCGAGGGGGAATTGTTCTCAGTATCCATGATACCCTCAATATTCCGGTTTGCTATGTTGGTCTGGGTGAAAAGATAGAAGATCTTGCTCCTTTTGAACCTGCTGAGTTTGCCCGTGCCCTCCTGGAATCATAAGTCATTTGCAACTGCCCCTTCTGCTTAAGAAAATGCGCTTTAATTTCAGACTTTGCTGCGCCGTCATTTCCATGTCTTCAATTTATATTCACTTCAGTTTTTTAAGCAGTGTGAGCAGTTTAAGCATTTCCTGAAAAAAAAGGTTGCCAGCATAGTGTATTTTTGTTATACTCCGTCTGTAAAGGAAAAAAGCTTTACAGGGGGAAACTATGCTGGATCTTCGCATAAAAATAAGCGTGCTCTATGATATCTATTCGTCACTGTTAACCAGCAGACAGCAGGATATATTAAGTCTTTATTACAGCAATGACTATTCCCTGGGCGAAATTGCCGAAGAATACAACATAAGCCGGCAGGCTGTACATGATTTAATTAACCGGGCGACTGCGACACTGGAAAATCTTGAAGACAACCTGGGACTTTACCGGCTTTTTCAGATTCAACAGCAGCTGCTGGGGAATGCAGAAAAAATGCTTGAAAAAGAGCAGCTATCTGAACAGGAACTCGGAGAGTTGAAAGACATTCTCGCCAGGTTACGTTCAACAATAGAGCAGTAAAACTATAGCAAGCGGTGTCGTACCTGTTTTGTCACATAAATGATAACAGGATTCACTTTAATAAAAGAGTACCTGCCAGACTTATTTGGCAGCCAATAGCAGCATAATAAGGTTGATTAGCTGCTAAAAGATTAAATTGGAGTTGTCTGAATTATGTTTTCTAACCTTGCCGATAAATTACAGAACACTTTGAAACAGCTGCGCGGTAAAGGCAAGCTAAACGAAAAAGATGTAGATACAGCAATGCGCCAGATCAAACTGGCCCTGCTGGAAGCTGACGTTAATTTTAGAGTTGTAAAGGACTTTATAGCTTCGCTCAGGGAAAGAGCTGTCGGTCAGGAAGTCATGACAAGCCTGACTCCCGGTCAGCAGGTCGTTAAGATTGTTAATGAAGAAATGGCCAGGTTGATGGGTGAAAAGCAAAGCGAACTGAACACGGCTGATAAAGGTCCTACAGCAATCATGATTGTCGGGCTGCAGGGTTCGGGAAAAACGACGACTGTCGTTAAGCTTGCTTCTTACCTGAGGCGTTCGGGAAAAAACCCGCTTCTTGTTGCCGCTGATATTTACCGGCCGGGAGCTGTTAAGCAGCTTCAAGTTTACAGCGAACCGGTGGGAGTAAAAGTTTACAGTAATGAAGAAGCAGATCCGGTCGATATCTGCAGGGAAGGCTTGACACTTGCTGAAAAAGAAGGACATGACACAGTTATTTTTGATACAGCCGGCAGATTGCATATCGACGAAGAGATGATGTCTGAGGTTGCAACAATCAAAAAAAATGTCGAGCCTCATGAGGTCCTCCTGGTTGTCGATGCTATGACCGGGCAGGATGCGGTTAATGCTGCTGCTTCATTTAATGAATCAGTAGGACTGACCGGGATAATATTGACTAAGCTGGATGGCGATACCCGGGGCGGAGCGGCTTTATCTGTTAATGCTGTGACAGGATGTCCGGTAAAATTTGTTGGTGTGGGCGAAAAGGTAGATGCCCTTGAACCTTTCCATCCTGACAGAATGGCCTCACGGATACTCGGGATGGGAGACGTCCTCTCACTGATTGAAAAAGCCGAAGCATCAGTAGATCAAGCCAAAGCAAAAGAAATGGAACAAAAACTGCGTCGCCAGCAGTTTACCCTGGATGACTTTAAGGAACAGATGGGGCAGTTGCGCAGTATGGGGTCACTCGAAGATATTATGAATATGCTGCCCGGGGGAGCAAACCTGCCCAAGGAAGTCCAGCAGATGTCACTAAATGAAGATAATTTTAAGCAAGTTGAAGCAATCATCAGTTCGATGACTGCCAAGGAAAAGCAGGATCCCTTAATTATAAATAGCAGCCGCAGGAAAAGAATTGCTCTGGGCAGCGGAACACGTGTGCAGGATGTCAACCGCTTGCTGAACCAGTTTAATCAAATGCAAAAAATGATTAAAAAGATGGGGACAATGGATAAAAAAGGCGGTTTAAAAAAGTTAAAAAAAGGCGGCAAGGGATTTCCCTTTTAAAGTAACGGCTAATACTTTAGCTGATATTATATAGACATACCAGACAACGGAGGTGAAAAAATGGCAGTAAGAATCAGGTTAAAACGAATGGGAGCAAAGAAAAAACCATTTTTCCGTATTGTAGTGGCTGATTCCCGCTATCCACGGGATGGGCGTTTTATCGAAGAAATAGGGTATTACAACCCGACCACCAAACCAACTACTTTTCATGTAGACGAGGAAAAAGTACAGCAGTGGCTAACAAAAGGAGCCAGACCCTCTGATACAGTTAAGGCTCTTTTTGAAAGAGCCGGTCTGAGTAAGTAGGACAGGAGGGAGGTTTTTGACTGATGAAACAGCTTTTGGAGCATATTGCCAAAGCGCTTGTAGATGAACCCGAACGGGTAGAAATTAAAGAGATCGAAAGAGAACGATTAATTATACTTGAAATGCGTGTTGCTCCTGAAGATATGGGGAAAGTTATTGGTAAACAAGGACGCATTGCCAAAGCGGTCAGGACTGTAATTAACGCCGCCGCTATTAAAGAGAATAAGCGGGTTGTCGTTGAAATTGTTCAATGAGAAAAAAGATGCACTTATAGGCAAAGTGATATCGCCCCATGGTGTAAACGGGATGGTTAAAGTTTATCCTTATAGCGATTACCCTGAGAGGGTTGAAATGCTTGACCAGGTTGAACTGCTTAAGGGCTCTGAGCGAATGGCTTGCCAGATAGAGAAAGCAGCGCTATATGGCAAGTACTGGCTAATTAAGTTTAAGGAATCGGAAAACAGGGATGATGCCGAAAAAATTAAGGATACCCTGCTTGTAATTCCCAAGGAAGAAAGGATTCCTTTGCCTGAAGATAGTTACTATCATGACCAGCTGATTGGGTTGAAAGTATATGAGCCCGAGCATGGCTTAATCGGACAGGTTACAGACTTGATTACTACCGGCGGACATGACCTCCTGGTTATAGAAGCCGCAGGATCTGAAAAAAAAACACACCTGGTTCCGCTGGTAAAAAAGTTCATTTGTGAAATTAGACTGGAATCCGGTGAACTATATGTAAATTTACCAGAAGGCCTGCTCGAATTATAGGGGAGTAGGAATGGATGAAGATTGACCTTGTAACGATATTTCCAGGTATACTGGATGGGCCTTTTAAGGAAAGTATGATAAAAAGGGCTATTGACAGGAATCTGGTGGAAATAAACCTGGTAGATTTACGACAATATACTCAAGATCGTCATCGGCAGGTCGATGATACACCGTATGGAGGCGGTTGTGGTATGATTTTAAAGCCTGAACCGCTTTTTGAAGCAGTTGGAGACCTTAAAAAGAAAACAAGGGCAAATAAAAGCAAGGTAATCCTGCTAACTCCCCAGGGGTATAGATTCAACCAGCAAATGGCAAGAGAGCTATCAGGTGAAGATCATTTAATCCTGATATGCGGTAGATATGAAGGAGTCGATGAAAGGGTTCGCACCGGTATAGTTGACTTGGAGTTGTCTATCGGTGATTTTGTCTTAACCGGTGGTGAACTTGCAGCAGCAGTTGTGGTAGATGCGGTAGTGCGATTATTGCCGGGTTTTATTTCTGAAGAAGCGGCCGCAAACGAATCATTCAGTGAAACGTTGTTGGAACATCCTCATTATACCCGGCCTCCAGAATATCGCGGCATGAAAGTGCCAGATGTATTGCTGTCAGGCAATCACGGCGAAATTGATATTTGGCGCAGGCAGCAATCTATTAAAAGGACTTATGAACGCAGAGCTGAATTGTTGGGTCAGGCAAAACTGAGTTCTGAAGATATTTCATACCTGGAGAAGATCAGGGGAAAAAATGAATAAGATATTTAGACTGAAGGAGGTTATAGATAAAATGGATTTAATCAAAGAGGTTGAAAAACAAAACCTTAAAGAAGATTTGCCGCAATTTACACCGGGCGACAGGGTAAAAGTGCATGTTAAGGTTGTAGAAGGCGGCCGCGAGAGAACCCAGGCATTTGACGGAGTGGTTATCAGGCGTCAGGGTAGTGGAGTGAGAGAAACATTTACCGTGCGGCGGGTAACCTTTGGTATTGGTGTAGAAAGGATATTTCCTGTTCATTCGCCATCAGTTAGTAAAATTGAAATTGTCAGAAAGGGAAGAGTCAGAAGGGCAAAGCTTTATTATTTGCGCAAACGGAAAGGTAAAGCAGCCAGAATTAGGGAACGCCGATAAAAAACGGAGATGATATAGTTGAGCAGATGGGGAGAGGTCTGGGATTGGACTAGATCTATTCTTATAGCAATAGTGCTGGCCCTTTTGATCAGGTTGTTTTTGTTTGAAGTATTTGTGGTCGAGGGTAGATCTATGTATCCAACCCTGCATGAAACCGAACGGTTAATGGTTAACAAGATTAGATATTACTTTGATGATCCAGAATATGGGGATATTGTTGTCTTTGAGTTTGAGCCGGGACGTGATTTTATAAAACGCGTTATAGGGCTGGCAGGTGACAAAGTTGAAATGTCCAGTGGTCATGTCTATGTAAATGGAAAGATGATTGATGAACCTTACCTGCTGTCAGATATGGATATTTATAATTATGGCCCGGTGGAAGTACCTGAGGGTTATTATTTTGTTATGGGCGACTACCGTCAAAACAGTATGGATAGCAGGGACCCCCGTGTCGGTTTCGTTTCACATGAAGATCTCAAAGGTCGTGCCTTTTTCATATTTTGGCCGCCCTGGGATGCTCGCTTAATTACTCCAAAGGTGGATTAACTTTGACCAATAAAGGCCAGTGGTACCCGGGTTCAATGGCCAGGGCATTAAATGTTTTACGCCAGGATCTCAAGGTAATTGACTTGGTTGTTGAACTGCTTGACGCCCGGATACCTTTTAGCAGCCGCAACCCGGCTCTCAAAGAAGTGCTTGAAGGCAAGAAGCATCTTGTGCTGTTGCACAAGGCTGACCGGGCAGAAGAAAGTATAACAGAGAAATGGTTAAATTACTTTAAAGACATGGATCAGACAGCCATGTCTTTTAGTGTTCATAACAAAAAATATTTAAAAAGTTTTCTCCGGTTTATTAAACAACATGAGAAAAATTTGCGCCCGGGCAGAATAAAGCGTCCCCTGCGGATGATGTTTGTGGGGATACCAAACGTAGGCAAATCAACCCTGATTAATCATTTTGTTCATAAAGCTGTTACCCGAACCGGGAATCAGCCTGGTGTTACAAGAGGCAGGCAGTGGATTAAAATAACCCCCGGCCTGGAACTGCTTGATACTCCCGGCATTCTCTGGCCTAAAATCACCGAATATTCAACATGGCCCCTGGCTGTAGTTGGCGCTATGCCGCCAAGCCGGCTTGATCAACAGGGTATTGCATTGTGGTTGTTGGATATATATAAGAAAAAAGAGAAAACTGACCTGTTAATCAAACGCTATGGCAATCTGGATTGTACCAGTGTTGAATTTATACTGAAACAAATTGGTGCGTCTCACGGCTGTCTGAAGTCCGCCGGAGAGGTGGATCTTGAAAGGACAAGCGGTTTGGTATTAAGAGATTTTCAGGCCGGATCACTTGGTCGCCTGACCCTGGAGGAACCAGCGGAGTTTATCGTCGATCGATAAGAGGAGCGGTGCCTGTGACTTTCGATAAAATGACCATTTCGGATATCAAAGCTTACCTTGTGCAGCATGAAGAACTCTGTGACCAGGAATTAGAGCTGCTCAAGGCTGATCAACGGCAGGGAGTTGCTAATCTCCTGCAGTCATACCAGCGCAGGGAAGAGAGAGCCCTGGCGGAAAAAAGCCGTCTGCAGAAAATGCTGGATCATGAAAATTATTTACTGGAACAGGGTTTTGAAATGATTGCAGGAACTGATGAGGCCGGGCGGGGACCGCTCGCCGGCCCGGTTGTAGCTGCTGCAGTAATACTCGATCCGGTTAATTGGTTTATTTCCGGATTAAATGATTCCAAAATGCTTGCCAAAGCATCACGCGAAAAATTATTTGAGCAGCTTGTCATCAATGCCCGTTCCTATGCTATCGCCAGTGCTTCGCGTGCGGAAATTGATCAGCTTAATATTCATGCGGCTTCACTTCTTGCTATGAACAGGGCCCTGCTAAAGCTATCCTGTGAGCCTGATTTTGTTTTGGTTGATGGTTTTGCGATTAAAGGATGCCCGTTTCATCAGAAAGCAATAAAAGGTGGCGACGCTCTTTCTATGTCTATTGCCGCTGCTTCAGTTCTCGCAAAAGTTGCCAGGGATAAGATTATGGATGATTTACACAAATATTATCCACAGTATGGTTTTGATCGAAATAAAGGGTATGGAACCGAAGCACACCGCCAGGCACTTAAACAATTTGGCCCTTGTCCTGAGCATCGTCGTTCATTCAGGCTAAATGCCTGCGAAACCTAATCAGACACTGAGAAATTAACCTGATGCAGTATTATATTTGTAATTCAGTTGGAGAAAGCAAATGACAAAGATGCGACAACAGGTAGGCCAAAAGGGTGAAGAAGCAGCCCGTGAATATCTAAAAGAACAAGGCTACAGTATTGTTGATAATAACTATCGCTGCAGGCTCGGTGAAATTGATATTATTGCCCGCGATGGAAACACAGTAGTTATTGTGGAAGTACGTACAAAAACAGGGTTGGCTTTTGGCCGGCCGGAAGAATCTATAACCAGGGATAAAGCCAGGAAGCTTCATCGCCTGGCCCTGCAGTATCTCCAATCACATTATCAGCGGGAGATATCCTCCCGTATAGATCTGGTTGCTGTTATGGTGGATAGGAATTCTGGTCAAGTAAAAGATCTCATACATATAAAAAATATATTAGGGTGATGACGCGGATTCATTATACAGCGGTTTATTGTCAAAATATCATTCTGCAAATTCCAGAAAGTAAGCTTCAATACCTTTCATCATAGCCCGGGCAAAGTCTTGCTGACCGCGGGGATGGAGGATATGCCAGTTATCAACAGGATGCATCATGTAGCCCGCTTCGACTAATACACAGGGAAACTGAGTGTACCTGGTTACAGCGATATTTCTTTCCCAGGTGTAGAGTGCCGGTAAATCCATTTCTTCCGCTATAGTATCCAGCATAATTTCTGCAAGCTTCTTGTTATGATCATAATTATATAGGGTCATTATACCGTGAGTATTAACTGCATCGGCACCCGGGCCGTGGGCGTTGGCATGGACACTGATAAAAAAATCTGTTTCATCCAGGTGTTCCGCTTTCGGTCGATCGTAAAGGTCAACCTCGACATCTTCGGTTCTGGTCATAATCACATTTGCCCCTTCTGCTATTAATAAGTCCCTAAGATTCAGGCTCATAGGCAGAACTACATCTTTTTCATAAAGATCGCCCGGTCCTGGTGCGCCCGGTTCACTTCCCCCATGTCCGGGGTCAATAACTATGGTTCTACCCTGTAAAGGGTTTTCTTCATCTACCTGGGGCGGTTTGTCGAAATCAAATCTCAGGGTGGTGTCTTCCCATGAGGGATTAAAGTCGGCAAATGGCTGATCAAACGTTATTTTTAATGCAAGGGCATTGGGTTCTCCTGCCAAGAGCTCGAGGGTCAACTCTTGCACCGAATCAGGCATTTCAGGCATTGCCAGATCTTCTGCCCTGTTTATGCCGTATAGATTGATCTCCAGCCACTCTGTCCCGCTGTCAACAAGGAAGGGAAATCTTTCGGTGGCGTTCAGGTGCAGGCTTATTTTTTCGTCGGTTTCTGAAACTTCAATACCGGATAGGGACGCATCCAGAAAGTCTATGTCTTTTACTTCCCGCACAGCTTCTTTATGAAGCAGGTAGGTCTCGTTTTCTTCAAGTCTTACCCGGTAATAGCTCCCAGAAGCTCCAACTGCTTCAAATCGAGTTCCTTCAGTCAGGTAACTTGCGACGTTGTCGGGGTAACCGGTGCCACCCCGGGTGTTGGAATAAAGCTGGTAAGAATCATCACGGATAATCCAAAACCAGCCTGAAAATGTCAGTTCAGGCTCTTCCTTGACCTCTAAAACTTTATAGGGGAGATCGGAAAAAAATGTCACCAGGCCTGGCAATTCACGGCTGACCTGTTCCCCGTCTTTATCTAAAATTACTGTAACAGGCAAGGCATCAGACCCCCCTTCAGAAGGAGCGTCATAAGCACTTACTGTGTAAACGGCAGTATAAATACCGCCTCTTCCCAGGGGACCGGTAGGGTACTCTAATTCTGTCATTTGAACGTAGCTACCTGTACCGATTTGGTAATAGGCTGTGGCTCCCGGACTGCCCCGGGCCACGATTCTCAAGGTATCTCCCGGGTTTAGAATCTGGTCCTCCGTGGGGATTAAATGCGAGGAATGAATTTCAAGGGGTTCTTCCGGCATAGTTTCCAATCCTTCGGGGTAAATGACCGTTCTTTCAACTGCAGCAGTGTCAATTCCGTCACGTGCTTCTACCGTGATTGTAAACTCTTCACCGCGGGGAATATCAACCATGGTGAGAAAATTGCCGGTTCTCCTGTTTAACATATCTACCGGATTTCCGTTCACGGTTACTTCCACCTGCGAATAAGAATTTGTTGTTCCGAAGACGAACAAAGAATCTGAGTAATAACTGATTTGTTGCTCAGGAGGGTACGAAACATGCAGCAGTGGCCCTTCCTGGCCATTTTCTATGACCGGGTCAAATTCCTTGGGGGTGGTGATAACTATTTCTCTGGGTTTTTCGTTCCATTCGACAAAGGCTCCCAGTGCCTCCGCAGTTGGTTCAACGGGAGTGTACACTGTGTCATCGATCAGTTTTACCGGTGCTTCCCAGGTAACTGTTTCACCGTCAACAGTTACTTCATGACTGCCGGCGTTTAGATGAATCGCGAATTCACCAAGGCTCCCGGAGAACACTTCACTGCCGGGATCCCACCTTGTGTAGGCACCAAATTCTTTGAAAAGTGGTTCTGCGGGAACGAACAACCTTTCTTCGTCTACTATTACCGGATTTTCAAGTTCAATCTGCTTTTCGTTAATAATTAAAGCAACAGGCCTGGCAGGATAAAAAAAGTAAAATAACAAGCCAGCTATCGTTAATATCAAGATAAACAGAATTATTTTTCTCATGATAATTCCCCAGGTATAAATAAAGATATTCATTGTGTAATTATTAAAAAGCAATCTTTAATCTAAATTTTTCTTTTTATAATCAGACATTCCTGCATAATATTGAAACTATTTTGAATTAAGATTTAAGCTATTATCGTAAAAAATTATTCACTGTAGCGGTTTACAGTTGAGGTTTTAGCAGCAGGTCATATTAAAAAAATGAGAGCCTTTCCGGTTTTGATGGAAAAGCCCTCTTTTTAATATTTGCTATACTTTTAGTTTAATTTATATAGCGACAACATTTGCTGCCTGCGGACCGCGGTCAGCTTCGACTACTTCGAATTCAACTGCTTGTTGCTCATCCAAAGTTTTAAAACCGTCACTTTGAATTGCAGAAAAATGAACAAACACATCGTTTCCTTCTTCAGTTTCGATAAAGCCGAAACCTTTATCAGGGTTGAACCATTTTACTTTACCTTGCATCATATAACACTCCTTCGCTTAGAATTAATCAAAAAGAGGAGCTTCCGGTTAACCTGTTTCCCTTTTCCAAGCAAAGGCATTAAGATCGTGTGCGGTGTTCTCATCTTTTTAATACTAAGATAGCATATCATGTTTGCATAAGAAAAGCAATGTTTCTGAAAAAACGTCCTGTTATGAAGCCTCGAAAGCTTTCCGCTGACCAGAAAAGATACCGTTATCGAGGGCCAACCAGAAATTTTATAGCTGTCCTTTCCTCACCATCGATTTCAATACTGATAAAAGCTGGTATACAGACTAGATCAATACCGGCGGGAGCAACAAATCCCCTTGCGATAGCTACTGCTTTTACTGCCTGATTAAGAGCTCCTGCTCCAATAGTTTGCATCTCAGCTTTTCCATTTTCGCGAATAGTTCCTGCTAAGGCGCCTGCTACTGAATTAGGATTAGATTTAGCGGAGACCTTTAATACTTGCATGAGCTTTAGTTCCTCCTTTGGACAATCCTGATTGAAAACAAGGGCTTAGACTAATGGCTTCATACCCAAATACTTAAAAGAATATTATTTAACAATTTACCGCCTGAAGATTTTTGCCAGTTCTGTTGAATAGATTATTTGTTTTATTAACTGATTCTTCAAAAGTTTTAAATAACCTCTATAATGAAAAAAATAGTAAAACTATATTTTAAGCCCTGCCCCCTGAGCTGCCGACGTTAATTATTCTCTTCGGTCCAGGCTTCTGTATTGCACCGCCTCAGCGATATGGACTGAATCGATTACCTCTGCTCCTTCAAGATCTGCTATAGTGCGGGCCACCTTGATGATACGGTCATGGGCGCGCATTGATAGTTTCAGACCCTGGAAAGACTGGTGCAGGAGTTGGCGGGCTTCACGGGATAGCGGGCAGTATTTTTCAAAGTGACGGGAACGCAGGGCGGAGTTAGCTCCGACCTTAATCATTTTATATCTTTCGCGCTGAAGCTCACGGGCTTTTTCCACCCTGGATCTGATCGAAGCTGAAGTTTCACCATTTGTATGTTTATTTTCAATCTGTTCGTACTTGATGCCCGGCACTTCAACCTGGATGTCAATTCGGTCGATTAGCGGACCCGAAAGTTTGGAGCGATATTTAAAAATCTGAGGTGGACTGCAGCGGCATTCCCGTTGTGGATCCCCGTAGTTGCCGCAGGGGCAGGGATTCATTGAACCAATAAACATAAAGTTTGCAGGATAAGTAATTGTAGCTGCCGCCCTGGTAACTGTTACTACTTTGTCTTCCATTGGCTGCCTTAATGCTTCAAGGACTTCACGTCTGTACTCAGGTAATTCGTCGAAGAAGAGTACTCCCAGATGAGCCAGGCTTATTTCTCCGGGACGGGGAACTTTTCCACCGCCTATAATTCCGGCAGTTGTAGCGCTGTGATGAGGGCTGCGGAAGGGTCGAAGCTGCAGAAGAGGATTACCTGTGGCAAGCTGACCAGCGACACTGTGAATCCTCGTCATTTCCAGAACTTCATCCCTGGTCGGTGCAGGCAGGATAGTTGGTAACCGCCTCGCCAGCATTGTTTTTCCGCTGCCTGGAGGCCCATAAAGCAAAGCATTGTGTGAACCTGCAGCAGCAATTTCCAGGGAACGCTTTGCAGTTTCCTGTCCTCTGACTTCATAAAAATCAAGTTCTGAATTTTCTTTTTGTCCTGTATTGGAATCTAGCGGTTTTGCAGTTGGTAGAGAGCCTGTTCCGTTCAAGTAATCGGCCAGATCTTTTAACGATGTGACTGATTTTATAGTAATTGAATTAACCAGGGCCGCTTCAGTACTGTTTGCCGAAGGCACAAAAAAGGTGTTATCTCCGAAACCCCTAAATTCATTTAAAGAGAGAGCCATAGCCAGTATCCCATTTATACCTCTTAACTTGCCATCCAGGGAAAGTTCGCCTATAAAAACTCCTTTTTCCACTGCACCTTTTTCCGGTATTTGTCCTGTTGCCGCCAGCAAACCGACGGCGATAGCAAGATCAAATGATGACCCTTCTTTTTTTAAATCGGCGGGTGCAAGATTAACAGTTACCCGGGAATAGGGAAAAGTAAATCCGCAGTTTCGGATTGCCGCTCTAACCCTTTCTTTTGCTTCTCTGACAGATGCATCTGGAAGACCAATGATATCAAAAGCTGGTAGCCCATCGGCAATATCTACTTCAATTTCAAGAGGGATTCCATCAATACCAAGAAGAGCGCAGGAACGTACCATAGCCAGCATATTTGTTTCCTCCTTAGTTGCTGCAATTTAGCTGTATTGATTGCTGTATAATCATAGTAATTACTCAGCCATAGCATATTTTTGTAGGAAGCATGCTAAATTAAATTCACTAGAAAAGCCTCATATCCTGCATTATGAGTAAATGTTATTTTAACTAAATGTCTTTTTTGCCGTGACATCGTGAAAAGTATTAACTGATTTGGCTGATTTATGGTATAATTCGACATATAGCACATATAAGGAGGAATTGATGTATGGATAAATATGAATGCCAGGTTTGTGGTTACGTGTATGATCCTGCACAAGGAGACAGTGATGGAGGAATAGCCCCAGGCACTTCTTTTGAGGACCTTCCAGATGACTGGGTTTGCCCGGTCTGTGGTGTGGGCAAAGATGAATTCGAAAAACTCTAGAGTTGAACAATTAATTAGTTGACTAAAAAAACCGGGGCCGTGCCACCTTTTTCACGTTGTAGATTCTTGTATTCAATGCTAAAAATAAGATATGAAAAAGGTGGCACGGCCCCGGTTGCTTGTTTTTAGTAAGAAGTTTACTTTTCGCTGCCCATAGCTTTAATCATGTGAACTATGCCGGTTACTTTTCTAACATCTAACACAAAAGCAATGCCTGTACCTGGTTTTTCCAACTTTCCGGCTTTAATAATTGCCTCTAAAACCTGGTCGGTTTTTTCTTCGGGAATTATTGTCAGGATTATTTCTTTTTCCGGTTCGATAGGGATACCCAGAAGTTTTTTCTGCTCATGAACGCCTGTGCCCCTGGCCGGTATAATTGTCGCTCCCTCGGCACCTGCTTTTTTGGATGCTTCGATAATGCACTCACAGCACCCTTTCTTTATTATTGTGACAATAAGATCATGATTTGGAATTGACGTCATCGTCAGGAGCCTCCCCGTTGTCATTTGTACTATCAGGTTCCCGATCTGCCTCGGGATTTTCAAGCTTTAACTCTTCCTGCCCGGTTTCTTTCTGTTCTGATTCTTCGGGAGGATCAGGTGACCAGGGTTCATCTCGTGCGCCGCAGGTTTTCTTGATCATTTCTTCAACGTCAACTTCGCTGTCCTCATCTTCAACTTCAGCATCGTCAGGAAAGAGGAATCCCAGTAACATTACCATAATGATCGGGGCTAATGCAACCAGGGCAATCAACCCGAAGCCGTCCACAACCGCATCTCGCCCTTCCATTATATCAGCTGCACCAACAGCCATGGCCATAATAAAAGTTACTGTCATCGGGCCTGTTGCTACTCCTCCCGAGTCAAATGCAATGGCAGTAAACGAAGGTTTGGAAAAAATCATTAATATAATAGCAAACAGGTAGCCGGGTATTATAATATAATAAAACGGTATACCGTAAACAACCCTGGTCATACCGAGGGCAATAATAATTCCCACAGCTAAGCAGAGTGTAAATAAAATTAAGTTACTCCTAATGGTTCCGCTTGATGTTTTTTCAACCTGGTTACATAAAATACGTACAGCCGGTTCTGCCAAAGTAGCTACAAACCCTAATATAAAGCCCAGCGGAATCAGTATCCAGCGGTTTGACATTCCGC
The DNA here is from genome assembly GCA_051748445.1 of Bacillota bacterium. Classification (GTDB taxonomy): domain Bacteria; phylum Bacillota; class Dethiobacteria; order DTU022; family DTU022; genus T3SED10-7. Next base: position 17,657 of record JBNJHL010000008.1, read on the forward strand.
CAATGATAGAACCCATTTCATTTCCCACGGGTAAAAAGCCGACATGAACCCCCTGTAAAAAAAGGGTCAGGCCGAGGAAGGCAAAAATAACGCCCTGGAACAGGGTCAGCAGCATTTTTTTAGGCAGCTTAAAAATTAGCAAAAACAACAGGAATAAAACCAGGATTGGGCTCATTGCAGTCAGTACTTCTTTTAATACTTCATCAAAACCGTATAAAAAATAATCAAGGCTCACCCGAATATAACCCCCAGGATCATTACACCTAAAACGGGACCAATCGATGCAAGACCGATTAATCCAAAAGTATCAGCAACAGTTGATTTACCACCTAATACAGAGGTAGCCCCGACTCCAAGAGCAAGTATAAACGGAACTGCCATGGGACCGGTAGTAACACCGCCTGCATCAAAAGAAATTGCTACAAAATCAGGGGGGGTGAAAAAAGATAAAATAACGACCATTACATAACCAGTAGCCAGCAGATAAAAAATAGGAATGCCGAGAAGGATTCTTAAAATAGCAATAGCAACAAAGAAACCAACTCCGAATGCGACTGCCATGATCAGTATATTTGATTCAATCGCTCCACCGGAAGCGATATCAACCTGGTGAGCCAGCACCCTGACGTCGGGTTCCGCGATGGTTATAATAAATCCGAAAATAAAAGCAGCTGCCAAAAGAGCTACAACCGATCCGTGGGAAGTAACCTTAGACCCGATGAGCTCGCCGATTGGCAAAAGACTAACCCTCACACCAACAAGGAATAGGAAAAGTCCTGCTGTAACCATTATAGCCCCGGCCAAAAATTGCCAGAACAACGCAATCGGGGTCCGGATAATGAAAAACTGAATCAGGGATATAACAACAACAATTGGCAAGATGGCCTGGACCACTTCCAGTAATATTTCTTTAACATCGTTTAGCAATGGCGTCACCCTAAAAAAGAGTATTATGCAGTAAAAAGCAGTATTGATAATTTACCACTAATCTTATCCCAATCAATACTGCTTGTCCAGTAAATAGCGGTATCAAATTGGTGGTTGTAGTGCCAAAAATATGTTATGATCCGCACAGTACTAAACTAGAAAGGATACTGGATAATTGAGCAGCGATAATATTCACAGCAGGTTTTTTTCAGCAAGTCCTGAATGGATTGAACTACTGAAACATGAACTGAATCCAGCCCAGTTTGAATTTGCCACGGCAGAAGATCATGCCCTGCTTGGGCTGGCCGGGCCTGGCTCAGGTAAAACAAGGGCCCTTGTTTACAGGGCAGCACACTTAATAAAAAGTGGAATTCAACCGGAACAGCTTATGCTTCTGACATTTACCAACAAAGCTGCCGGTGAAATGAAAGAACGCCTGGAAGATTTGCTTGGATTTCTTCCTTACAACCTTTGGTCCGGTACTTTTCACAGTATCGGAGCCCGTATCCTCAGGAAACATGCCTCCCTTGCCGGCAGGACTCCAAACTTTACAATATTTGATGAAGATGATATGAGGGTTCAGCTGAAACATATCCTGGCTGAACTGTCAATTGATGATGAAGACCGGAAAATTATTATGAAACGCGGCTTACTGGGTAGAATTATCAGCCAGTCCCGCAACTCGGCGCTTTCGGTAAAAGAAGTAATGGAAGAGGACTACCATTACCGGCTTGAGTATCTCGATGTAGTGAAAAATACTGCTGAGTTTTATGAGCAGAAAAAGCGGGAGAGTAATGCTTTTGATTTTGATGATCTGCTGCTCTGCTGGTTGGAACTTTTTGAACAAAACCCCCAGGTGGCAGAACAATACCGCAGACGTTTTAAACATGTCCTGGTTGATGAATTTCAGGACACAAATGTAATTCAAGCTCGCATAATAGATCTCTTTGCCGGTTCATCAACAGTATGTGTTGTTGGTGATGATGCTCAATCAATTTATGCTTTTCGTTATGCTGATGTCGGTAATATTTTATCTTTCCCCGACCGCTATACTCTCTGCCAGGTAGTACGTATGGAGCAAAACTATCGCAGTACGCCGGAAATTGTGGAGCTGGCAAATTGTTCAATAAGGCACAACCGGCAGCAGCTGCATAAAGAATTGTTTTCGACTAACTCACCAGGTGTAAAACCTGCTGTGGCAAAAGTATTTGATGCCAGACAGGAAGCTTCTTTTGTCTTGCAAAGCATTTGGGAATTGCAAAATAATGGGGTATCACTTGACGAAATTGCTGTTTTATATCGTAGTTCTTATCTCACTCCGGAAGTGGAATTTGCGTTATCAAGAAAAGGGATTAGCTACCGGACTTACGGTGGGGTAAAGTTCTTTCAAAAAGCACACATAAAAGATCTTTTGGCTTACCTGAAAGTGATATACAACCCCAGCGATGAGAATTCCTGGCGTCGCATTGCTACTTTGCAGCAGGGACTGGGTCCGGCTGGGTTTGATAAATTATGGGCCAAAATAAAAAAACATGATAATCCCCTGCTGGCTGCTCTTGAAGGCAAAGAAAGCCTTTCTCGTGGGAAAAAAGGTTGGGATGAATTAATGATTGCCCTGGGGGCAATTTATAAAAACAGCGAAGAAAGTGTGCCTCATCTTATCTCATCAGTGCTGGAATTAAATTATGATAAACTGCTCAAACAAAACTATCCTGACCAATATGACGAAAGGCTGCGTGGTGTCGAGAGATTGATGATTTACGCCGAAAGGTTTGATACCCTGGAAGATTTTCTTGAATCTCTGGCCCTGGAAGAGTCGGTATTTGCAGATACCACGGCAGCCGAAGGCACAGGAGAGGGACAGCTAACTCTTTCAACAATACACAGTGCAAAGGGTAAGGAATGGGACGCAGTATTTATTATCGGTATGAACCAGGGGCACTTTCCCGGCCAGCAGGTCGATACTAAAAGCCTTGATGAGGAACGCCGTCTTTTCTATGTTGCTGCAACCAGGGCCCGGCGCTTTCTATACCTGACTACTTACCGTGAAGACAATCGTTCTTATGGTGCGGTATCCGAAGGTCCGTCACTGTTTTTAAGAGAGTTGCCGCCTGAATGCTACCAGCTGATTAATTACGATAACGGGTTTTAGGTCCCGTTTAAAATAATTGGACACTTTATAAAGCCCTATAGTATAATACACTTTATTATATTGATTTATTTTGTAAGCGGAGGGAAAGGTATGCGGAATATAGATATTTACGATACCACTTTAAGAGACGGATCTCAGCGGGAGGGTGTTTCCCTTTCAGTATCTGATAAAATTAAAATAGCCAAAAAACTTGACGAGTTCGGTATTAAATATATTGAAGGCGGATGGCCGGGATCAAACCCAAAAGACATAGAATTTTTTAAGCGCGCTTCGAAAGTTGAGTTTAAAAATGCCTGCATCTGTGCTTTTAGCAGCACGCGGAAGCCAGGTGTTGCTATAGAAGAAGATCGGAATATCCAGGCTCTGGTTAAGTCAGGTACGGATACGGTAACTATATTTGGGAAAAGTTGGGATTTTCATGTATATGATGCCTTAAAGACAACCCTGGATGAGAACCTGGCTATGATTAAAGATACTATTAGTTACCTGAAATCACTGGGACGAGTAGTGTTTTTTGACGCGGAACACTTTTTTGACGGTTATAAAGCCAACTCCGAATATGCCCTTGATACCCTTAAAGCAGCGACTGAAGGCGGTGCCGATGTTTTAGTTCTTTGTGACACTAATGGTGGACTGATGCCCTGGGAACTGCCTGCTATCTTAACTGCAGTGAAAGAGACTGTAAGTACTTCACTGGGAATACACGTCCACGATGATGCCGGTATGGCAACGGCCAATTCTCTGCTGGCGATACGGGAAGGTGCAATTCAAATCCAGGGTACTATAAATGGTTATGGCGAACGCTGTGGTAATGCCAACCTTTGCACTATAGTTCCAAACCTCCAGTTAAAGATGGGTTACAATGTTATTTCCGAAGAGCAGTTGAAAGGTTTAACTGCTCTTTCACGATTTGTTGCCGAACTGGCCAATATCGCCCCTGCTGATCAACAACCTTATGTAGGATTTAATGCATTTGCCCATAAAGGCGGAGTTCATGTTGATGCAGTCAGCAAGAAACCGGAGACATACGAACATGCTCTACCAGAACTAGTAGGTAACAAAAGGCGGATCCTGGTTTCTGAACTGGCTGGGCGAAGCAGCATTAGCCTTAAAACCAGTAACAACGAGTTGAAGCTTGATAAAGGACGGCCGGAAATATCCTCGGTCCTGCAGCGGATTAAAGAAATGGAGCATTATGGTTACCAGTTTGAAGGTGCCGAAGGTTCATTTGAATTGCTGATACTAAAGATGATGAAAGCTTATACCCCGCTATTTAAACTTGAAGGATTCCGAATGATTATTGAGAAAAAGGAAGACGGGCAGTTGTACTCCGAGGCTACCATTAAAGTCCGGGTGGGGGATGAACAGGTTCATACTGCAGCTGAAGGTAATGGTCCTGTAAATGCTCTTGACAATGCCCTCCGTAAAGCCCTTGAGAGCTTCTATCCAGCCATGAAAAAGATCAAGCTGGTTGACTTTAAAGTTCGGGTCATTGATGGTGTGGATGGAACCGGTGCCCAGGTGCGGGTGCTGATTCAGTCGAGTGATGATCATAAAACCTGGGGCACTGTTGGCGTATCGCCCAATATCATTGAAGCCAGCTGGATTGCCCTGGTCGACAGTCTTGAGTATGGCTTGCTTTGCCGTAAGCTGCCGGAATTTGCAGAAGCAAAGAATGTTTTAGAACAGTTGAAAGGGGAAGGGGTAACTTCACTCGGCTGAGGTCTGAGAAATAATGAATAAAGAAAATAAGGATCTAATCTATTACAACGCACTCAATAACATTTCTCAGCTTGGCGCTAGGCGTATTCCTGTTTTGCTGCAGTATTTTGATTCAGCAGAAAATGCCTGGAATGCTTCTCTGGATGAATTAAAAACAGTTTTAGGCTTACCTGATGGTTGTGAACAACTGCAAAAAGAAAGACTAAAAATAGATCCCGATAAACACTGGTCTGAACTGCATATTAAAGGAATAAGCTGCATTTCACCATCATGTCCGGAATATCCTTCTTTGCTCAAACAAATACCCCATCCGCCTTTTTTATATTATCGCGGCTCTTTGAAGGGAACTGAAAAACCCTCTGTAGCAATAGTTGGCAGCCGTCGCTGTACATTTTATGGGCGAGAAGCAGCCCATAAACTGGCTTCTGAATTAACTGAGGATGGTATATCTATAGTAAGCGGTATGGCCCTGGGTGTTGATACAGCTGCTCATAAAGGGGCGTTGGAGAAAAACGGTTATACCGTTGCTGTTTTAGGATGCGGAGTAGATATTTGTTATCCTCGTAATAATAAAGATTTAATGGAGCAAATAGCAAGCAGCGGGGCAGTTATTAGTGAGTTTGTCCCGGGAACAGCCCCTCTTCCTGCTAACTTCCCCCAGCGCAACAGGATCATCAGCGGACTTTCACTTGGGACGGTAGTTGTTGAGGCAACTGCCAAAAGTGGCTCCCTGATTACCGCAAACCTTGCCCTGGAACAGAACCGCGAGGTCTTTGCTGTTCCGGGTAATATTGGCAGTCCTTACAGCCGTGGTTCTCATCGCCTGATAAAAGAGGGTGCCCGATTGGTTGAATCTGCTGCGGATATCATGGAAGAACTTCAACCTGGCCTACCTGGCAGTGATGATTCCGGGCAGCAGTTGGAGATGGAATTTATCGAAAGCAGCCTGACCAAAGAGGAAAAATCATTGCTAAACATTATGCCCTATCAGCCTATTCATATTGATAAGATTATTCAGGAAAGTAATAGCAAGGCTTCTGAAGTTACGGCTACTTTACTATCACTCGAATTAAAGAAAACCATTCGCCAGACACCGGGTAAGTATTTTTCACGAATTTGACAAAGTATGATAAAATAATTTTCGGTCAATTATTTCTTAATTTTAACAATAACCTTTTCTAAGGGTTAAATTTAAATAGGTTGAATTTTTTAAAAAACAACGCTATTTGCTTGCATATGAAAAATAGTTATGTTAGGATTATATGGGTGTTGCGTTGTGACAGTATATGATTGGTTGGAGCGATATATAGTCCATCTTTATGACTTGAGAAACGCTTCACCACTGACTATGCAGGCTTACAGGAATGATATTCTTCAATTCCTTGAACTTGAAGGTGACAAAGAAGAAGCTTTAAGGGCGACAGATCACCAGACTTTGCGCCGTTTTCTGGCAGAGTTGAGAAATAAAGGGTATACCAGGAGTACAATTGCGCGCAAGCTTTCTGCGACGCGTTCTTTTTTGTTTTTTTTACAACAGGAAAGTTTTGTAAAAGGTGCAAAATGGTCTACAGTTTCCCGCCCAAAGCAGGAAAAGAAACTGCCACGGTTTCTTTATTATCATGAGGTATCGGCCTTACTCGAAGCTCCTGATGTCAATAACCCGCTGGGTCTTCGCGACAGGGCCATGCTGGAGCTGCTTTATTCTTCAGGTTTAAGGGTCAGTGAACTGGTATCCCTGGATATCCATTCCGTGCAGCTTGAAGACCGATTGGTTAAGGTTTATGGGAAAGGCAGAAAAGAAAGAATAGTGCCGGTGGGAACAGTAGCAGCAGGCCTGGTAAATGAATACTTGAAAAAGGCACGCCCAAAACTTGAAGCACGTGAAAAGAAAGGTCGGCAATACAGGGAAATGTTTCTTAACAAATGGGGAAAACCGATAAGTGATCGTGGAGTTCGGGATAATTTCAGGAAATATATTCGCAGGGTTTCTCATAAAATAGGAATCACACCACATTCTCTGAGGCATTCTTTTGCAACTCATATGCTTGAAGCCGGAGCAGACTTAAGGGTGGTACAGGAGCTTTTGGGGCACGTCAGCTTATCGACTACCCAGGTGTATACCCATGTAACCAGGGAAAGGTTGAGTGAAGTTTACAGGTCGGCTTTTCCACGCAGATAAAAGGCGGTAAAAATATGATTCAGGCAACTACAATTGTTGCAGTTAAAAAAGGTGAGCAGATAGCCGTAGCCGGAGATGGGCAGGTTACTTTTGGTAATAACACTATTATCAAAAATAGTGCAAAAAAAGTACGCAGACTCTATGATGATAAAATTATAGTCGGTTTTGCCGGTGCTGCAGCAGATTCACTGACACTTTGTGAAAAATTTGAGGGGAAGCTGGAAAGTTACCAGGGTAACCTGGTTCGAGCTGCAGTTGAATTGGCCAAAGAATGGCGGACAGATAGGGTGTTAAGAAGGCTCGAGGCATTGATGGTCGCTGCCGGTAAAGACGGACTGTTGATGATATCGGGGACCGGTGAAGTTATTGAACCGGATGATGGTATCGCTGCAGTTGGTTCAGGAGCGCCATATGCCCTGTCAGCAGCCAGGGCTTTAATGCGTAATACAGAGCTTTCTCCAGGCAAAATTGCCGAGAAAGCACTTCAAATTGCATCGGAAGTATGTATTTACACAAATGATCAGATCATACTTGAAGAACTGTAGAAGAAGGGTTGTTTGTAATAATGTCAACTGAAGAACTGACACCACGTGAAATAGTCGATCAGTTAAACCGCTTTATTATTGGACAGGAGGATGCTAAACGCTGTGTAGCTGTTGCTTTAAGAAACAGATACCGCAGGAAACTCCTGCCTGAAGATTTACAGGAAGAAATAATTCCTAAAAACATTATAATGATAGGTGCCACCGGTGTTGGAAAAACTGAAATAGCCCGACGCCTGGCCAGGCTTGTTAATGCACCGTTTGTTAAGATTGAGGCCACAAAATTTACCGAGGTCGGTTATGTTGGTCGCGATGTAGAATCAATGGTACGCGATCTTGTTGAAACATCTGTGAGGATAGTGCAAAATGAGAGAATGCTTGTTGTTAAAGATAAGGCAATCAAAAATGCCAATGATCGTATTGTTGAAGCTATTGCCCCTCTTCCCCAGAAAAAAAAGCGGTCAGCTAATCCGTTAGGTTTTCTATTTCAAACCAACCAGGAGCAGGAAGAAACTGGTAGTCCAGAAGAAGCTACTTTTAATGAGCGAATGCAGCGGGCCAGGGAAGAGCAGAGCAAGGTGAGGGAACGGTTACTTAAGGGTGAGATGGAAGAACAGACAATTGAAATAGAAGTAGAGGAAAATAAGCCCCAGATGATGGATATATTTTCAGGGCAGGGGATGGAAGAGATGGGTATAAACCTGCAGGATGTTCTGGGCAACCTCGTTCCTCCGAAAAAAAAGAAGCGCAGGGTAACTGTTTCTGAAGCCCGAAAAATACTGGAACAGGAAGAAGCTCAGCGCCTTATTGATATGGATGCGGTAACTGGTGATGCATTAGAAAGAGCAGAGCAATTGGGAATTATTTTTCTAGACGAAATTGACAAAATTGCTGGTAAAGATTATCATGGATCAGGTCCAGATATATCTAGAGAAGGGGTTCAACGTGACATATTACCAATTGTGGAAGGATCAACTATAGTTACGAAATACGGTCCGGTTAAGACAGATCATATATTGTTTATTGCTGCAGGGGCATTTCATACTACAAAGCCTACTGATTTAATACCGGAATTGCAGGGGCGTTTTCCAATTAGAGTCGAACTGGACAGCCTGACCGAAGAAGATTTCAAGAAGATCCTTACTGAACCCAATAATGCATTGATAAAACAGTACATTGCATTACTGGAAACGGAAGGGGTGAAATTGGAATTTGCCGAAGAGTCGATTGAAGAGATCGCTCGTACAGCCTGTTTTTTAAATCAGGAGATGGAAAATATCGGTGCACGGCGGTTGCATACTATTCTGGAAAAAGTTCTTGAAGAGATTTCTTTCGATTTGCCACATGATTCAGGAACCAAACAGATAATTATTGACAGGGATTATGTTCAAAGCAAACTGGATAAAGTAGTTAAAGATAAGGATTTAAGTAAATATATATTATAGCAACGAAAGGTGGGTGATTGACGTGATTTCTTCTCCCTTGCTTGAGAAGACTCGTCGTATAAACAAGATTTTGCAAAAAAGCGCAGGGAAGCATGTTGATTTTAAGGAAGTAGCCGAGGTCCTAAAAAATGTAATCCATGCAAATGTTTACATTGCCGATCGTCAGGGCGTAATACTGGGGTGGGCCCTGGTTGATGAATTTGAATGTGAATTGATGGTTAACAATGTTCTGGAAAATGGATATTTCCCCGAAGACTACAATGAATTTTTACTGCGGGAAGATGAATCCAGGGTTAACCTGCGTCAGAAGACCAATGATTGTGTATTTCTTGACAACGAAAGATGCCTTTTTGCCAATAAGATTACCACTGTTATCCCGATTATCGGTGGCGGTGAACAAATCGGAACCTTGATCCTGGCTCGTTTTAATGAACTTTTTGATGCTGAAGATTTGATACTGGCAGAAACAGGAGCCACTGTTGTCGGTATGGAAATACTCAGGTCCAAGACAGAAATTATTGAAGAAGATGCCCGTAATAAGGCTGTTGTTCAGCTGGCCGTGGCGACGCTTTCCTATTCTGAACTGGAAGCTGTAGAGCATATCTTTGAGGAACTTGGTGGTTCTGAAGGTCTGCTGGTTGCCAGCAAAATTGCTGATCAGCTGGGGATTACCCGTTCTGTTATTGTTAATGCTCTGCGTAAGTTTGAAAGCGCCGGTGTAATTGAGTCACGTTCACTTGGTATGAAAGGAACTTACATTAAAGTGTTAAATCCTTTCCTGCTGGACTACCTGGCAAAAAAATCTAAGCCTTTTTAATAACTGTAACCAAGAAGGGCTTTTATTTTAAAAATCTCAAAATAAAGCAGGCGGGTCTTTTTAGGTGACCCGTCTTTTTTATTTTGATAAGAAGTTATTAGAGGAATTATTGCTTGTGATTGAGAACTAGTTATCTTTGCTCAACCGTCATTATTGTAAAATATATTTTTCAGGAGGTACCAGATGGCTACAGAAAAGGTTGTAATAAGCACACCGGATGATTCAATTATTCAACAGCCAATCCTTGAAACTATCAAAAAAGTATCAGAAGGTAGCAATACAATTACTTTTGTTGGTTCAGCAAGTGGCAATGATGAAAAAAAGGCTCTGACGCTTTCCTGGAATCAACTGCATCAAGATGCGAAGGCAATGGCGGCGGTGCTGCAGGAAAAAGGAGTAAAGCCTGGTGATCATATTGCTTTGTTGGGACCAACTACTCGAAACCTGGTGACAGCAATCCAGGCGGTCTGGTTGGCCGGGGGCAGTGTTAGCATGCTGCCAATCCCGATGCGTTTCAGTTCAGTTGAAGAATTTGCCAACCAAACCCGATCCTTGATGAAGCATGGTGATATCAGCTTGTTACTGCTTGATCCTGACCTGGCAGCTTTTCATGAAACTCAGCCGGGTGATCCACCGGTTGTTCTTTTAAATGAACTTGAATCAAAAGCAGGTAGTTCGTGTGTAAAGGACTATAAAGAAGTGTCATACGATCCGGATCGGCTGGCAATTTTGCAGTTTACTTCCGGTTCAACTTCCAGCCCTAAAGGGGTAATGCTTCCGCATCGAAAGCTCGAAGCAAACCTGTATGGCATGATTGCCGCATCCCAGACTACAACGGATGACACCTTTGTTTCCTGGCTGCCATTATATCATGACATGGGACTGGTTGGGCTTTTAACTGTACCAATGGTCAGCGGATGTAACCTGGTCCTGGCTTCACCACAGGATTTTTTATCCCGCCCGGCTGACTGGTTGCGCTGGATGCATGAATACCAGGGAACTGTTACATCAGGTCCAAACTTTTCGTGGGTGCTGGCATCCCGAGCATTTCGCAGGATGACGGATACCGGTGAAATGCTTGATTTATCAAGGCTTAGATTAGCTTTAAATGGAGCAGAGCCGGTTGATCCGGAGGTTGTTAACTCTTTGATTGAAACTGCAAAACCGCACGGATTTAAAGCTGGAGCGGTATTTTGTGCTTTCGGTATGGCTGAACTATCCCTGGGCGGAACATTTCCTCCCCCGATGAGGGGAATGATAACAGATACTGTTGACAGAGAAGTGCTGGAAACTGAGAGAATAGCTAAACCGGTTAGCGAAGACGCAGAAAACTCAAGGAGCTTTCCGCTGCTGGGTACACCAATCCCGGGTCTTGAAATGCGGGTTCGTGATCTTACTACAGGTGAAATCAGGGGCATGCGTGAAGTCGGTGAGCTTGAAATTAGAGGCACTTCTGTGATGGAAGGTTACTACAAGCGCCCGGAATTAAATGAAAATCTTTTTAAAGACGGCTGGTTAAAAACAGGAGACTTGGCTTATTTTGTTAATGGTCCTGGTGGAAGTACACCTGAACTTATCCTGTGTGGTAGGATTAAAGATGTAATTATTATTTCAGGCCGCAATATATTCCCCGAAGATATTGAAAGGGCAGTGGGCACGGTTAACGGTGTCCGGGCCGGAAATGTAATTGCTTTTGGCGTGGAAGGCAGCAGGCGTAAAGAAACAATTGTTGTTGTTGCCGAAGTAAGGTCTGAACAGCCGGAAGAGGTGAAGAGCTCTATTCGTGAACAGGTTGTTGGTGTTGTAGGATTTCCGCCGCGTGATATTATGCTGGTTCAGCCGGGAACACTTCCGAAGACCAGCTCCGGTAAACTGCAGCGCACACTCTGCCGCTCTCAGTACCTTGAAGATGAATTGAAATTGCTTTAATTAAGAATATAATCATTATGTGTTGTTAAAGGGGGAGTTGAAAAATGATGCTCAGCTCCCCCTTTTTAATGAAATCCGAAAAACAGGGTAATGGTAAAACCTGTAATCATTACCACAATTAGCATGGGGAGAGTTAATAAAATAAAGTCCTTAATTTCTACGCCATAATATTCTTTGGTCAATGAAAAACAGGGATGAGCCGGCGATATAATATGGCCTGCGGTTGAGCCTGCATAGAGGAAAGCAAAATAGGCGCTGGTTACAGCACCACCGGCAGGTATCAAAGGTGTAAATAACGGAAAAAGAATAACCACGCTTGCAGAATTATCACCGGTGAGCATTCCCACAAGAAATGAGATTACCGCTATCAATATTATTACAGGAAGACCTAATTCAAGAACAAGATTTGTCATGTCTGAAATAACGCCGGTATGAGTTAACATTTCTTTGTAAAGCATAATACCAATTATAACCAGGACAACCGGTAGTTTTATGCCTGGTATGATCATGGTCCGAAACCTGTTTATTAATTCGTTTTTCCATTTTTCACCCGGTAAATAGTTTAAGAGTGTAATCACAGTGCCGGCCAGAAGGGCCAGCGGAAAGTAAACTTCGAAAAACACTACCAGCACTAAAATTATAATTAGCGGAAAGATACTTCTTAATAGTCTTCTCACTCTATGCCACGAGAAAGAGGAATTATTATGTTCCTCAGAGCGGCTGAAGCCTTTAAAGAGAAATAGAAAACCAAACACTGATCCAATGATTGTTAAAGGGAGATTGTGCAAGAAGAATTGGCTCAAACTAACCCCTGATAACTGTGAAGCAATAATTAAGCTTGGGAAAAGTGGAAACATAAAGTATATGACATGCCTGAACCAGTTGTTGATAACTGCCTGACGCACCGGTGGTATTTCCAAACGAGTCCCTGCTTCAGAGCAGAGCGGTGCGGAAAGAATAGCCCCTCCAGGTACAGTTAACATGCCTATTAACATTGGCATGGCAGCAGCGATAATACGGATGTCAGCTATAAGAGCATTTAGATTTAGTATCACCTCTTCAAGAGCGCCCGTCTTTTTTAAGATGTGACCAAGAATGCCGAGCAAGAGGATACTTATCACTAACATAATTGTTACGTTATTCCAGATTCCGTTAATTGTCACCTCAAGAAAGCCCTCCGGTGAAAGTCCGGCAAGAAGGCCAAGAGCAACAGCGCCAAGAATCATCGTCATCCCCATGTTAACCTTTTTATAGATACTAAACAGGATTATTAATATAGAACCGGTAAGGGCAATTGACCAGTGCATAAGTTACCTCCTGCATTGCTTTATGATAACCCAGTAATAGTTAAAGTGCAATAT
>JBNJHL010000009.1:0-27633 GCA_051748445.1 Bacillota bacterium
TGGTTCATACTCCGCAGGGTAGAGAATTTTTTATGATTTTTGAAGAGGCTATCGAATATGCTTGCAAAGAAGGCCGTAAATATGTTTATGATCAGGCCGTGGAAATGGGTGCTGTTGATATAGAGACTATGGTAGAGAGACAGGATCGTTACAGCAAAATGTCTGCTTCAGCCGATCCGGAAAACATGGATCAGAAATTATTTATTGAAAGTACTATAGAAATATCAGCTGTTGGTAGACCCTGGAGCGGGTAATTTCATTAAGAATTAGGATTCACAACACCCCAAATAAATGTTAAGCGCTTTATTAGATTGCACATTTATAAGTAGAGCTAGCCATCTTCATCTGTAAAAGAAAGATAATTAAATTAAAAAGGAGGTTGGATACCGGGTTAAACCGGTATAGAAAACAATGATTATTATTGGCGAATTAATTAACTCAACCCGTAAAGCTATCAAGAAAGCAATCGATGACCAGGATGTTAAGTATTTACAGGATCTTGCTGTTAAACAGGAAGAAGCGGGAGCAGATTATATTGATGTAAATGCAGGTGCATATGTCCACGATGAGGCGAAGCACCTGGTATGGTTGGTAGAAAAAGCACAGGAAGTTGTAAGCAAGCCGTTGGCTTTGGACAGTCCTGATCCGAAAGCTCTTGAAGAGGCTTTGAAAGTGCACAAAGGCACTCCCATGGTTAACTCGATCAGCCTGGAGAAAGAGCGCTATGATGCCCTGGTTCCCCTGGTAAAAGAAGCAGGAACTCCTGTGGTCGCTCTTTGCATGAGTGACGAAGGTATGCCTGAAACAGCAGATGATCGACTTGAAGTTGCCAAAAAACTAATCGATGATTTGGATAAAGATGGTATTGACCTGACCAAGGTATATCTGGACCCACTGATAAAACCAGTCAGTGTAGATGGCGAATATGGGCCTCAGGCTCTTGATGCAATCGAAAGAATTGCCAAGCTTGGAAGCGGTGTACATATTACCAGCGGTTTGAGCAATATTTCATTCGGATTACCTCATCGTGCTCTTTTAAACCAGGCTTTTATAGTTCTGGCAATGGGCAGAGGTATGGATTCTGCAATTGTTGATCCACTTGACAAGAAAAAGATGAGCCTGGTAAAGGCCGCCGAAGTTATTCTGAACCTGGATCCTTACGCCATGAATTACCTGAAAGCTGCCAGGGCGGATAAGTTGATTTAATATGTTTTGATGGCTTTATCTAAGGAAGGGTGGAATAAAAATGATTAGCCGTGAAATGCAAGCCCTGAATTATCTGAAAGAGGAAGAACTTGAGAAGATACACCAGGCCAGCCTGACTGTTTTGGAGAAAAATGGTGTAGAGTTTCACTCTGAAGAAGCGCGGGAAATCCTGAAAAAAGGTGGGGCGAAAGTTGAAGGAGAAAAAGTATTCTTTCCTCCTGAGATGGTAATGGAACAGGTGGCCCTGGCCCCGTCAGAGTTTACCCTGCATGCCAGGAACCCTGAAAACACGGTTGTTGTCGGAGGGAATAAAACTGTTCATGCTCCTGGTTACGGGTCCCCCTATGTAATGGATTATGTGCAGAACGAGAGAAGAAGCGCTAACTATGATGATTACGTTGCCTTTACCAAGCTGGCCGGTAACAGTGCCAGCCTGGATATAGTAGGCGGGGTCCTGGTTGAACCTAATGATATACCCGATCAGATCAGGCACGCCAAGATGATCCAGGCAGCAGCTAAATATACTGATAAATGCCTGATGGGCAGCGCCATGGGTCGGAAAAAGGCGCAGGAAAGTTTGGAGATGGCCGGTATTATTTTCGGTGGAGTTGATCAGGTCAGGAAGAACCCGGCTTTAATTTCGCTGATTAATACTAACAGTCCCCTGCAGTTTGACCCGCGTATGCTGGATGCCCTTATGGTTTATGCCCGTAATAACCAGCCTGTGCTTATATCTGCTTTGGCGATGACAGGAACTACCTCTGCAGTTACCCTGGCCGGATCATTGGTGCAGCAGTGTGCAGAAATTCTTTCGGGTATTGTTCTGGCCCAGCTAATTAATCCGGGCACACCGGTTGTTTTTGGTTCTGCATCAAGCGTTGTTGATATGAGAACAGGCAACCTTGCTATCGGCAGTCCCGAGTCGGTTAAGATGTTTTCTGTTATAGCTCAACTGGCCCGGTTTTACGGTCTGCCATCAAGAGGAGGCGGGTCGCTTACAGATGCACTAATTCCTGACTCCCAGAGCGGTTTTGAATCTATGATGGTTTTACTAACCTCGGTATTGGGTGGTATTAATTTTATGCTCCATTCAGTTGGATTGCTTGAAAACTATATGACCATGTCTTACGAGAAGTTTGTAATTGATGACGAGATGCTGGGTATGGTTAAATCATATGGTGAAGGCTTCCCAGTTAACGAAGATACTCTTGCCGTTGATACTATTATCAATGTTGGCAGTGGGGGTAATTACATTGCTGATATGCATACTTTCAGTCATATGAAAGATATGCGTATACCCTTTGTTAGTGCCAGGGAGAACTATGCCAGCGCTAAAGATCTCTCTGATACAGCACAAAGGGCACATGAGTACTGTAAATCAGTGTTACAGGATTACCAGGCACCAGCTTTAGACGAAAAAATTGAAGCCGAGCTCGATAAATACTTGGAGGATATTTCTTAGTTAATTATTGAATGTCTTTCTAATTAAGTTGGTGGGTGAGATAAGGAACCTGTCCCCTTGTCCCACTTATATAGAGCGGCTAGCTGTATTTTAAATGATGCAGTTGAGCCGCTTTTTTTCTTAGTTAATTGTTATAAGTTTATAAAATAGCGTTAACTATTTGTAGTGTTGTTCTAAAGGAATAAGTAGGGCAGTGTGTAATATATATTTAAGATGTAAACATAATTTTATACTGTTTGACATTTCTAAACTATTATTGCTATACTTTTTTTAGGATAAAATCGGTTCTGAACGATTTTATAATAAAAACCAAACTAAACGGGAGGTTGCTATGAGCAAAAATACTGTTGAACTGCTTAGTAAAGCAAAGTGGTATGATTTAAATCAGCCCCTGAGCATTTTTACTCCACCCTGGCCCGGTGAAATGCCACTTCAGGTTCATTTTTTCAAGCGAGTAACCGGATCTTATCACGGTGGACAGGGAGCTAATGGTCAGTTGATTGAGTGGTCAAACAACACGGGAACTCACCTGGTTGGCCCGACTGCCTTTCACTCCGGAATGCGTAATATTGCCGATATTCCACTGGAAGATTTGAGTGGAGAAGCTGTTGTCGCTGATATTTCAGAAGAAGTTTCAGATTACAGCCTGTACACTCCTGAAATGATTGAAAAGAAAGTTAAAGTCAAGGAAGGTGATATCCTTTTTATTAATACCGGTTATCACAAATATGTTTATGATCAACCTGACGTTAAAAATCCCAGTGCCCAGGGCGGTATTGAGAACAAGGAGTTTTCCTACCTGGTGCGTCACCCCGGTCCAGCTCCCGGATTCTTTGAGTGGGCCCTGGAGAAGAAACTTAAAGTTATCGGTGTAGATTGCGCCTGCGCAGAGCACCCGATGAATACCAATATCCGCTACATGCATGATCGCGAGTTTAAAAAAGCAGAAGAAAAGCTGAAAGAGACCCATGGTAAAACCTGGGATGAAATGTTTCCCGTTGATCAGTATTACGAGCTTAGTCATAAAACTATGCCAAAAGCCGGCTTACTGCTGGTTGAATCGCTGGGTGGTCAGTTAACTGAACTGAATAACCAGCGGGCCTGGGTTATTATTGGAGCGTTGCCTTTCAGTGAAGTTGAATCAGCCTGGTCAAGGGTAGCTGCCCTTAAGGCTCCGGAAGGCATGAGTGATGATGACTTTTTCGCAAAAATGAATAATTCCAAGATCTATGATCTTTCTGTGCCTTTCAGTGTGCAGACCCCGCAGTGGGCAAACTATATACCACTGAATGTAGGTTATACCAAGCGGGTAGGTGGTCAGTACTTTGGCCTTGGCCGCAATAACGCCCATTGTAAGTGCAGTTTCCATATTGCTACCCATATGGATGGCGAGACTCACTTTCATGCAGGCGGAAAAACGATTGGTGAAACTCCGCTTGATTTCTGGGTTGGTGAAGGGGCTATTGCCGATATTTCTGAAATGGTCAGCGATACCAGTGTTTACAGCCCCGAGATGATCGAATCAGTTGTTGATGTAAAAGAAGGCGATATTCTTATAATTAAGACTGGATATGGCAAGTATGGCTGGGCCGAGGAAGAGTCTGATGAATTTAGATACATGATCAGGCATCCTGGTCCCTCACCTGACTTTGCCGAGTGGTGCATGAAGAAGAAAATAAAATGGCTTGGCGTAGACTGTGTAGCCATGGAGCATCCTATGAACACTATACAGAGGATTTTTCATCCCAAGACTTTTGAAGAAGCAAACCAGAAACTGATCGATAAGTACGGTAAAGACTGGGATGAAATGTATCCGCTTGATAAGTATTACCAGGATATGCACCTTAATCTTTTCCCGCATGGAATTGTGCATGCTGAAAATCTTGGCAATGAAATGAATGATTTGCCGGGAGGCCGATATTATATCGGATGCTTCTTGCAAAAAGGGATGGAACTCGCATCCTGCTGGGGCCGTTTCGTGGCCTGGAAAGAATAAAAAATATAAAAGCAGTTTTTATTGATGAGCGGTCCCCTCAGTTTGTGGTGGGGACCGCTCATTTACTAAACATTTAATAATCAGCCTGTATCGCTATTTGCTGCTCAGCTTGTTTGAAAACTTAATTTAAGGAACTTCAAGCGTGGTATTCTACAACAGGCAAGCAAATATTAGTATAGCTGAGCAATTATAAAGGGTGTAAGTATGCTAAAGGAAATCAGCTGTGTCCTGTGCAGATCAACTGCAAAACATTTCTTTTGTTTCAGGGCAAAAAACTATTACCGCTGTACCAATTGCCATTCTGTAATGATGGCTTATGAAGATCAGCTGGATTCAGAAATGGAAAAACAGCGTTACGATCAGCATAATAATGATCCCGAAGACACCGGCTACAGGCGCTTTGTAACTCCACTGGTTTATTATATTACTGAAAAATTTTCCCCTGGAGCCAGGGGGCTGGATTATGGTGCCGGCCCGGGACCTGTTGCTGCGGTCATGCTCGGTGAGAAGGGTTATAATGTGGAATTGTATGATCCTCATTACCATCCAGATGAAGCGCCATTGTCAAAAAAATACGATTTTATTATTTGCAGTGAAGTGATTGAGCACTTCAGTGACCCTGCGAAGGAATTCAGTCTGCTGCGTTCACTGTTGTTGCCGCAGGGCGCACTGTTTTGTCTGACCGAGCTATTAACAGATGATCTGGTTTTTGAGCATTGGTGTTATAAAAATGATCCGACCCATGTCTTTTTTTACCACTATCACTCGTTGTTATACATTAAGAGTAATTATAATTTCAATAAACTGACAGTCGATAAAAGGTTAATTTGTTTTGATGCCTGAGCTGGCAAAACGTGCCTGAAATGCTTATATGTCCTTTTCTAAAAGTTTATACTGCTGTTAACCCCGGCATTTCCTTTGATTTTTCCTTAAATTCTCTTAACATTTATACTTCAATGCCGATATTAAATATAAAGGCAGCTATGATAGTAGTTGTTATCCCTGCAGATTAATATACAGCAGTAAATTCATGTGTGCTTTTACGGGGGACTGGATTAAAATTGAAATTTTTAAAGCTTATTATTGTCGAAGATTCAGAAGATGATGCCATGCTGGTGATTTTGGCATTAAAAAGGGGCGGGTACCGGGTGGAATATACCCGGGTCGAAACTTCTGATCAACTTCATAATGCCCTGCAAGAAGAACAGTGGAATTTAATTATTTCCGATCACGGCCTGCCTGATTTCAACGCGCCGGACGCCTTAAATGTTCTAAAAGAAAGCGGCCATGATCTGCCTTTTATCATTGTATCAAGCATTATTGATCAGGAAGTTGCAGTTGCTGCAATGAAAGCGGGTGCCTATGATTATGTTATGAAAGATAATTTAGCCCGTTTAATTCCGGTAGTTGAAAAAGCGCTTTACAATGCCAGTGTAAGGACTGAGCGCAAAAAAACCCGAGAAAAATTGTTTGAAAGCGAAGCGAGATTCCGCAATATAGCCGAGCATGCCAGAGATATTATTTACAGGATACGCCTGTATCCAGATTTAAAAGCAGAATATATTAATCCCTCTGTAGAAGATTTTGCGGGTTACAGCCCTGAAGAATTCTATAATAACCCTCATTTAGTCTTTGAAACAATCTTTTCTAATGATCGGAATTTATATTACAAATATTTGAATGATGAGATCACTTTTAAAGAGCCGATAAGGACACGCTGGGAAAACAAAAACGGTGAAATTGTCTTTACAGAACAAAATAATGTTCCTTTTTATGATGACCAGAATAGGCTTGTTGCCATTGAAGGGATTGCCCGTGATATTACCAGGCAGGTTATTTATGAGAAAGAATTAGAACAAAGCAATATTCATATAGAAGCTCTTTCTAAGCGGATACTGGGAGCAATTGAAGAGGAGAGATCCCGCTTGGCTCGTGAGCTGCATGATGAGCTTGGCCAGGCTTTAACTGCTGTTAAACTTGACCTACAGCTTTTAAATGAGAATTTACCTGAGAATAAAAGTCCTGAGGGAAATTTAAAGCAAAGTATCGATTTGATAGATCATACGATTGATCTTGTCCGTAGATTATCAGTTTCTTTACGGCCGCCAGCTTTGGATGACATGGGTTTGCTTCCTGCAATGAAGAATATGGTTAACGGATTTATGAAGCGAACCGGGATCAAAACTACTCTTTTTACAAACAGTTTTAATCAAAGGTTAGCGCAACCGGTAGAAACAGCATTATACCGCTGTGTTCAGGAATCATTAACAAATATTGCCCGTCATGCAAATGCCAGTAATGCGAAAGTAACTATCAGTAAAGAAAACGGAATCCTGAAAATTACAATCTGTGATGATGGTATTGGTTTTGAAGTAGATAAAATGGTTATATCCTCAGAGCATATTGGATTAACCGGGATGAAGGAGCGAATAAAATTACTTAATGGTACTTTTAGAATTGATTCAGTTCTTAACGAAGGAACGACAATAATCATAAAAATACCCTGGCAGGAATACCGTAAGGAGGTTAAGCCCAATGAAAGTGTTGCTGGCAGATGATCATACTATTGTTCGCCAGGGTTTGCGTTCACTCCTTGAAAAAAAAACCAGGGTTAATGTAGTTGGTGAAGCCGTTAATGGCAGGGAAGCGATTGATTTAGCCCGTAAATGTAAGCCTGATTTAGTAATCATGGACATAGCTATGCCCGGGCTAAATGGTTTAGAAGCTTTGTCGCAGATTAAAAAAGAGTACCCCCTGTTAAAAGCTATTATTTTGTCGATGCATGTTGAGGAAAACTATGTGAACAGGGCATTGCGGTGTGGGGCTTCCGCCTTTATTTATAAAGGCTCAGCTTTTGATGATCTTGAATTGGCGATGGACGCAGTGCAAGCAAACCAAACATTTCTTAGTCCTGCTGTATCAAAGGTTTTATTGAATGGTGTTACTGACATAAAAGAAGAACCATCTCCGCAGTGCAGATTAGATCAATTATCACCACGCGAAAGGGAAGTAATGCAGATGACAGCTGAAGGTTGTAGCAGGCATGAAATTGCTGAAACACTTTCTATCAGCGTAAAAACTGTAGACAGGCATAAAGAAAATTTGAAAAAAAAGCTTAAGATTCAAAGAGAAGACAACATTGCCGATCTGGCCAGAAGTTTTGGCTTGATCGATAATTTTGATAGCAACAACTAAAAATATAAATCCGGTAGTTTATTTAGATCAAATATTTAAAGCTGCCTTGCAGGTAGCTGCTTTTTTAGTATAGGTTTTATTCATTGATAAAATATAAAAAAGAATAATCTCACAGTACTGTTTAAAGCTTGGCTTATCGTTCCCGATCATGTAAAATAGGTAAAGAATTTTATATAGATGGAGGCATAACAATTGACCTTAATCCGGGCAATAATAGTTGAGGACTCGGAAGACGATTTGCTTTTAATTTTAAGAGCATTGAAAAAAGGCGGCTATGAAACAATTTATAGCCGGGTTGAAACCGGTGCGGATCTGAGAAAAGCACTTACTGATGATGGCTGGCAGCTGGTCATATCAGATCACGCGATGCCTCGTTTTAGCGCTCCAGAGGCCCTGGAGGTTACAAAAGAAAGCGGGCGTGATCTTCCGTTTATTATTGTTTCCGGGACTATTGGAGAAGAAGTAGCAGTTGAAGCGATGCGTTCCGGCGCTCATGATTATATTATGAAAGATAATCTGGCCAGGTTAGCCCCGGCAGTTGAACGTGAATTGCGTGACGCCGAGATTCGCGATCAACATAAACGTGATCGGGAAATGCTTGAATTTCTTACTCTTCATGATCAGCTTACCGGTTTGTACAACCGGATATATTTTGAAAATGAACTCAAACGTCTGGAAGGAAGCCGGGGATATCCTATTCTTCTGGTTACCGCCGATTTGAACGGATTAAAGCTTATAAATGAAACGATGGGGCAAAAAGCAGGTGATCGACTACTTAAAATATGTGCGGAAATCTTAAAGGGAATTCTTCGAAGCGGCGATGTTCTGGCTCGGGTTGGCGGGGACGAATTTGTAGCTATTATGCCCAGATCTACGGATCGAACCGGTGAAAGTATACTCGATCAGATTCGTGCAGAAATAGATAAATATAACCTGGAACAGGATGACTATCCATTAAGCCTGGCCCTGGGTTATGCAACATGTCATGATCAGTCCGAATCACTCGAAGAAGTATTAATACGTGCAAATAAAAACCTTTATGTGGACAAACAGGATCGGAGCGAGAGTGCCCGAACCCAGGTTGTCCAGGCACTGCTTGCCGCACTTTCAGAAAGAGATTATATCGCAAATGGCCATGCTGACCGGTTAGATGAGCTTTGTTTGAAAATGGGAGAGGCCGTCGGCATGGACAAACATCGCTTGTCAGCACTTTCCCTGGTAGCTCAAGTTCATGATCTCGGTAAGGTTGGTATTCCCGATAATATATTATTTAAGAAAGGTCGGCTTACAGACGAAGAATGGGTTATTATGAAACAGCACCCGGAAAAAGGGTACCGTATTGCTCAAACCTCACCAGAACTGATCCAGGTAGCCGACTTAATATTGCGGCATCATGAAAAGTGGGATGGAAGCGGTTATCCTTTAGGCTTAAAAGGAGAGGAAATCCCCTTGGAGTGTAGAATTCTTTCGATAGTTGATGCTTATGATGCAATGACAAATGACCGTCCTTACCGCAGGGCACTTAGTAGAGAAGAAACTATCGAAGAATTAAAGAGGAATTCAGGAAGTCAGTTTGATCCTGAACTTGTAGACCTGTTTCTGACAATTGTCTAAATATACATCTGACTAAAAGCCTGATACTCAGGGTTTATAATAGCGCTGATCACTGTATTCAGTTGTTTTTTGTAAAGCATAACATACTTGTCCGGGCCGGCTTAAACCAATATAATAGCGGTTGGACAAGTAAACTTTACTTGTTTTTTAAAATGGGAGTAGTTAGCGGCCTGGTGGCGCTCCTGGACTTCAAATCCAGTGGCAGGGCAGCCCCCTGCGGTGGGTTCGATTCCCATCTACTCCCGCCATAAATATTTTTACTACGGGAAGAAATATATTTCTTCTCGTTCAATATGTACCCGGACCGTTTTCGGTTCAAACAGGCGGTTTAAAAATGAGAATACGCAATATTAAAAAACACTCAAGAGCTTCAATGTTAGAGGGTGATAATGGTAGTTACAGCCCGGTTTTAAGTATTATAACACTGGCCTGGCCTGTTGTTATTGAAATGAGTCTGCATACATTTGTCTGGATCTTCGATACAGCTATGGTTATGCGGCTTGGTGCCAACGAAGCTTCTGCGGTCGAATATGGAGCCCTGGTTTTATTTAATACGTTATTAGTCCTGGGAGCGCTTGGAGTTGGGGCAAACGCCCTGGTAGCCCGTTATACCGGCGCCAGGGACATGAAGAATGCTGCTCTGACCGGAGGGCAGGCTATTACTGTTAGTATCCTGATAACTGTTTTATATGCAGCAGTCGGCTTTCTATTTGCCGATAGTTTTTTTGCCTGGATTATTTCTGACTACACCACACTGACCCTGACCCAGGAATATTTCAATTATGCACTTTTAAGTGGGGGGCTGGCTCTTTTACCCTTGCTTGTCTCATCGGGAGTTATTCGGGGAACGGGTAATACCAGGGTTCCGATGATTATTGCGCTGATTGCTAACTGCTATAATGTCATCGGTGATTATCTGCTTATCTTTGGAAACTTTGGTTTTCCTGAACTCGGGGTAAGAGGAGCAGCGCTGGCCACAGGTTCGGCTCAACTGCTTGCCCTGATCCTGTCTTTAAGTTACCTGTTTTTGCATAAAGGAACTCTTCCATTTAGCTTTAAGTCTCTACTACCATTGAACAGTGAAGTTATTCGGAAAGTTTTGAAACTAAGCATCCCAGCCGGTGCCGAAGAATTGACCCATGGTGGCAGCAGGATGATTACAGCCAGCTGGATTACCACCCTTGGCCCGGTAGCTTTTGCAGCAAATGCAGCAGCTATCGCGGCCGAGTCATTTTCTTTTATGCCCGGCCATGCTATTGCCATAGCTGCAACAACCCTGGTGGGGCAGCGCGTGGGTGCCAGTTTTGTTGGGCAGGCCAGGATTACGGGATACTGGGCGGTTGCCATTGGTACAATGATGATGTCTTTTGTAGGTCTCATTTTTTTATTTTTCCCTTATGCAATAATGAGCCTTTTTGATCCCCCTGATCCGGAAGTGCTGCGCCTTGGTGTGCTCTGCCTGCAAATAGCAGCAGTAGAACAGCCATTTATTGCTATGACCATGATTTTTTCCGGGGCCCTGAAAGGTACCGGGGATACAAAAGGACCCTTTAGAATTGGTTTATACAGCAACCTTTTTGTACGCCTGCCTCTTATTTACCTGTTTATTTATATCCTGCAGCTGGAGGTTTTTTATATCTGGTGGGCTACAGCTCTGCAGTATGCTTTTAGCGCTTTGCTGCTGTACATACAATATCGTAGAAAGAGGTGGAACAAATTAGAAGCGATACCAACTACAGAAAATGTTGGTTAGCAGTATATTATACGGGGAGTCAGGTAATAAATGTAATTAATAATATTTTTTTTAAACTTTTCACCTGGCAGGCAGGAAATGAATCATATGTGGCTAATAAATGAATGTTGGATTATTGGATAATAACGGATTTTAAAATAATAAGCTATTGAAGCATTAGTAAAGCTGAAGAGGCTGGATTTTAATAATTACGGTTGCGTAATTTAAATATTATGATATAATGATTATTGAGGAGGGTACCCTTTATGGAAAGTACAAACGAATTGGCATTAATCAGGCAGAAAGCGACTCTGCTAAAGGCTTTATCTAACCCGGTACGATTATGTATAGTGAAAGAGCTTTTGGAGAGAGGTTCATGTAATGTTACTTCGATGCAAAATTGTCTTCAACTTTCCCAATCAACAGTATCGCAGCACCTGGGACGGCTAAGAGACATGGGGATAATTGAAAGTGAACGTAAGGGAACTGAAGTTCATTATAGCTTGATTAATGATGAAGCTGCTTCTATTGTGAGGGTTCTCTTCTAAGATATTTGATTAAAGGAGGTTTATTAATGGTAACGGTAACTACAACCGCAAAAGAAAAATTCAAGGAGTACTTAACTCAGGAAGGCAAGCCTGATTCCTATATCCGCATTTATGTAAGCGGTGTGGGCTGAGGTGGACCCAAGTACGGCTTGACTCTGGAAGAGTCAGTTCAAGAAGAAAAAGATGTAACTGAAGATATGGGGGACCTGAAACTTGTCTATGATCAGGGTATTTCCAGCTTTGTCGATGGAAAAACTGTAGATTTTCAGGATGGTCCCCAGGCCGGTTTTTCAATTACAGATCCCGGCGCTGCCGATAAATGTGACGGCGGCTGCTGTTAGTTACTATTTATTTTAAAGGAGTTTAATCTGGTGGCTACAAAAAAAGAGCAAGTTTATGAGTGTCAGGTATGTACTAACGTAGTGAAAGTTGTAGAAGAGGGTGTTGGAACCCTTGTATGTTGTGATAAGCCGATGGTACTTCAAGAAGATAAATAATCAGTTTATTGCTGGTTTACAATAACTAAAACATTTAAAGCCGGGCTTTTAAAAGAGCCCGGCTTTAAATGTTTTAGTAAAAAAATTGCCGGCAGGTTTTACCTGTTAGCTGTAGAATAATAATTATTTGTTGATTTTCTTGCCTTATTCTTTGCTACAATCCCGGCTGCATTAGCTTGTACAGCCGCCCTGATCATAGTATCACTGAAAACCCAGAAAGCAGATCCGCCCAGGCCGATGGTAACTGAGAAGGGAGAGAGCATGGAAGATGAACCGCTTTTTTGCTGGTCCCGGCGGTAAGGTTCTTTTATATGACTATGAGAAAAGCAGGGGCAGAAGTGCACCGGTTACCATGGTTAGGCCGGTCAGTTGATATACTTGAATAGTCTTGGCGTTTGCTTCAGTTAGCCTGGGAATATCATTGTAATGCCTGCGAGCCACGATAATCGCCCTGTAAGCCAGGGGCAGGCTGATCAGGGGCAGCAGCCAGAAAACATTCAGGCTGAAAAGTGCTAAAAGCAGCAGAAAAAAATATGTTAGGCCAAAAAGCAGGACATATATATTTACACCCTCTTTTTTGCCCATACGAACCACTCCATTCATTTTACCGCCTTTTAGATCTGCTTCATAATCGGGGTACTGGTTTATCCAGAGGACATTGGCAATAAGGAAACCCAGAGGCAAAGATGCCAGGACAACATCAAATGATATGGTATGAGCTTGAACCAGATAGGTGCCGGTGGTAATCAAGGGTCCAAAAGTAAAACCAACTACCAGTTCACCTAATCCACGGTATGCAAATTTCAGGGGAGGCAGACTGTAAAAGAGGGCGAAGAAAACGCCTGTCAGGCCGATCCAGAGAATATCAAATTCCCTGAAGAGAACCACTATTAAACCTAACAGGCAGCCAAAAGCAACCGTCACTATGCCGATAACCAGGTTTTCCTGCAGGGTCAGTATACCATCAATAATAGTTTTCTTTCCACCGCTGAAAGGAGTTCTTTTATCAGGACTGACAAAAGTATCTACACCGCTTAAATAATCAATATATTCATTAATTGCATTTTTACCAGTTTCCAGCATGTATATTGCCGTGCAACCGAGTAAGAACCAGCCCCAGTGGAAACTACGCAGGTGGGTATAAGCTATAGCTCCTCCCACGGCCATCGGAATTGACGAAGCAATCCATATTTTTGGATCGGCAATTTGCCAGAAACCCTGCCATAGCCGAGCCAGATCCGGATTACTCACTACCTTTCTACCTCCTGGCTGCCGTTTTCCAGGTCAAAAGCTTTGTGGACTGCCCTGACTGCAAGTTCGCCATATTTTTCTTCAATAACACAGGAAATGCGGTATTCCGAAGTGCTGATCATTTCAATATTAATATTTTCTTCTGACAGAGATTTAAACATGCGTGATGCAACACCCGGGTTTGTCTTAATCCCTATTCCCACTGCCGAAACTTTAACAATGTTATTAGCGGCAAGCATTTCCCGGGCCTCAATTTCCTCCGCTACCCGGCCAATTAGTTCTTTGGCTTTATTCAGATCTGTTGTCGGGACTGTGAATGTAAAGTCCGCAAGGCCGTCAATACTGGCATTTTGGATAATCATATCAACATTAATTGCTGCATCGGCTAACGGGGATAATATTTTGTGAGCAATCCCGGGGCGATCTGGAACCTGGACCAGTGATATTTTTGAAACGTTTCTTTCCAGGGTGACCCCTTTGATAACTGAGTTTTCCATAATTTCCTCCTCGTTTACAATCCAGGTATGATTATCTCCCCCGAAAGATGATTTAACGACAAGGGGAACCTGGTATTTTTGGGCAAGCTCTACCGAGCGCGAGTGTAGAACTTTTGCTCCCAGCCCAGCCAGCTCAAGCATTTCCTGGTAGGATATTTTTTTAAGGTGTCTCGCCTTTGGGCAAATATTTGGGTCGGCCGTGTAGACGCCGTCAACGTCAGTATAAATCTCGCAGAAATCTGCATTTAAGGCGGCTGCCAGGGCTACAGCGGTTGTATCGGAACCGCCTCGCCCAAGCGTACTAATCCTGCCTTCTGCTGTAACACCCTGGAATCCGGCAACGATTGGTATGACACCATTATTTAAAACCTGCTCGATATTTTCTGTATGTAATTCAAGGATTCGGGCTTTAGTGTATACATCATTAGTAATCAACGGCAGCTGTAATCCCAGCATGGAAATGGATTTATGTCCCAGACCTTCAAGAGTTATGGCCATTAATGCAGAGCAAACCTGTTCACCGGTTGCTACCAGTGCATCCTGCTCACGAAGAGATGGATAGTTTGTTATTTGGGAAACAAGGTCAAGCAGCCTGTCCGTTTCGCCACCCATTGCTGATACAACTACGGCCACCTTGTTACCATTTATTTTGCTCGTGGCAATGCCCATTGCTGCCCGTCGAATATGGTCGATTGAGGCTACTGAAGTACCACCGTACTTTTGAACGATTAATGCCATCTGCATCACACACCTTTGTTGTATCACTTACTGCTTTTTAAAATTGAATGTTAACATTTTCTCATATTTAGCTCGGCTGAACAAGGAAAATTTGCTGGTTCCTAATAAATATTGATTAGTGAATGTTGATGCAGAGCTGCATGTCAAGCTTCTTTTACCCCGTATGTTATGAGTTTATCCAAGCGACAAGTTGCTTTTCAGCACCGGCCTGCTTAATAAAACTGAAGCAAGCATAAAGTGCAGGCATGGAAATACCGTTTTAGCAAAGCCTGAAGCTGAACCGAAGCAGTTTTAGGCTAAAGGATCAGCGGGCGAATTTTTCTTGCGCCTGCCGTGTATTTAGACTGCAATTTAGCTAAAGAAAGCTTGGCTTTAGCACTTTATATGATTATTATTAAATTATTTCTAAAAAGGCCTGGATTCTTGTTTTAATTGACTCGGCCGGTTCAAAGCTATAATTATCATCAATTAGTAAAAGCGGTAGGCCTTCTTTTTTCAGGTAATCACGCAGATCAGGATAATCAAATTTGTGCGGATCGCAGAAAGAAATAGCGTAACCGATTACTGCGTCAACCTTGTATTCACGGGCTCTTTGCAGCAGGTATTCAAAACGCTCTATTCCGGGACCACGATCGGTACGCGGGCATTGGAAGTTTAGAAAGTAATGCTCTGTCAGGCCCAGGTAGGGGTTATCAGTTTCAGGTACGTCATTATCCCAAACCCTGAAGCCGATACAGGTGTCATCAGTAACAATATGTCCACCAGCTTCTTCAATCATTTTTAAAAGGGCAGGGTCGTCCATTATGCTTCCCCAGACCAGGATTCGCGGGCCGTTACTGCTATCTGTGCTTCTTTTTTCGGCTTCACTTAATTTATTATTTAGCAGTATATTGAAATCCTTAGCAGGGAGCGTTCCGCCCATTATTAGCAGGTCTAGCATTTCACTCCCTCTGACCGGGGGAGGATTTGATTTCCTCAGGTTATAGATCTGGCGTATCAAAGCGCGGTTCTTGTTAAACAGAAATATTGTTTTTTTAAGTTTTTCTTCAGTTACAGTGTTGCCGGTAAAATTTTCTAAGCTTTCCTGGAAGAAACCCAGTTCACGTTCAAAAAAGTCCCTGCCCCAGGGGCTAACCTGGTGAGGCACATTAAACATATATGAATAAGGCAGGGGATGGTAATATGTCCAGATTCCATAGAGGCGTTGAACCATGTCACAACTGTGGGAAATGATCAGACCGTCAAGAAAGTTAAATTCTCCCCTGGTAGCGCGGGCCAGAATATTTCTGACATAAGTACAGCCGTATGGTTCAACATAAGCATCCGCTTCTGAATTGTCAATCCCCGGAATACCGGTTATACGGTACGGTATAGCACCGGAGGTACTAATTATTTCCGGTGGAGCAAAACAGCAGAGGTAACCGATTACGGGCAGGCCGCTATCTTTTTTCAACTGCCGGATCTGTTGTTCATTTACCCTGGCAGCATTATTAGACTTGAGACCGTCTTTATTATTAACTGTCAATAGTATTACCTCCCTTTTCAGCTTTATCCATAGTCTCCAGGAAAGCGTGCAGCCTGGTTTTTATCTGGGCATCTGACCAGAGACGCGGGTCTGCCATGTCGCTTTCAAAAATCAGGGCAGGCACTCCCATTTCTGATAGCCTGTTTTTAGTATGTACTTCTCCAAAAGATACAGCCCGGCAGGAGCGGGTCAGGTGCATTAAGGCACCGGTCAGGCTGTATTCTTCTACCAGTTCATCGAGCATGCTGCTTCCCGAAAAGCCGCCAAATACCGCAGGGTTGCAGAGCTCGGGCATTGTTTCTGCACCGTAATCATGCATTTTCAGCGCTCTTTGCCAGGTCCGCCTGACAATGGCCTCAAGAGGATCGCTTAAATCAACTTCGAAATTGTCTCCCACGTTATAAGTTGATTCGTAGGCAACAACAGCGCCCAGTGATTCCAGGTAATTAAAAACTCCCATGTTAAACCATGGGGGCAGGCCAAACCAGATTAAACGGTAATTTTCTTCTTCAACTATGCCGATGCCGCGATTAACCCTGTCTTTAACTTCTTCATACATTTCTTTATAAAAATCAACTGCTTCCAGGTCGCCTACCAGGTACATTTGGGGGATAATTGAGTGAAAATAATCTGTTGAACCCATCGGGCAGGGTTTAGCTTTGCGCAGGGCAAGGGTGTCACGCCAGTAAGCAAGCGCCCTGTGCGATAGTGCCAGTGTCTCCCTGAGCAGATTCAGATCAAGCTTTTTTCCGGTATGTTTTTCTAAGAATTCGATCTGCCCCGCCAGGTCTTCCCGCAGCAGGGTAAGATAGTGATTTTCTATTCTCGGGTCTCGTGGATTAATATCCCAGGGCGGTGCCAGGGGGTCACTGCTGTAAACGGGAACATCAAAAAAACGGGTGGCGATTGACTGGAACCATTTCCAGCGCGGTTCGCAGATGAAGCCGGAACCGAGCATCATCGACGGTGTACCCATACCGCCGGGCAGGGGGCTTTCTTCAGGGGGTTCACCATTATCCTTGGTTAATTTGCAATAACCCATGGTGTTAGTTACATAAGAACAAAGATCCTGGGAATAACCGTCACCTTCTGCCACTTCAATAAACTTAGGAGCAACAAGCCTGCTGGCGCACATAGTTCCAAAATTTTCCGGCCACTCGAACAGCAGATCAAAAGTCTTTAAAAGTTCGGGAGGAACCCCGACCATACACCAGGCCAGGGGCTCATTTCCGCTGAAACGGCGTTCCATCTGCCTCATAAAAAAGCGGGGCAGCATTTCTTTCATTTTCCGGGTTGTTTCCAGGTGCCTTTTAGCCCGGCTCATTTCACTTTGATTCATCAGTACCCCCCCTTGCTAGATTCTGCCCATAATAATTCTTTAATTGTAGCATCAGTTCCTGCTCAGTTAGTTTTAATGGCCGGCCATAGTTTGCCGGGAGAGCAAATTTATAACCCCTTCGGTTTGACAGGGGTGACCTGACGTGCTAACTTAAGTATATTCGTAACTGCATAACAAGCAGCCGTAATTAAATGGGGTTGAGCGGTTAAGTGTAGTTAAACTCAAAAAGGAGCGAAAATCATGAATAAGCTGAAGCTTGGTCTGCCTGCCGGAAGCCTGCAAAATACTACCCTGGATATGTTCAAAAAGGCAGGCTATAATATTCAAATCGGGGATCGTTCATATTACCCTTTTATTGACGATGAGGAAATTGACTGTGTCTTGATGCGGGCCCAGGAGATTCCCAAATATGTCGAAGACCAGGTCCTTGATGTAGGACTGACTGGAAAAGATTGGATTAATGAAACAAACGCCGATGTCAGGGAGCTGACCGATCTTCATTATTCTAAAAGGGGTCTCAGGCCTGTTCGCCTGGTTTTGGCAGTGCCTCAGGATTCTGATATCAACAAAGCCGAAGATCTTGAAGGCAAGCGAAGTGCAACTGAGCTGGTTGAAAGTACCAAGCGTTACCTGGAAGAGAAAGGGGTCAATGCGTCAGTTTCTTTTTCCTGGGGAGCAACTGAAGTTAAACCGCCCCTTTTAGCGGATGCCATTGCAGAGTTGACTGAAACAGGCCGCTCTCTTAAAGCAAACCAGCTGAGAGTAATAGAGACAATCCTGGTTTCAACACCCAGGGTTATTATGAATCATAAAAGCTATGATGACCCCTGGAAAAAGAAAAAAGTGGAGAGGATGATAACACTCTTGCAGGGAGCACTGCTGGCAGAGCAAAAAGTAATGTTGAAAATGAATGTTCACAGCAGTAATCTCGACCGGATTATTGAATTGCTCCCGGCGCTCCGTAAACCGACTATTTCTAATCTTTGTGCAGATGAATGGGTGGCCGTTGAAACAGTTGTTGATGAGAAAAAGGTAAGATCTTTAATCTGTGAATTGCAGGAAGCCGGGGCAGAGGGTATTCTAGAGTTTCCCATGAACAAGATAATCCCTTAAACTGAGGGGAAAAGAGGGGTGTAGATAATGGAAAATGAAAAAAAGCCTGCGGGTGAGAGGCTGCAGGAAATGTTGAAGCCGCAGCTATTACTGGGAGTCATTGCCGTGCTTGCAGTAGCAGTAATTATTTTAGTCGTGGTCCTGGTTCAGCAACCTTCAGAAGCTCCCGCTGGCGATCAGAGCGAAATTGTTGCAAAAGTAAACGGAGAAGAAATAACCCGTGATGAACTCTTCGAAGCGATGTACGCTCAGGGTGGACGTGAAGTTCTCGATCAAGTAATAACCAGGAAGTTAATCATTCAACTGGCGGAAGAAAAAGGAATTACTGTTAGTGAAGAAGAGCTGGAAGAAGAAATAAAAGATATTATTGACGAAAGCTTTCAAGGTGCCGAAGAACAGTTAGAGATGATTCTTGAACAGTACGGAATCAGCCTGGATGCTTTCCGTGAAGATGCCCGCCTTAACCTGTTGGTTCGCAAGCTGGCCATGGAGGAAATTGATATTTCAGAAGAGGAAGCGAAAGAGTACTTTGAAGAAAATCGTCAGCTTTTTGATACTGAAGAAGAAGTAGAGGCAAGACATATTCTTGTTGAAAGTCGGGAAGAAGCAAATGAAGTAATGGCGCTGCTTGAAGAAGGTGAGAATTTTACCGATTTGGCAGCGGAGTATTCCACAGATACCTCTAATAAGGATGATGGTGGAGACCTGGGATTTTTCGGACGGGGCATGATGACCGAAGAGTTCGAAGAAGTGGTCTTTTCTCTTGAAGTAGGTGAAACAGGCGGCCCTGTCGAAACTTCTTTTGGTTACCATATCGTTGAAGTTACCGATCGCAGAGAGGCAGAAGAAGTTGATTTCGAAGATGTGCGTGAAGAAGTGGAAGAAGCAATGATCGAGCAGCAAGTGCCGGCAGTAATTAATGAAATAGTCCAATCTCAACTTGAAGAAGCGGATATTGAATATTTGCTCTAGTATCATTGCCAAATTATTTTTTAGTTAAGCGCGCCTAGAAAGCCTTTTATGTTTTTTGGAACCGGCCATCTTGATAAAGACATCGTGAGCTTTTTGCTCCAGGGAATCATCCAACTCAGCAGGATGAAAGTTCTGCCCACGATAGGCAAGGGCTTTTTCAAGGAGATGATCGGTGAGCCAGGGGTTTTTGGGCAGAAGTGAGCCGTGAAGATAGGTGCCGATTACATTTTTGTAAACGGCACCTTCCGTTTTATCACTGCCGTTGTTACCGTAACCGATCATAACGCGGCCGAGTGGCTGCAGTTCAGGGCCTAAATAAGTTTTACCGGCATGGTTTTCAAATCCGGCCAGGGTTCTGGCAGGATCCCACAGTGAACAGTTTATCACAGCGTTGCCGATTAATCTTTCTTTTCCGGCTTCTGTATATAGATCAACTAATTCCAGGCCGCCAATTTTTTCACCGCTGACGGTTGTATAATGTGATCCGAGAAGCTGGTAAGATCCGCAAACGGCGAATATAACCATACCATCTTTTACTGCAGAACTTAATTCGTTACTGCGATTTTTTAAGTCTTCGGCTACCATTTGTTGGTCACTGTCCTGGCCTCCGCCCATAAAAAGCAAATCACAGTGAAAAAAGTTTATTTTGTCCCCCGGTTTTACGGGAACTACCTCAGTCTTTATATTGTGCCATTCTGCTCTGCGGCACAGCGCGATCATATTGCCCCGATCTCCATAAAGGTTTAGGTGATCAGGATAAAGGTGATATATTCTAATACTGGCCATTATTATTCCTCCCAGTAGGGTTTGCCAAGCCCCATTTTGTTGAGGGCCCGCCGAATTTCAAGCATAGCGGTGTAGCTGGGCAGGATAAAAAGTTTGCAGCCCCGGCTGGTTGCTTCCAGGGCTGCCCTGACAGCTTTTTCGGTGTCTTCTTCAACTATAACCTGATCAGGATTGAAGCTGGCATATTTAAAGCGGACAGCCATATCCCATGCTCTCAAGCCCGAGGCATAAAGACCAGAAATATTATCCTTTTCTACTGCAAGCTGTTCAAAGTCAACATCCCATAGCCAGGAAACATCAGTGCCATCGGCAATTTTGTCATTTATTGCCACAAGGAGGTTGATCCTGTCACTTTGACTGGTAAGCGTCCTTAATACCTCATTAGCCCCGACCGGGTTTTTAATTAAAGCCATGACTATAGTTTTTCCGTTTGTTTTAAAAAGTTCCATTCGGCCAAAAGAAGGAATCGATTTTTCCAGAGCTTCGGCAATAAGTGATGTTGGAATATCAAGGGCTTTTGCTGTGGTAACTGCTGCCAGAAGATTGTAAAGATTATAGGTTCCCAGCAGGGGAAACTTAATCTCAGTAGTTTCTCCGGGCAATTCGATTTGCAGCAGGGTTGTTCCATCTGCCTGGGTCCTGGCTTCTACCAGTCTGATATCAGGCTGCGGTCTTTTGTAACCACAGCTGTGACAGTGATAGTGGCCGAGGTGAGCGTAATATAGCTTATCGTATTGCAGTTCTTTTCTACAAAACGGGCAGGCTTTCATATCACGCCCTGTATTTTTAAAAGTGTCTGCGGGCAGATCAAGTTCCAGTCCATACAGCCATCTTTTTTTATTATTTAATTTGATTCCAGTCAGGGAAGGGTCATCGGCGTTGATAGCCTCGAAACCATCTTTCGGTTGTAATTCTAAACCTTTTTTAATTTTTAACAGGACTTGGTCTACTTCGCCGTAACGATCCAGTTGATCTCTGAAAATATTAGTGATTGTAATGCCTCGTGGTTTAATATTTTCCGTAACTCCCGGTAGCGCTCCTTCATCTACTTCCATGATCGCTATATCTTCACTGAGACGGCCGCTTAGCCCTGCCCTCGCAACCAGGGATGAAGCAACTCCCCAGGCCAGGTTGGAACCGGATTGATTATGGATGCACCTGTAACCGGCTTCTTTTAGAATGCCGGTTGTCAGGGCGGAAGTGGTAGTTTTACCGTTGGTGCCGGTGATTATAAGAGTACCTAAGGGCAAGAAAGAAATTAAGCTTAAGGTAAGCATTGGCTCTATTTTTAAAGCAATACGACCGGGTAAGGTTGTACCCCCGTGCCCGGACAACCTTGTTATAATTAAGAATAGTTTGCCTACCCAGATGCTGGCAATTATCTTAATTCTAAACAGGCGGTTTAAAAAACCGCCTGTTTTGTGACTATTCATTGTCTTATTGCGCACAGCTTCCCTCAATTTAACTTATAATATTTAATACTTGGCCATACACTGGATTATGTTGGCCCTGGTAACGATCCCTGTCAGTTTGCCTTCACTGTTGACTACCGGGATCCGGTTAATATTTCGCTTGCTCATCAGTTTGGCAATATCCGGTGCTTCTGTCTCTTCTGCAACCGTGTAGACTTTCTTTGTCATAATTTCTTTAACCTTAGTTTTGCCAAGCAGGTCATAACCTTTTTTCATGCTGGCCAGGTCTTCTACACTGGCATAGGGAGAAATCCAACCTGAAAGTGTGGTGTGGGGCACAACAGTGAATTTTTGAGAGTAAGCAATTATATCAGTATCGGATATTATTCCAATTATCTGGTTCTGTTCGTTAACTACCGGAAAACCGCTGATCTTTTTTTCAGCAAGTAGGTCAATAGCTTCTTTGAGGGTTTTTTCACCGCTGATACTGATAGCGGGAGTGCTCATGATATCTTTTGCTTTAAACATGTTTTACCTCCCCGTTTTTTGAAATTGTATACGATGTCCGGCAAGCCGCCGCTTTTCATTTGAATTCTACAGTGTGGCCCGGTTTCCTGCCAGTTATTTAAACCTTCTTAAAGGACATGGCGTCAACAAATATATCCTGGAAATCCCTCCTGGTTGAGAGCTCCACATGTTCAACCTTCTCAGGGAGGGCTTTGGCCCTTTCCCGAACTGTTTTAGAGGCAAGGGCCATGCGCGAGCCGTCACCGGCAGCATTGCCGACGGCAATAATCTTTTCCAGTGGCAGCTGAGGAAGTAATCCGATTGTTAAAGCACTTTCTTTGCGGACATAATTGCCAAAAGCTCCTGCCAGCAAAAATTGGTCCAGTTCATCTTCGTTAATTCCCGCCTCTTTAAGCAAAATCATCAGGCCGGCATAGATAGCGCCCTTGGCCAGCTGCAGCTCACGTACATCTCCCTGGCTCAGGACAATATCTTCTCCGGTATCAGAATCTGCAGCTTTCACAAGAACAAATTCGTATCCATTATTTCCTTTGCGCAGTCTGTCTTTAAAGCGATCGGGTACTTTTTCAGGATTATCCTCGGGATTAACAAAGCGGCCGGTGTGTTCAATTAGCCCTGCGTCTACCAGTGCAGCAATAGAATCGATTAGCCCTGATCCGCAGATGCCGCAGGCCGGCGCATCATCGATTGTCCTCACTTTTATTTCGCCATCTTCGTACTTGACAAGTTCTACTGCTCCTGAAGCTGCGCGCATGCCGTGTTTAATCTGGGCTCCCTCAAAAGCAGGTCCTGCTGCTGTTGAGCAGGCCATCAGACGACCGTTAGCTGCAAGAACAATTTCACCATTTGTTCCGATATCTATTGCCGCACAACTTTCAGTCCGTTTGTCCATATCTGTAGCAAGAATTACCCCTACAGTATCTGATCCGACATAGCCGGCAATATTCGGCAGGAAGATAACCCGCCCTGCCGGGTTAATGTTCAGGCCCAGGGCAGAAGCTTCAACTTCGAGAGCCCGGCTGTAGGCCGGAACGAACGGTGCCGGCGCCAGGTAGGTCGGATCAACTCCCATGAAGAGGTGACTCATGGTGGTGTTACCTACTGCAGTTACTTCGTATATCCTGTCCCTGGCTACTTTGGTTTCTTTTAAAAGATCTTTTATGATAGAGTTTGCCGCTTTAATCACTTTATCCTGAAGCTGCTGAAGGTTTGCCTTGCTTTCTGAAGCATAAGTTATTCTGGAGATAACATCGGCTCCGTAGGAGTTTTGCGGGTTGGTTATTGCGGAAACGGCGAGCACTTCTGCTTTTTGCAGGTCTAGCAGTGAACCTGCAATGGTGGTAGTGCCAATGTCAAATGCCACCCCAAATATTTGATCGGTTGTATCATCCGGTTCTATTGAAATGATCCTGTTACCGGTTATAGCAGTAGTAACGGAAAAAGAGTTGTCTCTGAGCAGGGTAGGAAATTGAGATAGTTCACGCAGTTCAACTGATAATTCTGGTTTATCAAGATATTTAAGCAGTCTCTCCAGGTCGGCGGTTTGGTCTTCTACTGCCGGTTTTTCCAGTTTAACATGGATTTTTTCTATCATTGGTTCAGCAGTTAAATGTTCGACTCCTCCCTTTAGGGAGGTTTTACGCAGGTGAGCATCTTTCTGGATCGGCACCTCAACTACCAGGTTTTTATCTACTTTGTGCTGGCAGGCAAGAACCCATCCATCTTCAATTTCTTTTTCAGAAAGATGTTTTTCTTCAGCTTTGTTCGGTTTTGTTTTCTTACCTTCGGTAATTTTTACTTTACATTTTCCACAGGTTCCACGTCCGCCGCAGTCACCCTCGATATAAAGGCCGGCAATGTCGGCTGTTTTTAGCAAATCAGTTCCTGTTTCAATTTCAATATCTTTGTTTTGGGGAATAAACTTCACTTTTGGCATTAGCTAAAACTCCTTTGTCATAGATTTTCTATAAAAATTGAGCAACCTGCTGGCAGGTTGCTCCCTTAAACTTTTGGTACGCCCGCAGGGATTCGAACCCCGACTTCAGGCTCCGGAGGCCTGCGTGATATCCCTTTCACCACGGGCGCCTGCATCTTCTTTTGCAAATTCATGATACCACCAAGCCTTTTGCAAGTCAAACTTTCATATCTATACTTGCTTTATAGAGTGAGAAAAGGTTAAACTAAAATAAGTTGTTGAAATATCACAGCGCAATATACGCAATATGGCTGAATGGATACGATAATTTTAGCTGTTAGCCTTTTTAGAAATCTTTGCCCGCTGATCGTTTAGGCTGGAACTGCAGCCGCTTAGTTTCAACCTTACGCCTGGGTTACCCTCGCGATAAGCTCATCCGGAGCTCTCGCTCGGTGGCCGCCTGACTAAAGGCCAACCCGCTTCAGGCTTCGCTTTACCGGCATTTCCATGCCTGCACTTTATGTTCGCTTCAGTTTTCTAAAGCAGGCCGGGCATTAGCAGGCGATATAGGTTTATTAGTTACCAATAAATACAGAAATGGAGGTTTTGCTTTGCTCGAAAATACAAAATATCACTACCTGGAAAATGGAATCAGGCTTATATTCATGCCTACAGACAAATTTAAAACGATTTCTATGGGTTTTTTTGTCCACCAGGAACTGACTCCGGGGCGGGCGGCATATAATGCCCTTTTGCCGTCGGTACTTGAACAGGGCAGCAAAGATTACCCTGATTACTTAAGTCTGCAGCAAAAACTTGAGGGCCTTTATGGTGCTGATATTGCCACTGATATTATTAAGAGTGGTGAAAAGCATCTCCTGGCATTTAGTATGGAAACAGCACATGGTCGTTACCTTGGGGAAAACGGCAGGATTTTGGTTGAAGGGATGTCTGTTCTTGGTTCGGTTATCGGTAATCCCCTGGTCGAAGGTGACGCTTTCAGGGAAGATTATGTCAGGCAGGAGAAAAATCAGCTCATTAAAGATATTCGGGCTATGCTTAACGATAAAATATCATATGCCCTTGAACGTTGTCTGTCCTTGATGTGTGCAAATGAAAAATTTGGTGTTTTTAAGCTGGGGCGGATCGAAGATTATGAAGAGATTGATCCAGCCGGCTTATACAGTTATTATAAAAACCTATTTAATAGAAATCCGATTGATATTTATGTGATCGGTGAGCTTGAGGAAAAACATGTCCTGGAAACTGCGGCTGATATTTTCAAGTTTTCCCGTAGTGAAGATCTGGCTGAGCTTTCCGACACTGAAATAATGCATCCGGTAGAAAAAGTAAAATTTCATGAAGAAGAAATGGCTGTAAACCAGTCTAAACTGGTGATCGGTTATCGGACTTATACCAGTTACCAGGACGAACTTTACTGTGCATTACTGGTTTACAGTGGTATTCTGGGTGGGTTCCCACATTCGAAACTTTTTATGAATGTCAGGGAAGATGCCGGCCTGGCCTATTATATTAACTCGCGTCTTGAAAAGCACAAAGGATTAATGGTTATATCAGCCGGTATCAATTACAAGGAGCGCGAAAAAGCTCGTGAAATAATTGAACACCAGCTTGCAGATATGGCTGCGGGAAATATTAGTGAAGCTGAACTGGATAATACAAAGCAGGGTCTGATTAATCAGCTTCGTTCCAAACAGGACAGCCCCAGTCAGCTCATCTCATTTCACCTGGATGGTTCTGTAGGCGGAAAAACTTACACCGTTGAAGAGCTTGCAGCTGGGATTGAGTCAGTTGGCATAGAAGAGATTAAGGCTGTAGCCGAGAGAATTAAACTGGATACAGTTTACTTGCTTCGACCCAGGGAAGGGGGTTCAATATAAAGTGACAGAGAACTGTCGTTTAATTGAAAACAGGGAATTGCAGGAGACACTATATCACTACCGGGTAGAACCCGGAATGGATCTTTTTGTGCTGCCCCGTCCAGGTTACCAGAAAAAATATGCCGTGTTTTCCACTCGTTTTGGTTCGATTGATAACTGTTTTCGGGTTGAACCGGAACAGGATTTTACTATGTTGCCGGATGGAGTGGCCCACTTTTTAGAGCATAAATTATTTGAAGATGAACAGGGCAATGTTTTTGACCGGTTTGCTGGCCTGGGTGCTTCTGCCAATGCCTTTACTTCATTTACCCAGACCTCATATTTATTTTCCTGTACCGCTAACTTTAAGCAAAATTTACAGCTGCTGCTTGATTTCGTCCAGGAACCTTATTTTACAGAAAAAACAGTGAAGAAAGA
Organism: Bacillota bacterium; assembly: GCA_051748445.1. Lineage (GTDB taxonomy): Bacteria > Bacillota > Dethiobacteria > DTU022 > DTU022 > T3SED10-7. The sequence continues at coordinate 26,645 of JBNJHL010000009.1, forward strand.
GCAGGGTATTATCGGCCAGGAAATTAAAATGTACGAAGACCACCCTCACTGGAGGGTATTCTTCAATCTGCTTGAAGGTTTATACTGCGAACATCCCGTTCGGAATGATATCGCCGGAACGGTTGATAGTATTACCAAAATTACACCCGATTTGCTTTATCGCTGCTATAATACATTTTATCATCCCAGCAATATGGCAGTATTTATAGTTGGAGATTTAGTGCCCGATCAGGTTAGCCGCCAGGTAGAAGAGAACTTTGCAGCCAGGAACTATCAGCCAATGGGGGCCATAGTGCGTCAATACCCTACTGAACCAGAAGAGATTAACAAACAGCGGACCGTTCAGGAACTGGTTGTTTCTGAACCGATCTTGCTTCTTGGTTTCAAAGATTTGATTGTTGGTGATTTGCAGGGGCAGGAAAAGATGCGCAGGGAAATATTAATGGAACTGCTGCTTGATATCCTGTTTGGTTCCAGTGAGGAACTTTATAACAGCCTCTACAAGGAAGATCTGATTGATGAACATTTTGATGCCGAATATACGGTTGAAGTAAATTATGGTCATACCATGATTGGCGGTGAAACCAGGGATCCCGATCAGCTCTACTACAAAATCATGGAGGCGATTGCCGGTATCAATAAAAAAGGGATCACCGATGAGCAGTTTGAACGCCACCGACGCAAAATCCTCGGTGGTTACATCCGCCGTTTCAACTCGCTGGAATTTATTGCTAACAATTTTCTTTCCATGCGTTTTAAAGGGACAGATCTATTTCAGCTGCCTTCAGTTCTCCAGGAAGTAAAACGTCAAGAAATTCTGGCTTTGGTTGAAGAAAACATGGATCCCGATCGACATGCGGTGTCAATTATTGTACCCGAAACCGAACAATAGAGAAGATTTGATATTGCTTAATCTAGATTATTAAAGCTGCTGTTTCTTAATAATTCAGAAAATTGAGATATAAATAAATTTTATATTTATACAGGAG
>JBNJHL010000010.1:0-25658 GCA_051748445.1 Bacillota bacterium
CTCTAAACTCTTAACTATAACTAAACTAAACTTCAACTCTAACTAAAACTCTAAGCTAAGACTCTAAGCTACAACTCTAAACTCTTAACTAAAGCTAAACTAAACTAGAACTCTAACAAAAGCTCTAAGCTAAGACTCTAGGTTAGGCGGGGTTATCCATCACGGCAATATTTTTAATTTCACACACTATCAAGCTTACGGTTATGATGCGTAAAAGAGAAATTTCGATCATGAAATATGTCGGTGCAACAAACTGGTTTATTCGCTGGCCCTATGTTTTAGAAGGATTACTAATGGGTTTTGTCGGTGCAGTTCTGCCCCTGGTTGGTCTTTACTATCTTTACGAGTATTCTGTTGAATGGGTTACGGTTAACAACCTTGTTTTTCTAACCCTGCTGCCGGTACAGCAGGTTATTATAGAGTTGGCCAAATATCTGGTTCCCCTTGGGACAGGACTTGGTATTATGGGCAGCATATTTTCAATGGGCCGTTTTCTTAGGGTATAAAGAGATAATCTTTTTCAGGGAGGATAAAAAATGCTATTCAGGAAAAAGGCCTGGATCATAGTTCTACTCCTGCCTCTTTTATTAACAGTGTTATTTGCTTCGCCCCTTTTGGCAATTACGAATGAAGAGATTGAAGAAAAACAGCAGGAGCTGGAAGAAGTTGAAAAAAAGAAGCGAGATGAAAAGAGTGCTCTTGAGCAGCGTTTGAACCGCGAAGCAGCACTGAAAGACGAATTAAAACAGCTTGAAAATAGGATTGATGAGCTGCGCATTGAACAGAAAAGATTAGCCGGTGAAATAAGCGATGTAGAATCGGAAATTGAACATGCTGAAGAAGAGCTGGCAGAAGCTGAGGAGCAGCTACATTACCAGGAAGATCTTTTGAAGTTAAGGCTGCGAGCTATCCAGCAGCATGGTGTAATCTCTTATATAGAGGTTCTTTTTGATTCACACAGTTTTTCTGATTTTTTAACCCGTTTGCACAACTTAAGTGTTATCGCATCTAATGATATTCGATTGATAGAAGAAATTCAGGAAGAAAGAGACCTGGTTCAATCTTGGAGAGATGAACTAAATCAAAAAAAGGATAAGTTGGAGAGTATGCGCAGCCAGGTTGCAGCCAACGAGGCAGAACTGGAGCGAGCTGCAGATGATCGGGTCTCTATTCTTGGTGAGCTGCAGGGCGAAATAGCTCTTAATATGCAGGCAATTCAGGACCTGGAAGAGGAAGCAAAATCTCTTGATAGTTTGATTCAACAGCTGATTGCCGAGGCGGCCAGCCAGTTTTCCGGGTTAGATGGAGATTTAATCTGGCCTATAGAACCGCCAACCTGGATTAGTTCCGGTTATGGTTGGCGCAGGGACCCCTTTAGCGGTGCTCAGGCCTGGCATGGCGGAGTTGATATTGCACCTCATGGAGGAGCGGCCAACTATATCGTTGCTGCTGCCCAGGGAGAAGTTATATTTTCAGGATGGAATGGGGGTTATGGAAACTGTGTAATGCTGGATCACGGAGATGGCACTGTAACGCTTTATGCCCATATGAGCAGCCTTCTTGTTCAGAAAGGTAAAGTGGTCGGTGGCGGTGAGCGCATTGCCAGAGCAGGAACGACCGGTTATAGTACAGGTGTGCACCTTCATTTTGAAGTGCGGGAATTTAATAAGCCCCCGATTCGTCAGTATCCCAGCGGTGGGCCTGATCACCGCTATAACCCAATGAAATATTTTAACTGATACAGCTTTAATATTATAATTGTCATATTCATTTAGTCGGCTATCCTGGTCATATGCGGGATAGCCGAAATCTCTTTATGCAGGGGATACAGGACAATATTTTTGTGTTATTATATTTACCGGGAGTTGAATGCTATGGTTAACTTAAAAAGAAAGTATGTTTTCATCTTTCTGCTGGTATTTCTTTTCTTTATTATTGGGACTAACCTGGTTACTTTTTACCTGGCTGGAGGAGCTGATCATGCTGAATCAGCTGAGGAAGTGCCGCAAACCATAATTCGCTATGAGCCTCAGCACAATAACGGCTCTATGGACGAAGGTGATTACGACACCAGCCTTATTGAAAATGCGATTAAGTCAATCCAGGATAAGTATTTTTATCCCGTAGAACTTGACAAACTGGTTGAAGGTGCGGTTCGGGGTATTGTTGATAGTATTGGCGACCCTTATTTGCAGTATCTTAGCCCGGAAGAATTAGACGATTTTCTGACTGACACCAGGGGATCATATGCCGGAATTGGGGTCAGAATAATAGAATCTGACGGAGACATAGTTGTTTTTGAAACATTTGCTGATTCACCTGCGGCCAGGAGTGGTCTTCAGCCGGGGGATCGTATTTTAGAAGCTGACGGAAATGAGCTATCAGATCAGGGTATAAAAAGGGCAGTTGAATTGTTGCGAGGGCCCAGTGATACCACGGTTGAAATATTGATAAAGCGGCCCGGCTCAGATGAACCACTGAAGCGAACTGTTGGCAGGGCTGAAATCCAGGTAGAAACTGTTTTTAGTGAAATGCTTGATGACGGTCTTGGTTATATCAAGATAAGCAGCTTCGATGGTAATACCGGAGCTGAATTTGTCCGGCAATTCGAGTCTATCGAACAAAGTGGCCTGAGTACCGGACTAATATTAGACCTGCGTAACAATCCAGGTGGACTGGTTGAGCAGGCAGTAGAAGTTGGCCGACAGATTATTCCCGAAGGTGAAATTGTCAGGCTTGTCGGTCCTGATGATCAGGTAATCAAAACCTATTTATCAAGTGCCGCAAAGCGACCCTATCCGTTAGTGGTTTTAATTAATGAAGACTCTGCCAGCGCTTCAGAATTGCTTGCCGGGGCAGTACAGGACCGGGAAGTTGGGGTGCTTGTTGGTAAATCAACTTATGGCAAGGCTTCTGTTCAGCAACTTGAATATATTGACGGAGAAAGTGCTATCCTGATGACGATGGCGAAGTACTTCACACCAGCAGGATATGATATTGATGAGCATGGGGTTGAACCGGATTTTGAGCTAGATATGCCAGAGATATTACGCTATTATCGTTATTTCCATCCTGATAGTCTTGCAGAGGGTGATTATGGGGATGAAGTTGAAATGCTGCAGCAGATGCTTGAGCAGCTTGGTCTAAGGGTAGAGATAACCGGATATTTCGATCGGCAAACCGCCCTGGCTTTACGCAGTTTCCAGGACAGAGCCGGTCTGGAATTAACCGGTGAATTTGATGATACGACCTGGGTGGAGCTGCGCAGCGCTATTGATGTTATTGCCCGCGAAAAAGATGAGCAATTAAATTATGCTAAAGAATTAATCAAAAAGCCGGGTTTGCTTAATGTAATTGGAGGAATAGACTGATAAATGCAGCCTTTTCTTGAGATAGGGCAGGTCTTTATATCTACTTTTGTGCTTGCCTTCATCATGCCGATATTTTGGATAGTTTTATTTTTAGTATATCTGCAATACAGGAGGCTTGCAGCTACTGAAGAAAAACTATTCGGGTGTGTTATTAGTGGTGTTGGTAGGCAGGTTTTATTATCGGTAGCTCTTGGCGCCCTGGGTGGTTTTGCTGCCAGCGCTATTCTAATTTTTTTAGGGCTTTCATTAGAGCAGATCGGACTGTACTTTATCTGGCCGGTTGCTTTATTACTGCTGTTGTTTAATCCCCGTTACCTTTGTTTTTCCTATGCTGGTGGGATTGTTGCATTTGCTGCTCTTATCGGACGCAATATACTGTTACCGCTTTTTCCTCTCCTTGAAAAAAATTTTATTTTCGAATCTCTGCTGATGATTCATATTCCTGCCTTACTTGTATTAATAGGATTATTACACCTGGTTGAGGCCCTGCTGATTTATTTTGGCGGGCATTGGGGCAGCAGTCCGATTTATTTAAAGCGGGCAGGTGGGGAAGTTGTAGGGGCTTTTACTTTGCAAAGATTTTGGCCCATTCCGCTGGTAGCGCTTTTGGTAACAGTTATAGCTCAAACAGAGATAGTCGGAGTAAGTATGCCTGACTGGTGGCCAATTCTCGAATCAAACTTGGATCCGGGTGAAGGCCAGAGTTTACAGTACATGGTTATTCCGATTGCTGCTGGACTTGGTTATGCCGACATGGCACTGTCATCAACACCACGTGAGAAAACTGCTTTTTCAGCAAAATGGCTGGCAGCATACAGCATTGTTCTCCTCGTAATTGCTATTGGATCTGAGTTTATGAGTTGGCTGGTTTTGCCTGGAGTATTTTTTGCTCCTCTTGGCCATGAGCTACTGATCCTTTATGGTAAAAAACAGGAAGAATCCAGGTCACCGCGCTACCGGATGCCTGAAGCGGGAGTTCCTATCATGAAGGTTCTACCAAATTCGCCTGCTGCGGATGCCGGCCTGCTTGATGATGATCTGGTGCTGACAGTTAACGGAAATTCAGTTAACAATAACAAGGAACTGGTTAATAGAATTGAAGATAGTTACTTTCTGGTTTTACTTGATGGTTTGAGGGAAAGCAGCCCTTTCTCTGTTATTCTCCACAAGCCTAACAAAAAAAATGAAACCCTGACTGAATCCTTTCAGGGCAGGCTCAATGCGCAATATTCGCACTCACTGCTTCATCGTAGCGCTAATCTTGGTTTGATCCCGGTGCCTGCACCTGATTCTCCTGTTTATATGGAAATTCGTAAGCCTGATCCCATGGGCCGTTTTAAATATCTGAAAAATAAAGTTGCCGGTTGGATCAAAAGGCAATAAATAATTATAGGGCGGTGTGACTATTGCTGGCAGCAGCGGTGGCCGCTTTTCTTACTGTATTTATAGCTGAGTTTGGTGATAAATCACAGCTGGTCTGTTTAACCATGGCTTGCAGGTATCCACCTCTGCAAGTTTTAGCAGGGGCTATGACTGCGATGGTCCTGGTGCTCGGTCTGGCTGCGGGAGCTGGAAGTCTGGCTGCTGATGCATTGCCGCATAGTTTTGTTGCAGTTATTTCCGGGATTTTTTTTGTCGGGGTGGGTATCTTTACATGGCTGCGTGGTGAACAAAAAGCGGAAGAGGGCTGCGCCAACGGTGGATATTTTCAAACCCTGGGCATGATCTTCCTGGCGGAGTTCGGTGATAAGACCCAGCTGGCGGTTTTGCTTTTGGCAGCCAGTTTGGGTTTGCCTTTTGCCGTTTTTGGCGGAGCAATACTTGCTATGTTCGCCAACCATGCTTTGGCCGTATATATCGGAAACCGCTTTGTTTCCAGGTTGAAGCCGGAATATGTCAAAATTAGTTCTACGATAATATTTGTTGCTATCGGATTGGGTTTGATAATATTTGAAACGGGTTTTATTTTTTAACTGTGATATAATTAATAATGGTTCCGATTTAGCCACTAAGCGGGAGGTGTCATTATGACCGGTGAAGGTGGCTTCAAAGTTAGAGCAGATTATAAGCCTTCCGGTGATCAACCGGGAGCTATTACGGCCCTGGTGGATGGATTGCACCGGGGCTCCCCTTACCAGACCTTGCTTGGCGTAACCGGCTCGGGAAAAACTTTTTCAATCGCTCATGTTATAGAGCAGGTCCAGCGTCCAACCCTGGTCATGGCGCCGAATAAAATCCTGGCTGCCCAGCTCTGCTCTGAATTTAAAGAACTGTTTCCGGAAAATGCAGTTGAGTACTTTATCAGTTATTATGATTATTATCAGCCCGAAGCCTACCTGCCCAGTAGTGATACATACATTGAAAAAGATTCTTCGATCAATGATGAGATTGATAAGCTTCGTCACTCGGCCACCAGTGCTGTTCTTGAACGAAGAGATGTAATTGTTGTTGCTTCGGTTTCCTGCATCTACGGCCTGGGTTCGCCTAAAGAATACATGGAGCAGGTCCTATCTCTTCGGCCGGGGATGCAAATAGGCAGGGATGAAATTATCAGTTGTTTGGTTGACATTCATTACCAGCGTAATGAAATTGATTTCCAGCGGGGCACTTTTCGGGTCAGGGGCGATGTGCTTGAGATTATTCCGGCTTCGTTTTCAGAAGCGGCTTTACGGGTTGAGCTTTTTGGTGATGAGATTGACCGCCTGCGGGAAGTGGACCTGGTCAGCGGTAAAGTTACCGGTGACCGAAATCACGTTGCGATTTTCCCGGCTACTCACTATGTTACTGCACCGGATCAGCTGCAGCGGGCAATTGATGCTATAGAGACTGAACTGCAGGAGCAACTTGCAATTTTTCGCAGCCAAGATAAGTTGTTGGAAGCACAGCGCCTGGAACAGCGGGTTAACTTTGATTTAGAAATGATGCAGGAGATTGGCTTTTGCAGCGGCATCGAAAATTATTCCCGTCACCTGGATGGGCGACCTGCCGGTAGCCGTCCGTCTACTCTGCTTGACTACTTCCCGGAAGATATGCTGATGGTAATTGATGAATCACATATTACCATCCCCCAGATTAATGGTATGTACCGGGGCGATCTTTCACGGAAAAGCACTTTGGTAGAGCATGGTTTCCGGCTGCCGTCCGCGCTTGATAACAGGCCCCTGCGGTTTGAAGAGTTTGAAGCCTTGCTTAATCAGGCAATCCTGGTTTCTGCCACCCCTGGTCCATGGGAACTGGAGCACAGTAATGCTGTTGTGGAGCAGGTTATTCGTCCTACCGGACTGGTAGATCCCGAGGTTGAAGTCAGATCTGCTGAAGGTCAGGTTGATGATTTATACGGGGAAATCAGGCTCCGGGCCGAAGCCGGCCAGCGAGTCCTGGTTACTACCATGACCAAGCGTATGGCAGAAGATCTGACCGAATATTACCGTAACATGGGCCTGAGGGTTCGCTACATGCACTCTGATATAGATGCTCTGGAGCGGATGACTATTATCAGGGGGCTGCGCACCGGGGAGTTTGACGTCCTGGTTGGCATTAACCTGCTGCGTGAAGGCCTGGATCTACCTGAAGTGACTCTTGTAGCTATTCTTGATGCAGATAAAGAAGGATTTCTACGTTCAGAAAGATCCCTGATTCAGACGATTGGCCGAACCGCTCGTAATACCGAGGGTAAGGTTATTATGTATGCCGAAAAGGTTACCCCATCTATGCAGCGGTCGATTGATGAAACTGAGCGGCGGCGTGAGAAACAGATCTATTTTAACCGGGAGCACAATATTATCCCTGCTACTATAGTGAAACCAATTCGTGAATTGATCGGCGCTACCATGGTTGCGGAAGAAGAACGCTACTTTGAAGAAGATTTAAAACAGCTTGATACCAAAAAGTGTCAGAAAATGATCAAGGAACTGAGTAAAGAAATGAAAGAAGCATCACGGAACCTGGCTTTCGAGAGAGCTGCTGAGCTGCGTGACACGATCTTCGAGCTGGAAAAGCAGCAAAAGACTTGGTAAGGCCTGATTAACAAGGTTTGCGTAACCAATTATGAAATTATAGTCACAGCTAAGTAAGGTCACGGCAAATTGTTACAAAAAATTATCGGGAACATAAAGCGAGTATAATAGAATTGCAGGCAAAGCAAAGCCTGGAGCAGGACAGACCGCAGGATGCGGTTTGCCTCACGCGGGCTCTGGATGAGCCTATCGTAAGGAAATCCTGGGCGAAAGGCTGCCGCTGAGCCCTGTCAATTCTTCCCAAGCGATCAGTGAGCAAGATTTTTTGTAACAAATGCAAATAAAATTTATTACTGAGGTGAAAAGATTGTCGGCAGGAGAAATAACCATTAGCGGAGCAAGGGAACATAATCTGAAAAACATCAACCTGTCCCTGCCCCGCAACAAGCTAATAGTATTTACCGGACTAAGTGGTTCGGGTAAGTCATCGCTGGCTTTCGACACGATATATGCCGAAGGGCAGCGCCGCTATGTTGAATCGCTTTCTGCTTATGCCCGGCAATTCCTGGGCCAGATGGATAAACCCGACCTTGATCAGATCGAGGGTCTCTCCCCGGCTATCTCTATTGATCAGAAAACGGCCTCCCGTAACCCGCGTTCTACCGTGGGAACGGTTACTGAAATATATGATTATATCCGCCTGCTATATGCCCGGATAGGGAATCCGCACTGCCCGAACTGTAAGAAGGAAATTAGTCAGCAAACTGTACAGCAAATGGTCGATCAGGTTGTGGAACTGCCGGATAAAACCCGAATCCAAATCCTTGCGCCCCTGGTCCGCAGCCGAAAAGGCGAGTACTCACGTCTTTTTGATGAAATGAGACATAAGGGCTATGTTCGTGTGCGGGTCGACGGCGAAGTCCGCGAACTGGAAGAAGAAATAGTTCTTGATAAGAATAAAAAACACAATATTGAGGTAGTTGTTGACCGCCTGGTTATCCGTGAAGGTATCCAGACCCGCCTGGCAGATTCGGTGGAAACAGCTCTCAAACTAAGCGAAGGTTTGGTTCTGATTGAAGAAGTTGGCGGTTCAGAACTGCTTTTTAGCGAGAACTTTGCCTGTGCCGAATGCGGATTCAGTTTTGAAGAAATCAGTCCGCGGATATTTTCTTTTAACAGCCCTTATGGTGCCTGTCCTGAATGCAGTGGGCTCGGAACAAGATCGGAGTTTTCAGCAGACCTGGTTATTCCTTATCCTGAATTATCGATCCGTGAAGGGGCTATCCATCCCTGGTCGGGTCAGAACTATTATCAACAATTTCTCGAAGCTGCCGCAAAAGCCTGGGATATTGATCTGGATAAACCTTATAAGGACTTGTCCCCCGAAGAACAGCAGAAAATCCTTTACGGGGCGCCGGGTAAAATAAATTTTCGCTATGTCAATATGTTCAGGCGGGTCCGCAATTATAAAAAAGTGTTTCCCGGAGTTTTGAAGCTGCTGGAAAGACGGTATTCATCATCGTCCTCAGATGAGGCCAGAGCAGATATGGAACGCTTTATGCAGATCAAACCCTGCCCAACCTGTAAAGGAAGCCGTCTGAAACAGGCCAGCCTGGCTGTTTTACTGGGTGAAAAGAATATTGCCGAGGTTTCTGCTCTTACCGTAGAGCAGGCTGTCGAATATTTTAACCATCTGAAGCTAACCGAGCGCGAGCAACATATTGGCAAACAGGTTTTAAAAGAAATTGATGAAAGACTGCGGTTTTTAAGTAACGTAGGCCTGCGATACCTTAACCTTGACCGGGCAGCTTCTACCCTGTCCGGTGGCGAGGCTCAGCGGATCAGGTTAGCCACACAGATTGGTTCCGGCCTGACCGGGGTGATCTATATTTTAGATGAACCGAGTATTGGTTTACATCAACGTGATAATGCTCGCCTGATCAAGACATTGAAGGCCCTGCGGGACCTGGGTAATACCGTGCTGGTAGTTGAACATGATGAGGAAACTATTCGCAGTGCTGATCACCTTGTCGATATTGGTCCCGGTGCCGGTGCCGGTGGAGGAATGATTGTTGCCGAAGGAACTGTTGAGAAAATCATGTCTGCGGAAGAATCAATTACCGGCGATTACCTGGCCGGCAGAAAGGAAGTTGCAGTTCCCGAGCAGAGGCGGGCAACCAATGATCGCTGGTTGCGGGTGCGGGGTGCCGGTGAGCACAACCTGAAAAATATTGATGTGGGCTTCCCCCTGGGACTTTTTATCTGTGTGGCCGGTGTATCAGGTTCCGGTAAAAGCACCCTGGTCAATGAAATATTAGCCCGCAGTCTGGCACGTAAACTGCACCGCTCCCGGGAGCAGGCCGGAAAGCACGAAAGACTTGAGGGTGTTGAACACTTGGATAAAGTGATCGTAATCGATCAGTCGCCGATCGGTCGGACTCCTCGTTCAAACCCGGCCACATATACCGGCCTTTTTGATGGCATTCGTGAGATTTTTTCTAAGACGGCGGAATCACGTCGCCGCGGTTACCGTCCGGGAAGATTTAGTTTTAACGTTAAAGGTGGACGCTGCGAAGCTTGCCGGGGTGACGGGATCCTGAGGATTGAAATGCACTTTTTGCCTGATGTTTACGTGCCCTGCGAGGTCTGTACCGGCAAACGCTATAACCGGGAAACCCTGGAAGTTCACTATAAAGAGAAAAATATCGCCGATGTTCTGGCAATGACCGTGGAAGAGGCGCTGGACTTTTTTTCGGCGATCCCGAAGATCCAGCGCAAACTAGAGCTGCTTTACGATGTCGGCCTCGGCTATATCCGTCTGGGCCAGCCAGCAACTACTCTTTCCGGAGGAGAAGCGCAGCGGGTCAAGCTGGCAACTGAACTCTCCAGGCGCAGTAACGGTCGCAGTTTGTACATTCTTGATGAGCCTACTACCGGCCTGCACCTTGACGACATTAGTAAACTGCTAGTTATCCTGGAGCGCCTTGTTGAAAGCGGTAACACAGTTGTGGTAATTGAACACAACATGGAAGTACTTAAACGGGCTGATTACCTGATTGATCTTGGTCCTGAAGGTGGCGACGGCGGAGGCCAAATAGTTGCTGCGGGTACCCCTGAAGAAATTGCCCTTTGCACCGAGTCTTATACCGGCCAGTGGCTGGCTTCTATCTTAAAATAAAAATGGTTATTCACTGTATGAGGTGTGCTTATGCTAGAAGGTTTAAAAGAAAAAGTAAGTCGTTTTCCCGACTTGACCGGAGTTTACCTGATTAAAGATGATGCTGACATGGTGATCTATGTTGGAAAGGCGGCATCGCTGCGCAAGCGGGTTCGCTCTTACCTTGCTGAAGCACCGGCATCATCGCCCCGTCTGAAATCGCTTCAGGCCAGGCTGGCTGATATTGATTATGTTGTGACCGATACGGAGGTTGAAGCTTTAATCCTGGAATGCAGCCTGATCAAGGAATATCGGCCTCGCTTTAATGTTAACCTGAAAGATGATAAGGATTATCCTTACTTGATTCTCACCGGAGATCTTTACCCCCGCCTGGAAATGATGCGACTTTCGCAACGCGGTAGCCGACGCGGCCGTTATCGTCCTGCACCGGGGCGTAAAGAAAAACGTTTTGGGCCTTACACCGATGTATGGGCTGTCCGAGAAACTATGCGCCTGCTTGGTTCACTCTTTCCACTGCGCCGCTGCAGGATGCCTTTAGATGGCAGCCCATCTGCGGAGCGACCCTGCCTGAACTTCCAGATGAAGCGCTGCCTGGCACCATGCCGGGGCCAGGCAGAAGTGGCCCCGGAGCAGTATGAAAAAATGGTGAACCAGGTTATTCTATTTTTACAGGGTCGTTACAGCGAACTTGAGGATAAACTAAAGCTGCAAATGAATGAAGCAGCCTGCGAACAGCGTTTTGAAGCAGCAGCAGCTTTGCGTGACCGTCTATATTCGCTGCAAAGAATTGCCGGTCAACAGCAAAAGATGCTGCTAATTGAAAATAGTATTGATCGAGATATCACTGCCCTGGCCAGGTATGATTCATTCACGGCAGTTCATCTCTTCCAGATCAGGGACGGCAAGATGCTCCGGCAGAATCACTTTTCTTTAAGTGGAGCAGAAGAACTTGAAAATGAAGAAGTAATGACTTCCTTCATAAAAAATTATTACAGCAGGGAAGATGATTTGCCGGCAGAAATTGTCGTATCTGATTTACCAGCTGATTTTGAACTTATTGATAAATGGTTGAGAGAAAAAGCCGGGCGTAAAGTAAAAATTCGCATGCCTAAGCGGGGAGCGTTGAAAAAAATGGTTGACCTTGCCGCCCGTAACTGTTTCCTTCGACTAAAAGAGGATCAAGAACAACGCAAGAAAAAAACTGTCGAGCCGCTTCAAAGCCTGGCTGAACTGTTGGGTCTTGAAAAACCGCCTGTCAGGATTGAAGGATACGATATTTCTCATTTACGGGGTGGAGAGCCTGTTGGGGCCATGATTGTTTTTGTTAACGGTGAGCCCGCGAAAGAAGGGTATAGAAGATTTAATATTAGAAAAGCTCCAGCTGGAGACGATTATGCTGCACTTGAAGAAACTTTACAGCGCAGAGCTGCCCGCGATCAGTGGGCCAGGCCTGATCTGATTATGATTGATGGGGGAAGAGGGCAGTTAAATTCAGCTTTTGAGGCTTTATATCACACCTCACTTAAAGATGTGCCGCTGCTAGCTCTTGCTAAAGATCCGGATCAGATTTTTTTAAAGGATTTACCGGAGCCGGTGCGGTTGGCCTCCAATGATTCTTTGTTGCACCTGCTGCAGAGGATCCGTGATGAAGTGCATCGTTTTGCGGTAAGCGGTCACCGCAGCAGGCGCAGCCGCAGCAGCATTGGTTCAAGGCTCGAAAATATTCCTGGCATCGGCCCTGTTCGCAGAAAAGCTCTGCTTAATTACTTTGGCAGCATAGAAAAAATCATGCAGGCTTCGGTTGAACAACTGGAAGAGGTTTCTGATGTAAACCGTGCCCTGGCCGAAAGAATTTACCGTGTGCTGCGAGAAGAATAATATAAATTACCGGCATTTCTATACCTGCACTTTATGCTCGGTTCAGTTTCCTTTAGCAGGCAGGGCAGAATCAAGCGATCCAGGCTGAGTGCTTAATAGAATCTATGCTATACTGAACTTAACCAAAATCATTCAGAACTAAGGAGCTGTATTATGCAATACCGTTTGCTGGCTATAGATCTTGATGATACGCTGCTCGATGAACACTCTCGGATATCTTCCCGGAACAGGATAGCAATTCAGAAGGCACTGAAAAAAGGCATGCGTCTGGTTATTGCTACCGGCAGAATGTTTAGAACCTCTGTTCCCTTCATGTCTGAACTGGGCCTGAATGATGACAGGCCCCTTATAAATTTTCACGGTGCGCTTGTTAAAAAATCTCAAAGCAGGGAAGTGATTTTGCACCGGCCAATTGATAAAAATATAGCAATTGCCGTTGTGAAGGAAGGTGAGCGCAGCGGATTGCACGTCAGCGTGTTTTTTGAAGATGATATTTATGTCGAAAAAGAAACCGAGCAGTCTCGTTATTACCAGTCCCTGGCCAAAATAGAAGTAAATGAAGTTGGCTCTTTAAGTAATTTCATGGAAAAGCAGGATTCAAATCCAACCAAGATGAGTATCATTCGCTGGGACAGGAAGCTTGATAGCATGGAAGAAAAGCTTAAAGAACGTTTTGGGTCAAAGCTTTCAATCCTGCAGTCCCGTCCATATTTTCTGGAGATAACCGATCACCAGGCAACAAAAGGACAAACCCTGCAGTGGTTTGCTGAAAGGGAAGGAATAAAGCGAGAAGAAATTATTGCTTTTGGTGATGGCCATAACGATCTGGATATGATCAGCTATGCCGGACTTGGTATAGCTGTTGCCAATGCCCGCCCCGGTCTGCTGAAAGTGGCAGATTATATAACTACTTCTAATAATGAAGATGGAGTAGCTGCAGCCTTGGAACACTTTGTACTTTAAAGTCCGGAGTAAATATTTAAAAACACTGGGGGTATCCAGGAATGAGTGACAGCGACAAAATGCAGGTAGTATTAATAACGGGCCTCTCCGGAGCCGGTAAAAGTCATGCCCTTAACTGTTTTGAGGATCTTGGCTATTATTGTGTCGATAATATGCCCCCGACCCTGATACCAAAGTTTACCGACCTGTTCCTGCAGTCGGAAAACAAAAAAGTTGCCCTGGTTTGCGACATGCGAGGAGCTGCGTTTTTTGAAGATCTTTTTGAGGCCCTGCAGGAACTGGAACAGTGCCAGATCGACTATGAAATACTCTTTTTGACTGCAGATGATGAAGTGCTAATCAGGCGTTATAAAGAAACGCGCCGCCGTCATCCCCTGGCGAACGTCAGTCTTCCTGAAGCGATAATACAAGAACGTGAAGCTTTAAGCGAACTGAGGGGAAAAGCCAGCAGGGAAATCGACACATCTATCCTAAAACCATGGGAATTAAAAACTAAAATAGTTGAGATATTTGAACCGGAACAGCGGGAAAAAAATATGCAGATCCGGATTCTTACTTTCGGTTTTAAGTATGGGCTGCCGCCACACGCCGATCTGGTTTTTGATGTTCGCTTTCTGCCAAATCCACACTATGTTGATCATCTGAAAGACCTGACCGGTGAAGATGATCAGGTTATAGAATACCTGTGGCGCTGGAATGAAACATCTGCTTACTTTAAAAAAGTAAAAGATCTGCTCGAATTTTCTATTCCTTACTATGTTAAAGAGGGAAAAGCCAGCCTGGTTATCGCAGTTGGCTGTACCGGGGGGAAACATCGCTCCGTTGTTTTCGCTGACGAACTTGGCCGGTCACTTGGCGCACGTTACAGTATAAATGTAGAGCACCGAGATATCCATCAGCTATAACTGGAGGATCAAGATAATTGTCCTTAACACTGCAGGTTAAACAAGAACTGGCCAGGTTTGAAGATACTCTGGTCTGCTGTGACTCATGGGAGCTAAAAGCCTTTTTGCTCAGAAGTGGCTATTATACCATAGGCCGAAACAGTCATGTAATCAGTATCGCTGTAGATCATTATGCCGTCGCCCGCAGGCTTTTTAATCTGATCCGCCAGGCTGGCGTTTCTTCACCTGCCATATTAAGACAGCAAGAAAAGCGGTTACGGAAAAACCGGTTTTTGGTTTCGGTATATGGACGAGATCAGCTTGAGGCCTTACTCGTCTACCTTGATTTAAAAGAAGCAGGGAAACACTTAAGCTTACCCCGTAACCTTACAGCTTTGCCTAAGCGGCTTTGCTGTAAAAAATCAGTTCTGCGTGGGGCATTCCTGGTTGGAGGTAGTATTAGTGTTTCACGTCAGTCTGGCTATCACCTGGAAATAGGCTGTAACAGTATAGAAGATGCAAGGGCATATCAAAAAATTCTCCAGTCTTTTGAAATTAGCCCCCTGCTCAGAAAAAGAAAAGAGCTTGTTTCCCTTTATCTGAAGAATGCCGAAGCTATTGGCGACTTTTTGCGGATAGTTGGTGCTGGCAGCACCCTCCTGCAGCTGGAAAGCTTGCGTGTCGTGAGCTCTATGCGCAACAGGGTCAACCGCCTTGTTAATTGTGAAACTGCAAATCTTGAAAGGACTGTAGCTTCTGCACATCAACAGCTCGATACCATAGATCGGGTAGAGCGTCTGGTCGGCCTGGCTAATATAAGCCCCGCTCTCCGGGAAGCAGCCCTGATACGCAGAAGTTATCCGGAGGCTTCTTTAAAGGAATTGGGTGAGTTAATTGAACCGCCGCTAAGCAAATCCGCCATGAGTCACCGTTTCAGGCAGCTCGAAAAGATACTGGCAAAAAATAGTGTCAGTAACAGAGATTAAAACAGGCATTGCAGCAACAAAGCTACTGCAATGCAAAAATCATGCCATTATTAAATATTAACAGCAGGATTTAGCATATGAATAGCGAAATACCTTATACAAAGGCGGACCTTTCCCGGGAACGTCTTACATTTTCTATATTTGTATTAATATTTTAGGGGGGATGTGTCTTGAGGCTTGATTATAATCTGAAGCTGGAACAAACTCAGAGATTAATCATGACCCCTGAGCTGAAGCTGGCCATTACCCTGCTGCAGTACTCAACTCAGGAACTTCAGGATCATATCCAGGATGCACTGCTTAATAATCCTGCTCTCGAAGTGGTAGAGCAGAAAGAATCCGATAAAAATGGTGAAAGTGAAAACTTAGATGAAGCAACTTCGGAGAAAAGCCAGGAAGAAGAATTTCCCTGGGAAGAATACTTTCGTGATATGGGTATGGACTCTTCTTTTTATTCTATGGGTAAAACAGTGGATAAGTCTGAATATCAATCGGCCATCGAAAATTGTGCCGGCACTGAGGGGTCGATGGTTGAGGATTTGCTCGGTCAGCTGCGTCTACTTTCTATTAGCCGCCCACTGTACAGCGTTGCCGCTTTTTTAGCGGGTAACCTTGATCAGAATGGTTACTTGCAAGGTGATTTTGACGAACTTGCTTCTGCTCTTGGTGTTAGTTTGGAAGAGTTAGAAGAAGGATTGTACGTTTTGCAAAAGCTTGAGCCAGCCGGTATTGGCTGCAGAAATTTACAGGAATGCTTGATGTTGCAGTTAAAAAGAGCTGCATCACCACCACCGCTCGCCCTTGATCTTGTCAATTGCTATTTGCCTGCAGCTGCTGACGGTCGTTATCGTTACATTTCTGCAAAGCTTAACTGTACTGAAGAAGCTGTGAAAGAGGCTGTTGAATTTATTCGAACTTTGAACCCCAAACCAGGTTCAATTTTCGGAGAAGGTGAAAAAACCCGTTATATCACTCCCGATGTGACCGTCGAAAAAGTTGAGGATCAGTATGTTATTATGAATAACGAAAGCAATATACCTCCGCTTACTATCAGCCCATTTTATCAGCAAATGCTCAAAAGCGAAGCTAATGACGAACAGTTGAAGACATTTGTCAAGAATAAAATTGAAAAAGCCTTCTGGTTAATTCGAAGTATAGAGCAAAGACGTCAAACCCTTTTTAATGTTTCACAGCAAATTGTCGATATTCAAAAACCTTTCCTCGATCACGGTATAAAAAAATTAAAGCCACTTACCCTGAAAGATGTTGCTGTTGGTGTTGGCGTTCATGAATCTACTGTAAGCAGGGCAACTGCAAATAAATTCATTCAAACGCCACGTGGCTTGTTACCTTTAAAATTTTTCTTTTCCAGTGGATTTGCAGGCAGGGGAGACTTTGATCATACTTCACACAGCATTAAATCCTATATCAAGGAAATGATTGAAGATGAAGACCATGCCAGGCCATTTAGCGATCAACGCCTGGTGGAGCTTTTGAATGATAAGGGTGTGAAAATCTCAAGGCGTACTGTAGCAAAATACAGGGAAGAATTATCTATTCCCGCTTCGTATAAAAGAAAAAACTTAAGCTCTTAGGTGGTGGAAAAGGTTGCTTGAAAAAAAGAGCATAGAGGACGTTGAGGTTAAAGATAAAAAAGTTTTAGTAAGGGTAGATTTTAATGTGCCGCTTGATGCAGAACAGGTACGTGATGATAGCCGGATCAGGGCGGTTCTCCCAACAATTGAATTGCTAATTTCAAGTGGGGCGAAGCCGGTTCTGGCATCACACCTGGGTCGCCCCAGGGGCAAATATGCAGAAGAATTGGTACTGGATCCTGTGGCAGAAAGATTGTCTGCCCTGCTTAAAAAAACAGTTCGTAAGCTCGATATTTCTGTTGGGCCAGAGGTAAAAAAAGCTGTAGAGGAGATGAATGAGGGAGATCTGCTGATGCTGGAGAACCTGCGTTTTGAAAAGGGAGAAGAAGAGAATGATCCCGCCTATGCAGCGCAGCTGGCCGAACCATTTGATCTCTTTGTCAACGATGCTTTTGGTACTGCTCACCGGGCCCATGCTTCAACTGTAGGGGTTGCTGAATATATTCCGGCTGTAGCCGGTCTGCTGATGAAAAAGGAAATTGAAGTGCTGTCTAACTGCCTGGAAAATCCACAACGCCCGATGACTGCAATTTTAGGTGGAGCTAAAGTTTCAGACAAACTTAATGTAATTAGAAGGTTTTTGAAGTTAGCCGATCAGCTTCTACTTGGAGGCGGTATGGCCAACACATTTCTTGCTGCCGAGGGATACGAACTTGGTGCTTCTTTCTATGAAAAAGACCTGCTTGAAGTGGCTGCCGAATTGATCAGAGAAGCTGCTGACTGTGATTGTCGCCTCAGGCTGCCAGGTGATCTTGCCGTAACGAAAGAATTGAAACCCGGTAGTTATTCCGAAGTTATGCATCCAGCCGATATAGACGGAGAATGGAAGGCCGTTGATATTGGGCCTGAAACTGCAGCCCTTTATTGTGATCAGCTTGAACAATCAAAAATGATTGTTTGGAATGGGCCCCTTGGCGTATTTGAAGTGCCTCCTTTTGATAACGGAACAGAAATTGTTGCGCAGGCGGTTGCTGACAGCGGAGCTTACTCTGTTATTGGAGGAGGGGACCTGGTTGCCGCGCTTGAAGGGTTGGGATTGTCTGCACAGGTTAGCTTCATTTCGACTGGCGGAGGAGCAACCCTCGAGTTCTGGGAAGGGAAAGAGCTTCCCGGCATTGTGGTCCTCCAGGATAAATAAATGGAGGAATCGATTATGAAATTAATTATTGCAGCGAACTGGAAAATGCATAAAACAGCTGAAGAAACCTCAGTTTATTGCCGGAATATCAGGCAAAACGAAGCGCAATTTAAGGGGGCTGAAGTCCTGATCTGCCCGCCTTTTACAGCAATTCCAGCAGCAGCATCAGAGCTAAGAGGGAGTATGGTTAAGCTGGGAGCTCAGAACATGCACTGGGAACCAAAAGGCGCGCAAACCGGGGAGATATCTGCCTCGATGCTGTTGGAATTCGGTGTAGAGTACGTTATTATCGGACACTCCGAGAGGCGCCATTTAATGGGAGAAGATAACAACCAGATCAGGCTGAAGGTTGAAGCCGCTTTTAAAAATAATTTAAGACCTATTTTATGTGTGGGAGAAACGGAAGATCAGCGTGATCAGGGTATAACTGAAAAGGTTATAGAGGAACAGCTATCTGGTTCATTAAAAGATCTGGAAATTGGCAGACCGGAAGATCTGGTTATTGCTTATGAACCGGTTTGGGCGATAGGCACGGGCAAAGCAGCTTCTGCCGATGATGCAGAACAGGCGGCAACATATATAAAGCAGTGCCTGGAACAGCTTTTAACCACAAAGAATGCAGATAAGGTAAGGATTCAGTATGGTGGAAGCGTAAAAGCAGAGAACATTGATTCCTTCGTCTCTTCTCCTGGTGTGCATGGAGCCCTGGTAGGGGGAGCCAGCCTGGAAGTTGATTCATTCAGCAGCCTTATTGAAGCAGCCGGAAAGGCGGTTAATAATTGAATAAAGTGCTCCTGGTAATTCTTGATGGATGGGGTTGCAGGGAATCAGAAAAGGGAAATGCTATTCATCTTGCTAATACACCGAATATGGACCGTTTCCAAAGGGAATATCCTCTTGTAAAGCTCAATGCTTCAGGCGAGGCTGTCGGATTGCCTGACGGGCAGATGGGCAACTCTGAAGTTGGCCATCTCAATCTTGGAGCCGGCCGGATTGTCTACCAGGAACTAACCAGGATCAACAAGTGTATAAAATCAGGCGAATTCTATGAAAACCAGGTTTTGTCTAAAGCTATGGAAAGGGCTAAAGAAAAACAAAGTGCCCTTCACCTGATTGGTCTCGTTTCAGACGGAGGAGTGCACAGTCACTTCGAGCATCTCCTGGCCCTGCTGGAAATGACCCGACGCAAAAAAGTAGAGAAAGTTTATATTCATGCAATTCTTGACGGACGGGATACAGTTCCATATGGGGCCCGTCCCTTCCTAAAAAAACTTGAGCAGCTTGCCAAAGAAAATCAAAATGGTTACCTGGCTACCATAACAGGCCGTTATTATGCCATGGATCGCGACCACCGCTGGGACAGGACAGAGCGGGCTTATCGTGCTTATGTCGAAGGCAAAGGGTTAGATGCCCCTGATGCGCTCACTGCCCTGGATGCTGCCTATGAGCGAGGCGAGGCCGACGAGTTTGTGCAGCCCACAGTCATCGTTGATCCTGACGGACAGCCATTAACCACTGTGCAAAGTGATGACAGTATGATTTTCTTTAACTTCAGGCCTGACCGGGTTCGCCAGATCACCAGGGCCCTGGTCTCTGAAGACTTTAGCCACTTTGATCGCGGTTCCGAACCTCCAAGGCCATACCTGGTAACCATGACTGAATATGACCGGGAACTGCCGCTTCCGGTCGCTTTTACGATAGGAGATCTTAATATGACCCTGGGTGAAGTATATGCTCGCAGTGACCTGAAACAGATGAAAATCGCCGAAACGGAAAAATATGCACACGTTACCTTCTTTTTCAATGGAGGCAGGGAGAAGGTTTTTGATGGTGAAGAAAGGATCATGGTTCCTTCGCCCCAGGTGGCAACCTATGATTTGCAGCCGGAGATGAGTGCCCCCAAGGTAACTGAAGAAATAATTCAAACCCTGCAGCAGGACAGGATCCACCTGGTCGTGGCCAATTATGCCAATGCCGATATGGTCGGCCATACTGGCATCATGGACGCTGCGGTCAAAGCTGTTGAGACAGTAGACAGTGGTGTGGGCGCAGTTGCGGAAGAAGCTTTGAATAGGGGCTGGCAGGTGGTAGTTACAGCCGATCATGGCAATGCTGAAGAAATGAAAAACGATGCAGGGGAAACCCTCACTGCCCATAGTGGAAATCCTGTCCCCTTTATTTTGATTAGTCCAAAGAAAAATATCTTAAGGGACAAAGGGATTCTTGCCGATGTAGCTCCGACAATTTTGGAGCTGGCCGGGATAGAGCAGCCGCAGGAAATGACCGGCACAAGCTTGCTATCCGGGGAAAAAGAGGAGGGCCAATATGGAAGAAAGAATAAAAAAGATTAAAGCAAGGGAAATTCTTGATTCGAGAGGCAACCCAACTCTGGAGGTAGATGTCTTGCTTCAGGGGGATTGGTCTGGCAGGGCAGCCGTTCCATCGGGAGCGTCTACAGGGGTATTTGAAGCGATTGAACTGCGCGACGGTGATGAGCAGCGCTACCTCGGGAAAGGTGTTAAATCTGCGGTTCGCCATGTCAACGAGATTCTTGCACCTGAGCTCACTGATCAGGATGTCCTTGATCAGAGCGGCCTGGACCAACTGATGCTTGAGCTTGATGGAACTGACAATAAATCCAGGCTTGGTGCAAATGCAATCCTTGGTGTTTCGCTGGCCCTGGCCAGGGCGGCAACTTCCATGCTTGACCTGCCCCTTTACCGATATATCGGGGGGCTTGATGCCTTAACCTTGCCGGTTCCTTTCATGAATATTTTAAATGGCGGAGAGCATGCCGATAACAATATGGATATCCAGGAATTTATGATTGTGCCCTTCGGTGCTGAGTCTTTTGCCGGTGCTTTGCAGATGGGAGCAGAAGTATTTCACCACCTAAAAAAAATCTTACAGAGCCGGGGTCTCAATACAAGCGTCGGCGATGAAGGTGGCTTTGCTCCCGATCTTGACTCGAGTGAAGCGGCCCTTGAGCTGATCATTGAAGCCATCAAGAAAGCTGGTTATCAGCCCGGTGAGCAGATAGCCCTGGCTTTGGATGCTGCGGCCAGTGAGTTCTATAACGACGGAGTTTATAACCTTGAAGGAAAAGCACTCAGTGCAAAGGAACTGACTGCCTACTACAGTAGCCTGGCCGAAAAATTTCCGCTGATCAGCATCGAAGACGGTCTTGATGAAGATGATTGGGAAGGCTGGAGTACCCTGACTAAAGAGCTTGGTTCGGAATTGATGCTGGTTGGAGATGATTTATTTGTGACCAACCCGGAAAGGTTGCGCAGGGGTATTGAAAGCTCAACAGCCAATTCAATTTTAATTAAATTCAACCAGATTGGGACCCTGACAGAGACCCTCGACGCTATGGCTATGGCCAGGAGGGCCGCTTACAGCTGCATGGTCTCGCATCGATCCGGTGAAACGGCAGATAGTTTTATAGCTGATCTGGCGGTTGGAACCAATGCCGGGATGATTAAAGCCGGCGCACCGTCAAGAATTGACCGAGTTGAGAAATATAACCAGCTGCTGCGCATAGAAGAGCAACTTGGCCGTTCAGCCCGCTATGCCGGCAAAATGGTAAAAAACCTGTAACTTCTTAGCTTGCTTAAGAAACTACGCTCGCTGATCGTTTAGGCTGAAACTGTGCCGGCTTAGCTTCAGCCTTTACTAAAACGGTATTTCCAAGCCTGCATATTATTCTCGCTGCAGTTTTCTTAAGCAGGCTAAGCAGTATGTAGCGAACCAAGCCGAGCACAAAAGTTTTTATTTGTTTTACAAATTGCTATTTATATGTTAAAATATCGGTTGCTGAGTATTGAAAAGTTATTGGGGGAATAAAAAATGCTGGGTACAGTCTTAACAATAATATACTTAATTCTATGTATCGCCCTTATTGCCAGTGTTTTGCTGCAGTCAGGCCGCAGTGCTGGTCTGGGCGCAATTGCCGGGGGAGCACAATCCCTGGTCGGCAAGAAAAAAGGCCTGGATGAAAAGCTGGGTAAGGTAACAACTTATGTAGCGGTGTCTTTTATGCTGCTAACCATTGTGCTTGTAGTGGTTGATTAATCATTTAAGCATATTTTAATGAATACTAAAACCGGCAGGGGAGCTAACAGCAACCCTGCCTTTTATTTTACAGCAAACAGATCTATAATTGATTTAAGATAACTCTTTAGCCTAAACGATTGATGAGCGTAGTTTCCCCCAGCAGGCAGATACAAATAAAGATAAGTTATTAAGAGATACAAGGAGTTGTAAGATTCAAATGAAAAAAAGAAAAAATGTTTCAGAAAAACTGCGGGATAGAATTCATGATGCTTTAAAAAATCACAAACAAAAATCACTGGCCCTGCCTCAGATTCTTGATGTGCTTGGTTTGCAGAAGCATGATAAAAGCATAGTTCTGGCTGAAATAAAGAAGATGATTGATGATGGCTTGCTTATTAAAACAGGCAGTGGCCGTTACGGTTTGCCGGAAAGGTTGGGCTATGTGACCGGGGTTTTGGAAGGCAATCGCCGCGGTTTTGCTTTCCTGCGCCCGGATCGCCAGGAGGAAGATGTTTTCATTAGCCCCGATCATCTGAAAAATGCTGCCCACGGTGATAGAGTTGTTGTTGAGCTGAACCAGAAAAAAAGAGGAAAGCGTCGACGGGAAGGCACCGTGATCGGGATTATCAAGCGTGGCCAGCGCCGCCTGGTTGGAACCCTGCAGCGTAAAGGGAAAAAATATTATGTAATCCCTGATGATCAACGCTATCCCGGAGAAATACAGGTTTCAGGAAAGAATCTGAAGCAGGTTGAACCCGGGGATAAAGTAATTGTGGAAGTGGAAGAATGGGTACATGGCAGGATGCCTTCCCGCGGTCGGGTAGTTGAACATCTCGGTTCACCTGGCAGTATCCAGACGGAACGCCTGGCGTTCAAGCACCGTTATGAACTACCGGGGGAGCACCCTGAAAATGTATTAAAAGAAGTTGAAACTTTGCCGGGTGAAGATGACATAGCCCGGCAGCTGGAAGATCCTGGGCGTAGAGATTTACGGGATTTGACTATGGTGACAATAGATGATGAAACGGCTAAAGATTTTGATGATGCTGTTTCTCTTGAAGACATTGAAGGGGGCGCCTTACGGCTTGGTGTTCATATAGCCGATGTATCGCATTATGTGCGTTCCGGTAAGCCCCTCAATCGTGAAGCCCTGAAACGAGGTACCAGCATTTACCTGGTTGACCGGGTCATTCATATGCTGCCACCGGCCCTTTCTGAAAACCTTTGCAGCCTGCGGGCCGGAAAAGATCGGCTGGCCGTTTCTGTATTCATGGATATTGACAGCAGCGGTGAGCTGGTTGACGCAGATTATACAACCAGTTTAATCCGTGTGGCTGAGCGCCTTACTTACCAGCAGGTGGAAGCATACTTAAAAAAAGAAAATGATGAAAAAGTTTTTAAGGATCAGGCAGTTCCGGGAATGATAGCTAGAATGGATCGCCTGGCCGCAATATTGAGGCAGCGGCGAACTGACAGGGGAACCCTTGATCTCGACCTGCCAGAAGCAAAAATCAAGACAGATGATCAGGGCAATCCTGTGTCGATAGAGAAGCGCACCATGGGCCGTTCTGAATCGCTGATTGAAGAATTTATGATTTACTGTAATGAAACTGTCGCTTCATACCTGACCGAAAATGAGGTGCCCTGTGTTTACCGGGTGCATGCAGTGCCAACTGAAGAAAAGCTCCAGATGCTAAGGGAAACGCTTACCCTGATGAATATCAAGGCAGCTAAAAATATTAAGGTTCTTAAACCGAAACATTTAAAAAAATTGCTCGAAGAAACCAAGGGCGAGCTTAATGAAAGGTTGGTCCGCTACCTAATCCTGCGCTCACTGCCTCAGGCTCGTTACAGTGCTACCAATGAAGGACATTTTGGCCTTGCTTCAAAATGCTACTGCCATTTTACTTCACCGATCAGGCGCTATCCCGACCTGATGGTGCACCGTATTTTAAAAGAGCAGCTTTCTAGCGGTATAACCCCTGAAAAGATCAGCCGTTTGCAAACTCGCCTGCCGGGCATAGCCGAGCAAGCATCGGAAAGAGAACGGGCCGCTATCGAGGCGGAGCGGGCCAGTATCGACATAAAAAAAGCACAGTATATGGAACAGAAAATAGGAGAAATCTATACCGGAATTATTAACGGTGTTGCCAATTTTGGTATCTTTGTAGAACTGGATAATACCGTTGAAGGGATGATCCCCATTGGCGAGCTCGGTGATGATTATTTCTTCTACAACGAAAAAGCTGCATCACTTACGGGAGAGCGGACCCGGAAGAATTATCGCCTTGGTGATATAATTGATGTGCAAGTAGTCAGGGCTAATCGCGATGAAGGTAAAGTTACCTTCGCTCCCGCCCCGACAGGCTAAATGTCAAGGGAAGGGGGTTGTTGACAATATTTCTACTGATAATATTATAAGTCTGGGAGGTATATTCTGTGGAACTTTATGAAGCCTTGAGAAACAGGCGCAGTGTAAGAAAGTACAGCAGAGAAGATGTTGGTGCAGATAAGCTGGAAAAAGTTTTAGAAGCGGCCAGGATGGCCCCCTCATGGAGTAACATGCAGTGCTGGAAATTTATCGTGGTTCGTGATCCTGAAAAAAAGAAAAAGCTGGCAGAAAGCATGCCTGAGAATAACCCAGCCAGGAAAGCGGTGGGAGAAACCGCGCCGGTTGTCATGGTACTTTGCGCCGATCCTGCAGAGTCGGGAAAGCAGGACAACAAAGAATATTACCTGCTTGATGCCGGATTGGCCATGCAGCAGTTGATGCTGGCCGCCCATGCTGAAGGCCTGGGAACCTGCTGGGTAGCCTGGTTTGATGAAGAAAAAGCGCGGGAAGCTTGTAGTGTGCCCGAAGATCAGAGGATTGTAGGCCTAACGCCGCTCGGGGTTCCGGAAAAACAGCCATCTGAAAAGCCACGTAAAGCTTTAAATGAAATAGTTTATGCAGAAGAATGGGGAAACCCTTTGTAATTAAAAAATAACAAGGATATTTTAGTAAGCAGAACGGCGGGATCGAAGACAGTGGAAAAAGTAATCAGTAAAAATCGCAAGGCCTGGCATGACTATCATATTGAAGAAGCTTATGAAGCCGGGATTGTCTTGACCGGAACAGAGGTTAAATCTATCCGAAACAGCCGGGTAAACCTGAAGGACAGCTATGCCCGGGTTGAGGGAAGCGAGCTGTTTCTTTATAATATGCATGTTAGTCCTTATGATCCCGGCAATCGTTATAACCATGATCCGGTCAGGATTCGTAAGCTTTTGATGCATAAGTCTGAAATCGGGCGCCTGGCCGGTAAAACCCAGGAAAAAGGTCTAGCCTTGATTCCGCTTAAGATATACCTTACCCGTGGCCTGGTTAAAATAGAGCTGGGATTGGCCAGGGGTAAAAAGCTATATGATAAGCGCCGGGATATAGCCGAGCGGGACAGCAAACGTGAAGTGGAACGTGAATTCCGGCAGCGGCAAAAGCTTGAATAAGCCTGCTGAAGCTTGAAAAAAAACAGTTTTATCGGTATAATGTATATAAAGGTTAGGAAAAAATATTTAAGATTTGGAGGCGTTTTGGATTCGACGGGGGTTGTAGA
>JBNJHL010000011.1:0-25095 GCA_051748445.1 Bacillota bacterium
GACCCGGGGCGGTAGTTTTTCTTTTACCTGATCGAAATCCACGCTTTCAAGGATTGCATTACAGCGCATGCAGCGGCTGAATGGTTTAATCACATCAAGCAGGTCGAAGCGCTGCAGGACTTCTTTAACCTGCTCACGCGGATCATCAGCCCGGATCAGGTAGCCGTGCGTTACAACGGAGCGTTTGAGCAGGCCCCGGTCGCGGGTCAGCAAAATCCGCCTTTGTTCTGCCGATATCCGGGCCAGTGTTTCATCATCGTAATTGTTTTGATAGAGGGTGTCGAAACCGAGCATACGCAGGTAATTAGCCAGCCTGCCCAGGTGTGTATCAAGAATAAAGCGAGGTTCGCGCAGGGGTTCCGGCCGTACTTTCAGCACTGCTGAAATATCAACCGCTTCAAACATTGGAAAAACACTAATCCGGTCACCATCTTTTACCCGGTAATTGAAGGCAACCGACCTGTCTCCGGCGATAATCAGGTCAACTTCTGTATGGGGAATACCGAGTGATTCAATCATATCTTTCACAGATGGCTGCCCAAAAAAATTGTGGCTGAAAGCAGTTTGTCTTTTTTCCGGTGGCAGGAAATCGTTTAACTCAGCATAAAAGCGTAAAACTGCCCTGGAACTCATCTTTGGCTGAACCACCTTTTTGAACCAGGTTACACTATCCAGTTTAGATGCAGGTAGGAATTATGGCAAGAGTCCGGTCACTATTATCATGAACCCTGTCCGCCGGTGCCCTGGGCTGAAGGTTCAGGTTTATTACGGCTATTGATAAATTCGACTGCTATTTTGACCAGTTCGGGGTCGAATTGGGTTCCCGAGCACCGGTTTAATTCTGCGATAACCTGCTCCGGGGTCATTGCTTTTTTGTATGGCCTGCCGCTTTTCATAACTTCAAAAGCATCGGCAATAGCTATTATTCTTGAGGCAAGCGGTATATCAGGTCCCTTTAGCCCCTGGGGGTAACCTTTTCCGTCCCAGTGTTCATGGTGGGCTAATACATCATATGCTGCATAGGCCATTTCTTCTGTTCCCTCGAGAAGCTTATAGCCTGTTTCGGGATGTCTCATAACCGCTTCCCACTGGTTTTTTGTTAAAGTTTTTTCCCTGGCCAGAAGCTGTTCCGAAATAGATATTTTGCCGATATCATGGACATTTATTGCAGTATCCAGACGCTCCAGTTCTGATCCTGATAATTCAAGTCTCTCACCTATCTGCCTGGCCATATGCTTCATTTGTTCCAGATGTTCCAATGTTTCATAGCCTGTTTCTGATAGAATTTGCATAACTTTTATTACTGTTGCATTGATATCATTATTTTTTGCGAGAAGCTTATTTTTATATAAATCAGCCTCAGCCTCATTTAAGACCGTGATAATGTCTTGCTCGGGCTCCTGCTTTGTTGAAGCGCCTGTGGTAAAAGTAAGGGGTATTTTTTCTACAGATGACTTTTCAGCGTTTTCAGCAATTCGTCTGATCAGAACATTTGTTTCTTCACTATTGGTTTGAGGCAGCAGTATCACAAATTTATCACTTTCAAGACGGGCTAAGATATCTTCAGATCGAAAAGCGGCTTTAAGGACTTCGGCGGCAATTGTTAACATTTTATCTCCCGCAGTGCTGCCAAAAGCGTTGTTTACCATGTCCAGTCCACCAAGATCAGCCAGGATTATACTGATAGGGAGCTGCCTGGGTGTGTTGAGACGGATCATTTCTTCCAGAATGTAAGAGCGGTTGTATAAATTTGTCAGGGTGTCACGAAACTGCTTGGCACGTACCTTTTCTTCAACCTGTTTGCGTTCTGAGATGTCTTCAATCATACCTATAAAACCGGCGCCGGGATCATCTTTGCTGACCGGTGAAAACTGGGCCCAAAGATAAGCTTCTTTCCCTGATGCGGTAAACTTGTATTTACCTTCAAATGTTCCCTTGTAACCCTGGAAAGCTTTTTGCACTGCCGTGGCGATTCTTTTATCGGGCAGTTCAAGTAAATTTAAACCGATTACTGTATCCCTGGAAGTGCCGGTAAGTCTTGTATAGCTATCATTGCAATCAGTTATATCTCCTTTTATGTCAAAATGAATAATACCAACTGGCGCATTATTAAATCTCATATTGTGACTTCCTCACTTTAGAAAAATGTAGTAACTGCTTTTTCTTGAGCACTTATTATTTTACTGTTATTTGCCCTGGCCGGCAATGTTAGGAATTTACTTCTATGGAGGCGCTATCCATTAGAATGAGTATTTTTATGGTAAGATAATCTAAGATACACCCTAATTAAGCCGACATTGGCCAGGCGGTATTATTTTTATTCGACTATAAATATTATGGCGATAGTCCTGCTATCTTGAGCGCTTAGCAGACAACTCATTGCGGCCAGGACCCTGGAGTTAATACTAGGTGGCTGTCATTTATTGGGTTCTATGTTCTTGACGTTACCATTTACCTTGTTTAAGATGAAATAGAACAATTTAATAGGAGAAGTCATATCATGCACCTGAAAATCATTGGATTAACAAAAGCGTATCAACGCAAACCTGTATTGACAGATTTGTCATGGCTGCTGGTAAAAGGAGTAATTAATGTTGTGACAGGCCCTAATGGTTCAGGAAAATCAACTTTGCTAAAATTGCTCAGTGGATTGGAAAAACCAAACAAAGGTAAAATCGTATTGACGATGGATGATACAGTAATAGATCCTCCTGCACTGACGAATTACGTTGGTTTAACTTCACCTGAGTTAAATCTTTATGGTCAGCTTACTGCACTGGAAAACCTGGAGTTTTTTTCTGATCTGCGTGGAATGAGTAAATCAATGCAGGGTTTGAATAATCTTCTTGAAAGGGTTCAGTTGACAAGAAATACAAAATTGCCGGTATCTGTATACTCTTCAGGAATGAAGCAGCGTTTAAAAATTGCTTTAGCCCTGTTGCATGAGCCTCCTATTTTACTATTAGACGAACCAACGGCTACCCTTGATCAGGATGGCAAAGAGCTGGTTAATAAAATAATAAAGGAACAGGCGGAAAAAGGGATAGTATTAATTGCTACTAATGATTCAGCGGAGGTTGCAAAATATGGGCAGGAAGTTTATCGCCTCGGTGAAGAGCATAACAGCGCTTGTTAAAAAAGACTTGATTGATGAATTTAGAAGTCGTTATGCTATAACAGCTATAGCTTTATTTTCCCTGACAACACTGGTAATGGTTAGTTTTTCAACCGGGGTTTTCTCACTTGATCCCGGTTTACATGCGGCTTTTCTGTGGATTATTATATTTTTTTCAGCAATGACAGCTTTAGCTCGAAGTTTTATCAAGGAGGAAGAAAATTGCACCAGCTGGGCCTTACGCTTAAGTACTTCTGCAGAAATAATTTTTATTGGCAAGCTGGTTTTTAATCTAATAATAATTCTTGCTCTTATTTTTGTATTATACCCAATGTATATGATCTTGATGTCTCCCCCGAAAGGCGGGAACGTTCTTCTGACAATAAATTTCCTTATTTTAGGTTCGCTCTGTCTTGCCGGCACGACTACGATCCTTTCTGCTATTACTGCTAAAGCCGGAGCGAAAAACTCGCTTTTGCCTGTGATTGCTTTTCCCGTATTACTACCTGTACTATTAATGTCTATCCAGGGGACAACTGCAGCCCTGGCCGGAATGAGAGCTGTTGATGCTTACTCCGAGATTGTTTTCCTTTTTTCCTTTTTGGTTATTATAGTTACAGCCTCTTTGTTACTATTTACTTATGTTTGGGAAGCTTGACTTAATATGATGGCTGTGGCAGAGTAGATAACAGTAATCATTATTAAAAGAGGTTTTTTTCTGATGAAGCGAACCCCCAAGATTATTTTAGGATTATTTATGCCTGTTGTTCTA
The DNA here is from genome assembly GCA_051748445.1 of Bacillota bacterium. Taxonomy (GTDB): domain Bacteria; phylum Bacillota; class Dethiobacteria; order DTU022; family DTU022; genus T3SED10-7. The sequence goes on from JBNJHL010000011.1 coordinate 3,888, forward strand.
AGTGCCATTTTTTTGTACGCACCTTCTGCTCTGGGGCTGGGTGATTTGTCCAGGATAATATATTTTCATGTACCTCTTGCGTGGATAGGAGTTTTAGCTTACCTCTATTCGATGGTTTATAGTATTTATTATCTAAGAACTGAAATATTGTATAACGATGCAAAGGCAGCCCTAAATGCTGAAATTGGCATGGTTTTTACCATATTGGCGACTTTAACAGGTGCAATTTTTGCACGCTACACCTGGGGAGTTTTTTGGAACTGGGATCCAAGACAGACTTCCATTTTTATACTATTATTAATTTACGGAGCTTATTTTGCTTTGCGATCAGCTGTGGAAGACGAAGATAAAAGAGCTAAGCTATCATCGGTTTTTAGTATTTTTGCTTTCATATCTGTACCTTTTTTAGTTTTTATTATCCCGAGAGTTTATGCAACATTACATCCCGATCCTATTCTTAGTATTGACTCCGGTTTTAGGATGGATGCCGCTATGTTTAGGGTTTTTTTGGCATCGCTTGTTGCATTTACCGGTTTGTACTTTTGGCTTGCCGATTTAGGGGCTCGTTACTTAAAAGTGAAAAATGTGAGTGAGGGTGGAAAAAATGTCTGATATTTATATAGTGCTGATTGTCAGTTTAGTTTCCTGGTTTGGAATTTATATTTACCTTTTTCGCCTGGATAAGCGTATAAAGGAGCTGGAAAATAAAAATGAAGAATAAATGGATCTTTGGGCTGCTAATTATAGTTGGTTTTGCCGGTTATGCTTTTTATTCATTTAGTACAGCATTAAGTCCATATGTAACTTTTATTGAGGCTGCGGAATCCTCCGGCAGGGTCCAGGTCCTTGGATACTTTATTGATGATAGCTCTATAAGTTTTGATATCGAAACAGGTGGGTTGCAGTTTTCCCTGGTTGATGAAGATGGGACTGAAGCAATGGTTTCATATGATGGGGTGAAACCTGACAACTTTGAGCATGCTGAAAATGTTGTTGTTGTGGGGCAATATAAAGATGGCATATTTTGGGCCGATGATTTGCTGGTAAAATGTCCCTCTAAATATGAGGAAGCAGGAGATAAGGACTGATGGTTGGTAATGCCGGCATAGTAATTGCGTTCATATCGACCTTGATTTCAGGGGTTCTTTTTTTAAGACAGGCCTGTACTGAAAAGGCATTAGAAAAAGGCAAATTTAATTACCCGCTAATATTTTATAATTTACATACCCTCGGCCTCCTAGTTGCTTTTATTTACCTTTATTATGCAATCTTTACTCACCAATTTCAGTATTATTATGTTTATGCTCATACCAGCCTCAGTTTGCCCCCGGAGTACCTTGTATCTGCTTTTTGGGCCGGACAGGAAGGTACTTTTCTGCTCTGGGCACTATTTACTTCCGGGGCGGGATATATTTTATTTAAAAAGGAAAAAGAGCTTTTATCTTATATGATGCCTTTTATTTTGCTTGGCCAATTATTTTTGCTGTTATTTTTAATAATGGAGACGCCTTTTTTTCACCTTGGAACAATACCGGATGATGGCATGGGGTTAAATCCGCTCCTGATGGATCCCTGGATGGTGATACATCCACCGATTGTTTTCATTGGCTATGCACTTTTAATATTTCCATTTGCCTATGCTTCAGCAGCTTTATGGAAAAAGGACTGGCAAAAGGGGTTTTTACGGGCTCTTCCCTGGGCTACCGCGGGCTGGCTTTTTCTGGGGGCAGGGATCTTAATCGGCGGAGCCTGGGCTTACCGGGTACTTGGCTGGGGTGGCTACTGGGGATGGGATCCTGTGGAAAACGCTTCCCTCATTCCCTGGCTTACCGGTACGGCTTTAGTACATGGTTTAATTGTTCAGAAGCAAAAAGGTTTGTTCATTAAAAGCAATATGATTTTAGCGATCATCACTTTTGTTTTGGTGATCTTGGCTACATTTTTAACCCGTGGTGGTGTAATGTCGGAGTATTCTGTGCATGCCTTTGCCGAAACCACTTTAACTTATTTAATTGGCTTATTCATTGTTGTTTTCACATTAATTGGGTTTGCTTTATACCGGTGGCGCATGAAAGATATAAGTTCAAAAAACACCCCGGCATTTTCTCTTTCACGAGAAAGCAGTTTTGCTCTTACCATGATCATTTTATCCGTATCTGCTTTGCTGGTATTGCTGGGGACTCTTTCTCCTTTAATAACCGGCTTGTGGGGCACACCCAGTTCAGTCGGTGAGCCATTCTACCTGCAGACCAATGCTCCAATCGTTCTTTTTTTATTTCTTCTTCTGGCTTCCTGCCCCCTGTTATTATGGAAAGAACAAAGTTTTAAAGTGCTAATTAATAAACTAAAACTAATTTTAATAACCGTTCCTGCGCTTTTGGCGATTGGCTATATGATTGGAATCACCACACTAACTGGTTTGCTGTTTCTTTTAGCGATATACCTTGCCCTTGCTGTTAACCTGCTGTCCTTAGCGATAAGTTTTAAAGGTGGAATAAAATATACAGGAGGATATTTGGCTCATGTAGGCCTTGCCTTGCTATTTGTGGGGATAGTTGGTTCTACTCTGTACACTGAATCTCAGATTGTTACCTTAAGCCCCGGGCAAAGAGCAGAGGTGTTTGGAAAACAGTTTGTATATACGGGAATAAATACTGAAGAAGAGAATAATTATCTTGAGATTCAAGTTTCTGATGGTAATAGTATGTTTATGGCCAGGCCAAATATTTATACTGCCGGAGGGCGTATTATGCGTTCACCTGATATTAGTCGGAATGTACTGAGAGATCTTTATATCAGTCCAATAGAAATTCAAACAAATGATAGTGGGCATTCAATAATTCTTGCAACAGGTGAATCTGAAAAAGTGGGTGATTACCAGGTTACATTTGAGCACTTTACTTTCGAGCAGCACTCGGGAAGCAGTATTATTGAAGTTGGCGCTGTACTAAAAATTCAAACAAATGGAATCACTGAAGAATATGTCCCTATGATCAGGCAGGATTTATCAGGCCAGGCAAGTATTCCTGTAACTTTACCGGAGGGAGAAACACTTACTCTTGAAGAAATCGATGCTGACCGCGGCTTAGCTATAATTAGTATTGAAGGTGGTGATTGTTGTCCAGATGAAGAGTATTTTACCTTTGAGATCAAGGTAAAACCTTTGATATCTTTTATGATAGCCGGTACTGTTTTGTTAATTTGCGGGGCAGGAATAGCCACATGGCGCCGCTTTAGCTAGCGTTATGCTGAAATAGTAAGTTTAAATTAAGAGTGGTTCTTATTTTAACTGTCACAAGACGATAGTTTATGATATAATACCATTGTAATTTTGTAAGGGGTATTTAGTCATTATTTTTTGATTTTTATTTAATACAATGATTCTCATGCCTGGAGGTGAGGTATTGGCCAAAAGAAGAAAAGAAATTATGGTGTTCCTGGTATCAGCTGTTGCAGTTGTCGTTGTTGCAATAATGGTATACGTGAGTACTACGCCAGTATTAGGAGCTACCCCCAGTGATGGTTGCATGACTTGCCACATGGATGCCGAGGTGATGGATACCATGTACGAACTACCTGAAGAAGAAGGTGGAGGTGGCGGTTGAGGTGTTGCTGCCCCTCAGTTAGAGGGAACTGATTTATTTTATGTTAGCCCTGAGTTTGAAGAAACTGTTCATGGTGAACTCGGTTGTATAACCTGCCATGGTGGTGAAAATGTAACTGACATGGAAGTTGCCCACCAGGACTTAATTGTCCGACCATCAGATGAGGATTATGGTGGCATTTGTACCCACTGCCATGAAGATATTGGGGAAACTTTTACAACATCAATCCATTATACCATTGAGGGTATCAGGCTTGGTGCCGAAGCATTTAATGACCATGCTGATACCCGTCAAGAAGGAGATCCTTTTAATTCAGCTTTTGATAAAAATTGTTATAAATGTCACAGCAGCTGTGGTTCATGCCATGTGAGTAGACCAGTTGCCTATAATGGAGGACTCCACTCAGAGCATATGTTTACCGAAAGACCACCGATGGCAGATTCTTGTTACGGTTGTCATGGTGCACGAAGTGCAGGAGAATATTGTGGTGATATCGGGTTTACTGCTGATGTTCACTACGAAGCAGAAATGGATTGTATGGATTGTCATGATGTAAATAACTTTCACGGTACAGGTGAAGTGGAGTTAAGTAAATACGATCCTGATTTGCCCAGTTGTGAAGATTGCCATGGTAATGTATATGAAGAAACTGATATTGAGGCTCATAATGTTCATGATTATGACATGATGAACTGCCAGGTTTGCCATAGCTCAGCTAATAATAATTGCTTCGGGTGTCACACAGTACCCAAGGAAGATGGCAGTGTGGAAGGTGTCGTTGAAGAATCAAGGGTTATGTTTAAGATAGGCTTGAATCCCGAGCGAACTGAAGAACGACCGTATAAATATATTACCTTGCGCCATATGCCAACAGTGCCGGATATGTATGAAGAGCTAGGCGGAGAGCTGCCAAATTATGACGAAATTCCTAACTGGAAGTATTCCCCAATTCACAATGTGCAGCGCTCGACCATACAGAATGAGAGTTGTGACGCATGTCATGGAAACGAGTTTATTTTCTTAAGCGAAGAGGACTTAAAGGATAACGACAGCAAGGCGAACCTGGAGCTTGTTGTTACAGATATCCCATAGTTTTTTTTCTAAATAGCTCTATGCCTTACACTTAAGGTTTAGCATAGATGGAGAAGCTGCAAAATATAAATCATTGTAGCTGAAAAAAACTAGTATATTTAACGGAGGGTCAGAAATGAAAAAGTTTTTAAGCTTGATTTTGTTTGTGCTTTTTCTTGGTGTCTTTCTTTTCGGGATAGTCGGTTGTGGTGAAGAAACCGCAGTTGAAGAAGCTCCTGAAGAAGAAGCTGCTGAAGAAGAAGTTGTCGAAGAAGAGGAAGAAGAGGAGGCAGAAGAGCCTGAAGAAGAGGCACTTGATTCTGAAGAGGTGGTATGGGATGCTGCGAAAGCCTTTTTCCCATTAACAGCCGATAGCAACAATATTATGCCTTCTGGCGATGTTAAGGATATGCTCGATGATAATCCAAATTCACTGTTTATTCTTGATATTCGCAGTGCAGAAGATTTTGAAGAAGGGCACATCGAAGGTGCCGTCCATAGTGCCTGGGGCGAAGTTGGAAACATCATGGATCGTCTGCCTACTAATCGTCCCGTCGTGGTAGTCTGCTACTCAGGTCAGACAGCAGGTCAGACTGTGGGAGCACTGCGTATGGCCGGATTCGACAATGTCGTGTCCCTGCAATCCGGTATGAACTTTGGATGGACGGAAGAAGGTTTCGAGGCAGCAGGTGAGGGGATGGTTCCTGCTGCAGATCTTGATAGCGTGACATCGCCTGCGGATGAAGAGGAAGAAATTCTCTGGGAAGTTGCCCAGGACTACTTTGCTGGTGTTGCAGCAGATAATAATATTATGCCCCCGGATGAAGTAAATGAGATCTTAGAAGACAATCCTAATTTGCTTTATGTTTTAGATATTCGCAGCGCAGAAGATTATGAAGAAGGGCATATTCCTGGTTCTGTACACAGCCCCTGGAGTGAAGTAGGCGATTTAATGGATGAACTTCCTACAAATCGTCCGGTTGTGGTGGCCTGCTATAGCGGTCAAACTGCAGGACAAACTGTAGGTGTTCTGCGCATGGCAGGATTTGATGCGCAATCACTTCAATTTGGAATACGGTTGGGCTGGGTCGGCAATGCCGATTTGCCGCTTGTTACTGAATAACAAAACCAGTCCTTGCAAAATCTAAAATAAATGGGCAGGCTTAATTTTATAGCCTGCCCATTTATTTTAAGCTAAAGATTTTTTTATGATTATTTAAACCGGTAAGGTCTTTTATTAATTCCGGGCCGGACAGTGACCGCGGTTAAGCCAGCGATTTTTTCCTGGTGTCCCAGTGTTTCTTTAACATTTCTGTAACCAGCTCAAGTATTTCAAATATTCTCTGGTCATTTGCCTTCATAAAAACACTCCGATATTATATGTTTATCAAATTATATAGTAACAAAAAAGCCATTTTGGGGCAGTATTCACCTGGGAACAAGCAGGGTGATTCAAATTACAGTAGTATCGGAAAATATCAAAGCACATTCTTATATAAGGGAAGGACAACAAAGTAGTAAAAGACCGGGACCAGGACGGCCGGAAGCAGGTTTACTGTTTTTACTTTAATCATTTCCAGCATGTTTAATCCGATTGCGAAGATCAAAATGCCCCCGATAATTGAAATCTCCCGGATGACCTGGATAGTCAAGATAGGCTCCAGAGTCCCGGCAAAAATAATGATTGCCCCCTGATAAATAAATACCGCTGCAGCCGAAAAAGCCACTCCGATTCCTAAGGTAGTAGCTAAAATTAACGAGGTGACACCATCTAAAATAGATTTGGCAAATAGCATGTCATAGTTATTGCGCAGGCCGCTTTCCAGTGAGCCGATTATGGCCATTGTCCCAACACAGAAGATCAAGCTGGCTGTAACAAATCCCCGGGAAACATTATGATCTCCTTTACCAACCCGGTTTTGCAAAAACTGGCCAAGCCTGGTCAAGGCATTGTCCAGGCCCAACATTTCTCCAACAATACCTCCAATTACCAGGCTGAGTATAAAGAGGATCGCTTCGCTTTCCGGGTCAAGCAGGCCATTTAATGCAGTAGCAGCGCCTATAAATAGAACTGATAAGCCGATTGCCTGCATCATGGTGTTTTTATAGTCATCCTTTAAGCCTTTGTGGATAAGCAAACCTATGAGTGTTCCGACGATTATTGCTATAGCATTTACATAGTTACCCAGCATAAAGCACCTCATTTGACTGTCTGTAGAAATAACTCATTTGATTATATGCCCGGAGCACGCTGAATTCAAGTAGATTATAGATGTGGCATTTGTCAGAAAACTATTTCACTAAAAACATAATAATGTATTAAAATAATTATGTGCTTCTTAATAGAAGCTACTTTGCGATAAAAAAAGATAACCCCATGCGGGTTTTTAACCGTTAAATAATTCTTTTTAATGTTTAAAATGTTCCTTGGTAAAACTGCTGCAGCGATCATTGCAGTTTTTGCAGCTTAACATGGCATTCGATATTTCAGAGAATCTTTCGGGGTATTTACGGTGCAGGATTTCCCACTGGAGCAGGATTACAGCACCCATTGCCACCAGGGAATATGTCCAGAAAGATTTTATGAAAATCAGGGGGGAAACTATAATAGCAAAGCCCCAGTTATAAATACGGCAGGTTGCACAGCAGCGGTTGCGGACGATCCAGTTTTTGAAGGGGCACCAGAGGTTAACAAAAAGCTGGTCGAGAAAATAAAAAAATATGGCGCTTATGATAACCCAGTATTTTTCCAGTCTGAAAAACCAGATACCAGCCAGGGCTGTTGCCCAGACCAGTGCTGCATAAATAGCACGCCTGTCAAATTTTTTGGTGTATTCGCTTAAAGCGGTCAAGGCATGTGCTCTGGGAGTATAGTTCTTTTCATAGATCTTGCCACAGCCAATGAAGTGGTCTAACTTTGGGATTAAAACCAGGATCATCTCAGTCATAATAAATGTCCACAGGATATGGTAAACTTTAACCCCACCAGCAAAATTGAAATTAAAAACTGCTATTGCAAAATCCCGGCTGATCAATGTTAAAAGCAGGGCGATTGCAAATATGCTTGTGCGGGCAACAAATATTTTTCTTGAAAGCATCCATTCAACTATAGCATACAAAGTTTGGAGGTCCTTTCATAAGTTCCAACAAAAAGTATTATAGCATACATAAAATTATTTATTAACCTCTAACCCTGGGCTTCTTTTTCTCTATTGCGTTCTTCCAGCCTGATTTTGCGCCTTTCTTCGGCTTCCTGGTAACGTCTTTTCTCTTCTTCTGTTTTAAGCTCAAGAGGTGGAACTTTTACCGGCTTACCCTCACCGTCCAGGGCGACAAAAGTCAGGTAAGCCGAGGCAGTGTGCCGTGTTTCTCCCGTCCGGAAATCTTCAGCTTCTACCCTTGCCCCGACTTCCATGGAAGATGATCCTACATAGTTAATGCTGGCGTTGACTTTCAGAAGATCTCCGACAAAAACCGGGCTGTGAAAGTCAAGCCGGTCGATTGAAGCAGTTACAACATTACTTGAGGCATGGCGTGCGGCTACAATCCCTGCTGTGGTGTCGATGTGCTTCATAATAATTCCACCGTGGACATTGCCGGCCAGGTTGGCATCAGTCTGGTTCATCTGCTGGACAATAAAAACGCTGCTTTCAGACATGGTTTTGCTTTTCACTTAATCACTTCCATCCCATATGGTTTTTATAATGTTAGGTAAAAGAATTAGTTTATCTATCTTCATCATGGTTGTTTAGTTTAACAATTGACTCAAAAAGTGGAATGACGTTGGCGGTAGTAGTTGCACTGTAATCAGCACCTACATAATTTCTGGTAGCTTCATCGGCAGCATAACCGCCAATTACTATAGCTGCCTTATTTCTAATACCTTCTTGCTCCAGGGTATCGATCAACTCCTTTACTGTCGAAACGCAGTTTGTTAATAAAAAGCAAATTCCGATTATACTTGCTTTACTTGCCTTCGCTTCCTTAACAAAATTGTCTATTGATACATCTACTCCTAAATCACGGACAATGAATCCTGAAGAGCGCAGAAGATAAATTACGATACTTTTCCCAAGGTCGTGTATGTCTCCCTGAATTGTGCCAATCAGAACGTGAGGGCCACTACTATGCTGTTCAGGAGTATCAGATTTTATCAAATGAGGTTCAATTATTGCCATTAATTCTTTGAATATAGCTTCACTCATCACAAGATCAGCTAAATAGTATTCACCTGCCTGGTAACGTTTCCCCACAAGCTCGACTCCAACGCGACAGCTTTCTATTATATCAACTGTGTTAAAGCCTTCTTTTACATATTTATCAACTAAAGAAGTAGCTTTATCGAGCTCTAAATCAGCAATAGCCTGGCTAAGTGGTTTAAGCATCATCATATTCCTCCTCGGCCTTTTTTAAGGCTTCAAGATTCCAGCCACTGTAGCTTACGAAACGGTATCTATCGCCTCTATAAATTGATTTGCCCCAGGCAATAGTCTTATTGTCACGATCATACACTGTTTCAGTCATGAAGAATACAGGTGCGCCTGATTTGATCTGCAGCACTTCAGGTTCATCGTATCTTGCTCCTGAAGACATTAGGACCCTTTTAGTTCGAGATGGATTGTTTTTACTATGATGCAGGGCAATACTTGTCAGGCTCATGTCTTTTAACTGATTTTCGATTAGAGGAGCTCTTTTGGTATATAGGCTGTATATTGTTTTATAGAGCAATGGGATATTATTGTTTTTTGTTACCATACGGCAAAACAAACAGCGTGTACCGGCAACTATACCAAGCCTCTTGCTTATTTTTTCATCAGCTTTTACAATCCTGCATTCAAGTAAAGTTGTGATGATTTCTCCGTCCAGCTCAGGGTCTTCAAGCTGCTGATTTAAGTTAAAAGTAATTTCATCAAGTTTAGGTTCTGCAACAAAAGTTCCTTTGCCTTTAATTGTGTAGACCATGCCTGCCGCGGCTAGCTCACTTATTACCCGGCGAACAGTCATACGACTAATATCCAGCTGTTCGGAAAACTCCATTTCTGTTGGAAGCATATCACCGGGAGCTAGCTCCCCGGTATTTATGAGTTTCTCAAAGTGTTTAAATAGTTGGTGATAAATTGGGACAAAAGAGTTCTTGTCTATTTTCGGTAATTTAGTTTTGCCTGTATTATCTCCATACACAAGCTTTCCCATTCACTCACCTCATTCCAAATATATTTATTCTACACAAAATTACTCTGGCCTGCCCGGCTAAAGTTTGATATAAAATACCGGCATTGCTATATGAACAACGCCGGTATAAGTAATTATACATTCAGGGTATCTCCTGAAAGTGCTAAGAACCGAATTCTCGTGTAGCATCTACCCAGGCCTGAAGTAATTCAGGTTTTGCTTCATCAAGAACAGTGGAGGCAGTCATGATAAAGCCCTTACCTTCAAAAGTATTTATTGCCTCCTTTGTCTGCTCTCTTATACTTGCAACTGTGCCAGTCTGAAGTAATGATGCCGGCATTCCTGCGGCAACACACATTATGTCTCCCAGTTTTTCTTTTAGCAGCCGGAGGTCTGATCTGTCGAACCAACCGATGCATTTGCCAACAGGTAAGTCCTGCAGGTAGTCAACACGCTGCTCATAAGTACCTTCAAAAAACGGCATTGGGACTAGTTTTGCATTGACAAGATCTTCTATCAGTTTTTTCAAATATGGCCAATAGAACTGTTCAAACTGCTTCGGTGACATAAAACCATCAGCACCGCGGTGAAGCGGAATAAAGATCTGATTATTTCCAGTGGCATGGGCAGCGCCGATTGCGCCGCCGAGCGAAAGAGGATAAAGTTTCTCCATTGCTGAAATTAGCTTATCAGGCACCTGGAACATATCAAGCATGGCGCCGCGCATTCCTCTAAGCATATCGGAAATAATATCAAAAGGATGTAAGACAGGAGCGTTTGCAGCACAAATGTGGCCTTCAGAAGCCAGGTCAGCGTATAGTTGGCCCGATTTAACTGCAAAATCAAGTGTGTGCTTGGACATTTCCATTAATCGCTTTAGTGATTCAACAACTTCAGGTGTTGCCATGGCCATCCCATACACAGGGGTCCCGTAACACCCAAGGGCCAGGTTTTTCAGTGGAGGTAACTTAGAAAAACCCTCCAGGTTCTTAAAGACCCGGGGAGTAAAAACTCTGAGAAGAAAATCTGATGGGTCATCGATAAAATGGTCATACTCGCTTTGTAGCATATACTCGCCTTCAACAAATTGAAAGGGCACATCGTCCGGCAAAGTCCCACCGGGCCATTTCATAGCCAGAGTACCAAGGATATCATGGACCTGGCCTGCACCATTAATTGGTGCCTCAATAAAAAAATACATATCAGGATCATATTTCAGAACAAAATTCTTGTTTGCCCTTACCCAGGCATCAATATCGTAATGAGCCTCTTTAAGGGTTATTCCCTCAGTGCGGGCCGGCAAGTAGCTTTGAGGCAAGAAAATCGGAACCTTATCAGGTTTTCTTAATGCTATTGCGTCATCAATTCTTTTTCTTTTCTCCATAGCTTTTTCATTCATTCTACTTACCTCCCATCCAGGATTTTGCCAGAGATACTGCATCTATAGCGGTTTCACCGAAAGCATCTGCCCCTGCATAATCTACTATATCTTCTGTTACAGTGCCACCGCCAATCATGATTTTAACGTCACCACGAAGCCCGGCATCTGAGATGCCGGATATTGTATCTTTCATGGCATCAAATGTTTTAGTAAGAAATCCACTCATGCCTACGATATCAGGTTTTTCCTTTTTTACTGCTTCTACGAACTTTTCAATAGGAACATCAACGCCCAGATCTACTACTTCAAAATTATTTGACTCAAGCATAAAAATAACTATATCCTTGCCGATATCATGAATATCTCCAATTACTGTTCCAAAGACAACCTTCCCTTTTTTCTCTCCATTTCCTGCTGTTGCCTCTAATTCTGGTTTAATTATTTCAGTGATTTTTTTCAGTATTTCACCACTCATAATTAGTTCTGGCAGGAAGTACTCAGATTTTTCAAACTTATTACCAACTTCTTCCATAGCTGCCTGGCAGTCCGCTAAAAGTTCGTTTGGTGCTTTTCCCTGATTGAGTAAGTCTTGTGTGATTTGTAAGGCTTTTTTGTCATCCATTGCGACGATTGCATCAATAAGCTCTCTACCCATTTTTATGCCTCCTTTTTAATTTATAACATGCTGTATATACAGCATGTTATAAATCTACCCTATCCTTTTAAGTCTGTCAAGTCTAAACTTTTAGAAATCAAAAAAAACTGCTCTATCAAGGAAAAAGATAGAGCAGTTCAAAGGCTATTTTTTAAGGGATCAATGTAAATGAGTTGTTGGAATGACAATCATGTTGCCATAATACTGAACCATGTTTTTACTACCGCAGGCCGGACACTGCTGCTCGATACCTTTTTCTTTTTCTTCCAGGGAAGCTTTGACTTCAGTAACCTTTTTACAGTCCTTGCAGATAAATTCATAAACTGGCATTTGGCAGACCCCCCTCAATTAAAATGATGAAAAAAAACCTTCTGGAATGGTTAATAGATGTGGATTGGTTAATGATAGAATTAATTCCTGATAATTTGTTGCCAGTAGTTTGTCTTAATAATTAATTTCAACATTTTCCGGCTAAATCCTTCTTCAAAAGGCTGCTATAAAAACAATTTTGCGAAACAAAAAAGTAAAAGCATCAAAGTCAGGGAGGATGTGATCAGGATTACTAAAGATATTCTACCATTTTGCAGTAATATTAACAGTGCCAGGTTAATAATTGTTATACAATAAGAGATGGAAAAGAGAGGATGAGCTGTTCTATGATAGATTTACTTTTAGCGGCAGGAGCGTATTTTATTGGTGCCATCCCGTTTGCCTATTTGTGTGGAAGACTTTTTAAGCGTGTCGATATCAGGCAGGCCGGGAGTGGCAATATAGGAGCGATGAATGCTTTTAGAAATATCGGCCGGCTTCCCGGCATATTAACTGCTTTAGCAGATATAGCCAAAGGAGCTGTGGCCGTTTACCTGGCATTATTATATGGCAATTTGCCGGAATTACACCTGCTCTCTGCTTTCCTGGTTGTCCTTGGCCATAACTATAATATATTTCTTGGTTTTAAAGGCGGCAAAGGTCTTGCTGCATTAGCCGGTGTAATTTTGGTTTTATCCCCGCTTACTTTTTTATATGCCCTGACCCTGGTTATAGTTCTTTTTCTATTAATAAGAGATATTAATACTACCTTTGGTGTGGGAGTATTTTCTTTACCTCTATTTTTTTACTTTCAAACAGGGAGCATTTATTATGCTTTAACCGGTCTGGCTATTGCTTTAACTGTTGCTGCAAAGCATGTTAAAGATTTCCAGGCTTACCGCGAAGGGCGGCGGAAGTTTTTTTAGACCTGCATCAATCCATGTTTGACAAATATTGTAGCCCCATCTTTTGCCTGTAATTCTGACACTAATTAATATAAAAATGCTAGCTTTGGTTTGAAGTCAGAGGAAATACTTTTATAAAAAGATAGTAGAGGAAGTAAGAAAACTAATACCTGTAATATTTAAGGATAATGCTACATGTATAACTTATATATCAATTGAACTCTATCTTACATTATAGTATGCAACTTAGTCGTTAGTAATAACTTTTGGGATAGTTGTGTTTTTGCAGATAAATGGTATAATTTGATATACAAGTTCGATATAATTGAAAAGAGGAGATTGCACATTTTTAGTCTAGTTACCAGTTGTTTATCATTATACTTTGCGCCAATAGAACTTGGTATTTTTCTTTCAGCTCAGACTGCTAATCCTTCACTAGTTAGAAACATTATAGTTTACCTCGATCGTCGAGGCGAAATGGTTTGGAATCTTTTACTGGATCATCTCTGGCTGGTATTTGTCTCCGTTGGCATTGCTGTTGTTGTGTCTGTAATAGTGGGGATTTTAATTAGTTATTATTTAAAAAGTGCGACTGTAGTGCTTGCAATTTGCCAGATTTTAATGACCATTCCCAGTATTGCAATGCTTGGTATGCTGGTGCCGTTTTTCGGGATTGGTTTCAATACCGGAGTTATAGCCCTGATACTTTACAGCCTGCTTCCGATTGTTCGTAACACCTACACAGGAATTAAAGAGGTTGACCCGGTAATCATAGAATCAGCTATTGGTATGGGTATGACCGAGTGGCGGATTTTAACCAAGATTAAAATCCCTCTTGCAATGCCTGTAATCATAGCAGGTATTCGGACTGCTACAGTCATGATCGTGGGGGTTGCAGCAGTTGCAGCCTATGTCGGAGCAGGTGGTCTTGGTGAGCTTATATTCCAGGGTATTTCCAGATCAAATGCACCAATGATTATAGTTGGCGCAGTTGGTGTTTCAATAATTGCTCTTGGCTTTGACTTCATTATGTCCTGGGGTGAAAAAATATTTGCTTCAAAAATGAAGACAGAAGAGAGTGAATAATGATCAGATTAAAACTTTAGCCGGCTATCTGTTTGACGTGGTAGGAAAGGATGGAGAGTAGTGATAAATGAAACTTTTAAGAAATATACTGTACCTCTACTTCTGATTGTTTTAAGTGCAATTATAATGATATATGTGGCCAATAATCCTACTGATAATCTGGTAGCCCAAATGCTCAGCTACAGCAATATGTTTAAAGCACTTCGACAGCATTTATTGTTAATGTTTGTTTCAATGATTGGAGCAATTATTGTTGGAGTCTTAGGCGGAATCACGCTATCGCGACCGAAGCTGTACTATCTTGGAAGGATAGTCGAAGCTATAGTTAATATTGGTCAGACTGTTCCTCCATTGGCTATTTTAGCCTTATTCTTTGTTATTATGGGAATCGGCTTTAGAATGGCAGTTTTTGCTCTTTTCCTTTACTCAATTTTACCTATTTTACGTAATACTTTTGCTGGCATTGTTCATGTCCATCCGAGTATTATAGAATCAGCTAAAGGAATGGGCATGAAGCCCATTCGTATTTTGACACGGATAGAATTGCCGCTGGCGTTTCCAATAATTGTCGCGGGAATTCGGACAGCTGTTGTTATCAACGTGGGTACGGCGGCCATGGCTACTTTTATTGGCGCAGGCGGTCTTGGGGATCTTATCGTAGCAGGGATATCTTTAGCACGCGATATGGTTATCTTTACCGGGGCAGCCCTGGCTGCTGTGACAGCAATTTTACTTGACCATTTTATTGGTCAGGTCGAGAAGGAGTTGGTCAAGTGGTCTTAGATTTTAGTGTTTTTTATGATGATATTAAATAAAATAAGGGGGCAGATTTAAAATTATGATAGCAAAGCGTTTTTTTATTCTATGGGTAGTATTGGTAATGATAACAGGGTTGGTATTTGTGGTTGGTTGTGAAGCTGACGAGGGTGAAGATGAAGCGGCTGACATGGAAGTTGTGATTGGTTCTAAGGAATATACCGAGCAGTTAGTCTTAGGGCAGATAGCTATTCATGCCCTGGAATACAATGGCATTCCAACCGTTGATGAGACCGGGTTGGGAGGAACCAGTATGGTTCGCGACGCTCTTGAATCAGGAGATGTCGACTTATACTGGGAATATACAGGAACGGCTTTAATTGCAATTCTTGGTTTTGATGAAGCCATAACTGACTCTCAGGAATGTTATGATGTTGTTAAAGAAACAGACTATGAACAAAACCAGATAGTCTGGTTAGACTATACGCCTTTTAACAATACCTATACAATCATGATGCGCCAGGATGATGCTGAAGAGCTTGGTATTGAAACTATCAGTGACCTGGCCGAAGCAATTAATGAAGGAGTTGAAGCTCCAGAACCTGGCACCTGGAATTTAGCCAGTGATCATGAATACACAATTCGTGACGATGGCTATCCTGGTTTGCAGAAGTTATACGGTTTTGAATTTGAAGATGCATTCCCTATGGATGCAGGTATAGTTTATGATTCATTGAAAGAAGGAGACGTATCTGTTTCAATGGGATTTGCAACAGATGGTCGTATTGCCGCCTATAACCTGGTGAACCTGGAAGATGATAAAAATTTCCACCCGGTTTATAACTGTGCTCCCACATTACGCGAGGAGACTTTGGAAAAATTGCCTGAAATTGAAGAAATCCTTAATCCTATCGCTAAAGCCCTGGATACTGAGACAATGTCAGCACTGAATATGAAAGTAGATATTGATGGAGATCTTCCCAGTGAAGTTGCAGAAGAATGGCTCCTGGAAGAGGGTTTCATCGAGTAAAAGTGTATCTTTCTTACACTCTTAGAAAACTGGATGTTATTAATTGTTTGATTGAAAAGAAATTAAAAGGAAAGGGCAAGCACTAGAAGTGCTGCCCTTTCCTTTTCAACTAAACCTTTTTCAAGCCTGACTACTTACTTATTACTTATTACTGGAGTATGTCGCTATTTAACCGTTTTGCTCTGCATCATCCAGAAGGCATTCAATTCATGCTTTCTGGTGCCCATGCCTAAGTACTCGCCATGGTCTAAAATGTAGCCGGTATTCTTGTTATGAACTGCCCTGAATTTATCAGCGTCAGCAGGTTCATTTTTTTTGCCGAGCACTGAATTACTGATCACAGGTGCCTGGTTAATTATATCCAGAGAGGCCTGGTCCACGGCTACCGGATCGTTGGAGGCCAGGATGCCAAGGTTGGAGACAATCGGAATGTCATTCCAGGGGGCGCAATCACAGTCCGGGGTAACATTCATAACATAGTTAATAAAACCGGTTTTACCCTGCTTGGGCTTTATTACCCCGTAAGCATATTCAGCGGTCTTCTCCTGGATTGCAGCTTCATCAGTTTTCCAGTTAATCGGAATTGCTTCCACCGGGCAAAAAGCAACGCATTCCCCGCATCCGATACAGAGCTCTTCATTGATAAAAGCCTTTTTATCCTTAACCCTGGAAATGGCATCTTCAGGACAGTATTCAATGCAGGTTCCGCAGGCAATGCACTTATCAGGATTTACTTTTGGCACCATGTCGGAGTGCATGCACTGTTTGCCGGAAGGACTGCCGCAGCCCATCCCTAAGTTTTTCAGGGCTCCGCCGAAACCAAATAGTTCGTGCCCTTTCACATGACTTACGGCAATAATCGCATCAGCCTGGTGGACAGCGCTGCTAATTTTAACAGTTTCAAAGTGTTTTCCGCCAACTTCAACATTGACATAGTCAGCCCCGATTAATCCATCGGCAATAATAACCGGAGCACCGACAGTTTCATAGGTAAAGCCGTTCTTGAGAGCGGTTTCGATATGATCGGCAGCGTTACGCCTTTTTCCCCTGTACAGGGTGTTAGCATCGGTTAGAAAAGGTTTTCCGCCCTTTTCCCTGACCATATCCGTAATAACCCTGAGCAGGGGAGGTGGAGTAAAGGCAAGGTTGCCCGGTTCGCCAAAATGAAGCTTTATGGCGACAAGGTCGTTTTTTTCAATGTGGCCTGTGATGCTGGCCCTATTAGCTGCTTCCCTGGTTTTCACCAGCAGGTTCCTGTCAGCCTTGGTGGTCATATCAGTATAATGTACCCTGGAAGTCATTGAACATCATCCCTTTTATAATTTTTAGCTGTTCTATAAAAGCAATTCAAGGTTATTGAAAAAAATCCTTTCTTCCCTTTGAAATAATCTCCTTTGTTGATCAAGCGGTCGAGATATATGTTCAGATCAGAGCATATACGGTTGGTAAAGGCACTTCTATCGGGCCTGATGATTCAATAATTGCGGCAACGGTTCTGGCTAATAACGGCATGCTGGTTTCCAATGATGAAAGAGGATTTGACAGGATTGACGGTTTGGAAATTGAAAATTGGGCAAAATAAATTTTACCTGTATCGTATCACTGGCATTGTATTGCTTATCATATCCCTGGTAAACCCTAATTGTTATTAATCTCTGATGATGGTTTACAAAGCAATTGATCAGAGCAGTGGCAATCCTGATTGCATATTTTACTGTGAGGGCAACCAGAGCATTTAATACCATTTTTCTTATCGTTAATAAGTTTGATGCATGCCCCGGTGATAATCAACGATATGACCAGCAGGGTAGCTATATTTTCCAGCATCAAACCGCCTCCTTTAGACTATGCTTTAAATTTTGGTCATTTCTGTGGATCAGGTAAGTTATAGTACCAATAAATATTGCAATTCCTGCAAAACCCGGGACTAAACCGGTCCCGAAACTTCCGGTTGTAATTAACGTGCCAACCTGG
Source organism: Bacillota bacterium (assembly GCA_051748445.1). GTDB lineage: Bacteria > Bacillota > Dethiobacteria > DTU022 > DTU022 > T3SED10-7. The sequence goes on from JBNJHL010000011.1 coordinate 21,832, forward strand.
TATACAAAATAAGCCAGGGTGTAACCTGCTCCAAACTGAAAACCGATGCCGGCCCACAACCACTTTTTGCTTTCCATCTCGGCATTCATTGCGCCAATAGCGGCAAAGCATGGTGGAGTAAAAAGGTTAAACATTAAATAGGCCAGGGCTGCCACAGAGGTAAGGCCCATTGTAGCTGCTACATCGCCGGCTCCGGAAACCAGTTCGAACTCTTCAGTATCTATAAAGTTTGTCAGGCCATATACCACAGCCAAAGCTCCTATAACATTTTCTTTGGCAATAAAGCCGGCTATAGCTGCTGCGGCCAGCTGCCAGGCACCAAACCCAAGCGGTATAAAAAGAAGAGCGAATGGACTGGAAATGCCGGCCAGTATGCTTGTGTTTTCCATACCGGTTTCAACAACCTGAAAGTTCCAGGTAAATGTCTGCATTATGTGAACGACGGCATTACAGACAAGAATAATTGTTGCTGCCCTGATTATAAAGGCTTGTGCTCTTGACATCATTGAGATGAAAGCCCGTTTTAAACTTGGCAACCTGTAATCAGGAAGCTCCATGATAAAATAAGATTTGGAGGACCCTTCATTTGTAATCCGTTGAACAATAAGCGCTCCAACCACAATGACAAGTATAGCCACAAAATACATCGAAGTACCCACCCAGGCTGCATCACTGAAAAATATACCTGCAAAAAGTGCGATCACCGGCAGCTTAGCCCCGCAGGGCATAAATGGTGTTAACATGGCGGTGGTACGACGCTGACGTTCGTCGCGAATTGTTCTTGTTGCCATTATACCGGGTATGGCACAGCCGGTACCTATAACCATCGGGATAACTGATTTTCCCGACAGGCCAACCTTTTTTAGATAGCGATCCATTACTACGGCAACCCGTGCCATGTAACCGCTATCTTCCAGTAACGCTAAAAGGAAAAAGAGTACCATAATTAGTGGCAGAAAACCCATTACAGCACCGACTCCACCAATAATACCATCTAATAACAGTGAGCTTAACACGGGTGATACGTCAGTGCCCATCATGCTTTCCACGAGCGCATAAAAACTGTCGATCCATCCGACTAAATAGTCTGCGAAAAATGGTCCCAGGTAAGTTTGAGACAGCGAGAATACAAAATAGATAACCGCAGCAAAGATAGGGATTCCCAGTATTTTATTTGCTATGATGCGGTCTGCGGTATCCTGTACAGTTTGTTTATTACTTGCAATCTGTCGCATTTCGACTTTTTTTACCAGCTGGTTAACAAAGGCAAATCGCTCATGTTTCACCTTTTCAGCTGCAGCCTGGTCCGCAGCGCTTGCACTGAGACCTGTAAAAGGTGATGACTGTTTCTTCCCATGGACATCTACAGCCTGATCAATTAAATCAGCTAGTCCGCTACCCCGGGTGGATGTTGTTTCAACAACAGGACAGCCGAGGTTTTCCTCCAGCGCTAAACTGTTAACAACTATACCCTTCTTTTTTAGCAGGTCACTTTTGTTTAAAGCAATTACTAAGGGAATACCGAGTTCGAGCAATTGTGTGGTAAAAAACAGGCTCCTGTTTAGATTAGTTGCATCTACAATATTAACGATCGCATCAGGATTTTCGCTTTTAACAAATTCGCTGGTTATATTTTCTTCAGAGGTGAAAGGCGACAGGGAGTAAGCTCCCGGAAGGTCGACAACTCTTATTTTGTCACCCGATTTGTTTAACTCTTTTTTCACATCACCTTCTTTCCTGGCTACGGTTACACCGGGCCAGTTGCCAACGTACTCTATCTTTCCAGTGATAGCATTGAACAAAGTGGTCTTTCCGCTGTTAGGGTTACCTGCAAGTGCAATTCGCATTATAATCCTCCTTAAATAAGTAATATGTTAGGTATTCCTAACATAGTGCGCAAAAAAATAGAAGAAATTCTCGATTTCTGCTAAATTAAAATCGCTCTGGCTAAATCTTCATCGATACTGTACCTTGAATCTTTTACATTAATTACATAGTTTTCTGGAAAAAGTGAAAGCACAGTTATAGTTTCACCTTCATAACAGCCCAGGGTAAAGAGAAACTCTTTCATGTTTTCATCCTTGGTGTCAACTCCTTTAATTACATAAGGCGAGTTAATATTTGCCTCTGTTAGGTTTAGATTTTGATTGACAGGCTTATCATGCAAACTTGAAAGTCTATTTTCACGAATATTATTTGCCAGTGCCAGTTCCATTTTAACCTCCTGTAAATCAATTTATGTTAGTTATTATTGCCGATAAGTGTTCACAAAACATTTAGCAAATGTTTGGCAACCCTAACTCCACGATCGCATTATATAAGAATGCAAAATGACTGTCAAGGTTTTTTTGCATTTATTGTGGTTAATACGTGATAAAGTTACTCATCAGGGGAAATTATATGCTCGCCCCAGGCAGAAAACAGCTGCCGGCGGCCGCATTTTTATTCTTGTGGTTATATCATTTTATAAGAACGCGCTTCAAAGCCTGCCCCAGGCTTGAGAGGTTGCTTTTATCAACATAATCATCGGCTCCGTTTTCAATAAGAGTAGAGGCAAATTCTTCATCAATCGTGCCTGATGCGATAATAAAGGGCAGTTTACGCCCGCTCCCCTGCAGGGTTTCCAGGGCTTCAGGGGCGCTAAAGGCAGGCATGCTGTGATCGGAAATGACCATCTGCCACTTATCATCTGACAGGGCATCTTTAAGTCCGGCAGCGGTTTCAACCCGGGTATAGCTGGGCTGATATCCGGCTTTTTTCAAAGCGCGCAGGATTAAAATCAGGTCGTCTTCGCTGTCTTCGACAATAATTACATTTAAAGGATTCATATCTATCAACCCCTCTTCAAATGTAGGGCGGGTTAAGGCAGGTTAAAAAAGGAGCAGGCTCCCTTACCCGGTTTGCCTTCGGCCCATATTTTCCCGCTGTAGCGGGAGATAATTCGCAAGACGATGCTTAAGTCGATACCGGTACCGGGATACGTTTTGGCATCATGCAGACGCCCTGCTTTACCTTCTTTTAAAATTGGCAGGCTCACTTCTACATGATTTTGGGCTTGCCCTGTTTCGAAAGTATCGAGGGCTGTTATACGAACAGGCCGCTTTCCGGTTCAGGTCTTTGAACCTGCAGGCGGGGGCGGCTTTGCCGCCCCCCGCCACTGTTTGCCCCGATCGGCATTAATGGACTGCTCAAAGCAAGCATACTGAGATCAACTCTCCTGCACAGCCCTGGCAATGCGATCGCCGGTCTCTTTGTCGATGTTGC
>JBNJHL010000012.1:0-2939 GCA_051748445.1 Bacillota bacterium
GTTTTAATTTTCTTCAGGGTGAATTCCTGTTCCGGCAGAGCTTTCTGCAGGGCATCCCGAACCAACCTGGCCTGGATCATAGCCAGGTTGCTGCCCCTGGTGCCGATTATTATCTTTCTCATGCTTCGCCCTCCCCTGGCCTGGAACTGCTCTCTGCCGTTTCAATTTCAGCCAACATCTCTTCAACCAGGTCATCGATTTCTGGACGAGACTTTTCCTTAAACTTTTTAAAAAACTGATTCCCGGCCAGGCATTCAAAAAAATCTCGTCTGGCCTCTTTATCTTTAATTCTCGCTATTATGCGGGGGCGCATTTCACCTAAGAAGGAAATGTATTCTTCATACTCAGGACCAAAGTAACCATCGAGCTGCTCCTTGATCCTGCGGGAAATAGCCGGGCTGCTGCCGGCTGTGGATACGGCTACTGTTAGGGGCCCTTTTTTTAACAGGGCTGGGAAGAAAAAGGTGCAGTATTCAGGTTCACTGACCGAGTTAACCAGGATGCCTCGCTTAATACAGTGATCCGCCGCCTGACGGTTTACTTCCTCATCGCTGGTGGCACAGATCACCAGAAACATATCCTGCAGGTAGGCCGGACGATATATATCATTGATATAGGAGACCTCACCCGCTTCCGTAAGTTCTTTTAAGGAGGGGTTTAATTCCGGGCTAACCACGGTAAGATCAGCACCGTAAGCAAGCAGGGTTTTCACCTTGCGTTCGGCTACCGAACCACCGCCGATAACCAGACCCTTTCTTCCTTTTAAATCAATATGCAGCGGGCAGAAAGATTCCACAAAAATAGCCTCACTCTCTATAGAAATACAAACTACAGTCCATTCACGTAATCACGGCTTGTTAAAACTTTTATTCCCTATCCCCGGCAAACCATGACCAGGGTCGAGAAACATTAATGCATTTTCAAATAAACAAACTCCGGCCTTCTATGATCCAAAGCCAGAGTCTTCTTCCACAAAAACGCTGAAGTGAATACACAACAGGCGCTTTTAACGCGACCAGCCCTTTCACTCGAAGGGGAACGTAGCGACACTCAGGCAGGTCTCCTGGCTCACAATCATCGCCTTCCTCTCCTTCCCAGTTTTTCACCAGTGGAATATTGAAGTCGGCTCCTGTTTACAGTGACGGGATCGCACCGGACTTGCACCGGTTTCCCTATTCACCCTGACGGGCACCTGAATGTATCTATTTAGTTATCAATTGCAGATATCATAACACAGCAAAATAAATTTGTCCATACCATCAAACAAGTGAAATAAGTTGAATTTATCTCTGACACCTTTTCAACTTATTTTGAGAGAGCCAGGTGATAAGGCAGGCGATCAGATCGTTTATGGCAGTATCCGGGTTTTTTTGTTTCCCCTGTCGGGGAGCAGGGGGATGACCTTTTTCGGCCGGGCTTGAAAAGATGTTTTCGCCTATACGGCGGGCTTCTTCGAAACCAACTAGCTCCCACTGCAGCAGATCGAGCAGGTGGGCAAAAACGCTGACGCGGGTGATAAAGCCGGTGTCATTGTCAAGCTGCCTTAACCGCGACAAGAATTCAGCCTCTTCACCAACGTCAATCCTTCCAGAATCTGGGTCACTCTTCTCTTCTTTAGCCTGGTTAAGATTAGCATCTAGTTCACTACCTTGCCATCGACCAACATCTGGGGCAAGATTACTGCTATTAACCCGAATTGCATTTGGATCTGTTTTACTATCTTTAGTTTGGTCAGGGTCCGGGACTTTTATTATTTTTTCAGCTTGTTCGACAACAAAAGAAGTACTTGCTAAATTATCTGCCTGTTTCCTGTCCCGGTTAGCCCGGTAAAGTTCCAGCAGCCTCTCCTCGGTCACTCCGAAACGCTTGAGCCGCCCGAGGGCGCTGCCGCCGGTATACTTCTCGGCCCCATCTTCCGCCACCAGGGCTGCCTTCATGGCATCCTTTACCACCCGCCCGATATATTCGCCCAGCTTGCTGTGGTGGCCGGCGTTGGTCAGGCGGATCGGGGAAGCAGAGTTACAGACCACAATGGTCCCGTCGGTGCCGGAACCGGTGGCCAGGCCGTTCGAATACAGGCTAGGGGCCTGAACTTCCTGCAGGGCAGCCACCTTCGCTTCGCTGCAGGTGACCAGGGCCCGGGCCATGGCCCCTTCGGTTAAGTTGGCATCGATCAGCAAAAATATATTAATCGTCCCCGGCTTCTCCAGAACAGGCACGCCACCTTCTTCATGCCAGCAGGCCGGGTCGCCTACCCTGCTGCCGTTGACATCAATCCCGGCCGTGGCAATAGCAGTCACGCTGAAATCACGGTAATGCTCGCTGTGCGGGCGGGCATGTTTCATGTGGGCAGCAGTGCTAAGCCCCGTGGTCACTTCAGGGTTAAGCCCCAGCTCCTCGGCAATTGAAACCAGGTGGCCCTCATTGGTGGCGGCCCGCATTTCACAGCGATCGTCAGGGGAGTCAAATATTTCGCAGAAGTTGAAAATATAGCGGATGTCATCACGGTAGCCGCCGTTTAAGTGGGAGGTGCTTAAAACCCTGGCCGCCCCGTTTAACTCTATGGTCAAAACTTTTGCTTCCCAGCACATCCGGTAACCGCCGGGCAATTGATAATGTTTTTTCATAATAAATCCTTCAGTTATAGGGATATACAAGGATCTACTCTCTGGCAGACCTGTAATTAACAACAATTACGTATTATTCAATCTATGGCAACAAATAAATAACAAAATAATTATACCGACTTCTTCAAGTTCTTCAAACTGTCGATTACTGCCCCGGTTACCGACCTGCCAGGCCGGTATTCTTCACCGTTCAGGAAGGTTCGCTCTACTTCGAGTTCCATAAGATCGGGGGAAGATAGTTCAAAGGGGTTTTTATTCACGATAATCATGTCAGCAATTTTACCTTCTTCCAGGGTGCCGCGGTCCTTTTCA
>JBNJHL010000012.1:2949-24041 GCA_051748445.1 Bacillota bacterium
CTTCTGCTATGGTGACAGACTGCCCGGGCAGGTTGTAGTTGCAGGCCCCGTAAATGCCTTGAACGGGGTTCGGTTCGGTAACCGGCCCATCGGAACCGCCGTTTATCCTGATGCCCATATCGAGCATCTTTCTTAAGGGGGATAATTGATGCGCCCTGTCACCCAGGATTTTTTCAAGATATTCGAAAGGCTCCAGGGGTGAGGTTAAAAAGCCAGGCTGCAGGGTTATCCCTATCTCCAGGGCTGCTATCTTTTCCAGGAGCGGTTCCGGGGTCAGGGTAGCATGAATCAGAGTATGTCTGTGATCCCGGCGCGGAAAGTCTTCCAGGGCCGCTTCAATCGCCTTCACTGCCTGGGTTACCGCTGCATCGCCTATGCAGTGCAGCTGCACCTGCAGTTCGGCCCGGTTGGCTTCCTTGACAAATTCGGTTACCTCTTCATCGCTGTAAAATAGAATCCCCTTATTATCCGGATCATCACTATAGGGTTCTAACAGGGCGGCATCTTTTACACCGAAGCAGCCGTCCAGGGCCGTTGCGAAGCAGCCTCCGACCCGCGGTAGTTTTCGTTTCTTGATTTTTTTTAAGTCCATGGTCTGGAAATAGGTGCGGAAGTTGACCTGCGAGCCCCGGGCCATGAAACGAACCAGGTCCACGTCCAGGTCCCTGGGGTAGCCGATCCCTTCAACCGGATGGACCATACCCACCCCGTAACCGGCCAGGGTATCAGTGCCCTTTAGAATAAATTTCAGCAAGGTCGGCAAAGGAAATTTGCCGGAAATATGATCGGTTGCCTTGTAAAAAGCTTCATAAGAAATCTGACCCGATTCAAGATTAAAACCATTCAGGCCGCGGATTTCAGAAGGCATCAGGCCGAGAGCTGCTGAATTGGCCACGGCCGAATGACCGTCGTAACTAACCAGGTAAACAGGACGGTTTTTAACGTAGCGGTCCAACTCAACACGAGTAACAAGGCGCTTTTCAGCCAGGATATGGCGGGACATGCCAAAACCGAAGAGCACCTTTGACCTGTTGTCCTTTAGGGCATAATCCTGGATAATCTTACCCAGTTCTTCAACAGAGCGGGCATTGCGTACATCAAAGGTGGAGTTAAAGAGAGCCCAGTTAGAAAAGTGGATATGCCCGTCCCCGAATGCAGGCAGCAGGGCCTTTTCTCCAAGGTCATAAACTTTATCGCTATGCATAAAAGCCCGCGGCAGCTGGTCGCCAGCGTGGATTATCCGGCCCTTGTCTTCAACCAGGTACTTATGGACGGTATTGTTCCGGTCGCAGGTTAAAATTTGTCCCTTGAAAAGCTGCATTATATCAGCCTCGCTTTCAACTATTGCCTACCCTTTATTGACCCACTGCACTTCACCTTTTCTCAGGTTGCAGTAATGCGGGGCCAGGTCTTCCCAGTTCTCTCTCTCTTCTCTTTCCGCTGTCAGGTAATCCTGGATAATTATGCCATCTTTAATTTCCACCACCCGGTCACAGCCGGCGGCAATATGACGGTCATGGGTAACTATAATAAAGGTAGTGCCAAACTCTTCATTGATTTCCCGCATCAGTTGATTGACCTGCTCGGCGGAATCGCTATCCAGGTTGCCCGTCGGTTCATCGGCCAGGATCACCCCGGGCCTGTTGATTAAGGCCCTGGCAATGGCTACCCTTTGCTGCTGGCCGCCGGAGAGATCGGTCGACTTGTTATTCATCCGCTCGGAGACACCGACTCTTTCCAGGAGCTGTTTTGCCAGCTTCACTTTTTCAGGCGTCGGGTTGCCCTGGCCCAGCCAGAATGGTATAAGCACGTTCTCCAGGGCGCTGAACTCCGGAAGCAGGTAGTGAAACTGGAATATGAAGCCCATCATCCGGTTGCGGAAAACAGCCAGTTCGTCATCGCTTAAAGAACTTAGATTCCGTTCATCGGAATATACCGTGCCGCTACTCGGCCGGTCGAGGGTGCCCAGGATATTAAGCAGGGTACTTTTGCCCGACCCCGACTGCCCGATAATAGCACTGAATTCCTGTTTTTTAAAGGCCAGGTTGATATCTTTTAAAACATGGCTTTTAATCTTTTGACCGTATACTTTATTAACACCAACCAGGGATAAGAGATCAGCCATTTTTAATCACCTCTATAGTATTTAATTTTGCTGCCCGGCGGGCCGGTATCACTGCCGCACCCATTCCGGCCAGGGTGGCTACCGCAATAGCGAATATAAAAACCAGGGGATCGAATGATATAGGAAACAGTGGCACCCCGGCCTCATTGGCAGTAAAGGTAAAGAAAGAAAACAGGAGCAGGGCTCCTAAAAGCGATCCGATCAGCGAACCGAGCAATCCCAGCAGCGCACCCTGGATTAAAAAGATCCTGCTGACCCCGGCCGTAGAAATACCAAGCGCCTTCAAGATACCAATCTGCCGTGATTTCTGCATAACCGATACAGCAAGCACACTGGAAATTCCGAGAGCAACTGCCAGCAGCACAAAAGCCTGGATCACGTAAGAGGATGCGCCCTGGCTGCTGAGAGCACTTAACAAGTCGGGGTTTTCTTCTTCCCAGCTGCTCCAGGAAAGCTCCGGGAATCTCTGTTCCAGGAGGCGGGCTAACTCTTCGGCCTGAAAAACATTATTTAACTGCAGCTCCAAACCGGTGATAGCATTGGACAGCTGGTAAATGGTCTGCGCCCCGTCTAAGGATATAAAAATCCAGGAAGCATTAATCGCCTGGCTGCCCAGATCGAAAACTCCCCTGATTGTATAGCTGCTTGACGTGCCGTCCAGGTTGGAAAGCCTGATCAGGTCACCTGGGGCAAGGCTCAGTTCTTCAGCCAGGTCAACACCGATCAACACCTGGCTTTTACCGACCACAAAGTCTCCCTCCACCATCCGCTCTTCTATATTATAGATTGAATCAGCGCGGTTTAGATCAACTCCGCGAATACGCACCGATACATTTTTCTCTCCGCGGGATAAAAAGCCTGAACCTTCCGCCACGGGAGAAACTGCGGTAAAAAGCTCACGGTGACCAAGCTGTTCAACCAGATGATCCCAGTTGTTTAAGGACCTGGTAGTATCAAAGAGGCCGCCTGTGCGGCTTAAGACAATCTTGTTTTCTTCGGCAGGGAAAAGGCTCTGCAGAGGGTCTTCCCGGGAACTGACTACAATATGGGGGGAACTGCCCACTGTGGTATTGACCAGATCCTGCTGCAGACCGGTGATCAGGATATTTAAAAAGATCAGGACAGATATACCGATGGCAATGCCAACGGCAATAAATAAAGTCTGCGACCTGCCTTCTATTAAAAACCTGAATGCCGCTTTCCAAACAAACATTAATTACTGCTTCCTGTTTCCCTTAGTCTGATTCTCTGCCCATCCGAGAGATCCAACTCGGTCAGGACTTTATCACCGGGCTGCAGGCCTTCTTGGACCAGCAAAAGCCCCCTACCAAGCTCTTTCGTTTCTATGGCTCGCTTTTCTGCAATACCGTTTTTTTCCATAAAGACATAAACCTGATCATCTTCCCGGAAGGTGTAAACCTGTTCTAAAACCAGGCTGTCTGCAATGCGGCCGGTAACAATTTCCGCGCTAACTGCCAGGTCGGGCAGCAGTTCCGATTCAAAGCGGTCAAGCTTGAACCTAACCGGGAAAGTACCCCGGTCGGGGTTAACGGAACTGGCCAGACGGCCTACTTTACCTTTAAAGAGCTGATCCGGAAAAGCGCTACTGCTGACCAGCACTTCCTGACCGACTGCTATAACTCCCGCAAACTCTTCATCTACCATGGCCTCAATTACGGTACTGGAGGATGCCGGTATAATCATGCATATTTCCTGGCCAATTGCCACATACTGGCCCTTGTTAGCGGTAATGCTGGTAATCACTCCCCCGAAGGGAGCCCTTAGCTCAGTCTGCTCCAGCTCCAGGCGGGATTGGTCAAGCTGATTTTCGGCCTGCTCTACATTTAACCTAACCTGGCGCAGTTCTTCATTTTCCAGGGCCGACAATACCGAAGCGGCTGATCTTTTCTGAGAAAGGGAAATATCTCTCTCCCGGGCCAGGCTATCGGTTTCCCGTTCAGCCTGCTCCAGCTCTTCCCTGGCCAGATCAAGCTCAGCTATTGCCTGGTCCCACTGATCAAAGACTTCGTTTAATTCTTCCTGCTCTATCTCCTCCAGGGCAAAAAGATCTTCTTTTTCTTCATAGTTCCTGCGGGCATCCTGCTCCTCTTCTTCCGCCTCTTCAACCCGCTCCAGGGCCGGTTCCAGCTGGTCTTCGAAAACAATGTCATAAGCGCTTTCGGCAGTTTCCGCCCGCTTTTCCGCCTGGATCAGGCTTTCCCGGGCCTGTTCCAATTCCCGGTTCTGTAACCTTTCCAGGGCCAGCCTGGTACTGTCCAGTTGATTTTCACTCTGCCTGACCCGGTTTAGGGCCTGGCTGCTATCCTGACGGGCAATGACATCATTTGTTGCCACCACGTCCCCTTCCTCGATATTCAACTCAAGCACCCTTCCCGGGCGTTCAAAAGAAAGAGGCACCGCCCCTACAGCAATAACCCTGCCGGATACCAGCAAAGTCTCTACTGCTTCTTCCTGTTCCATTTCCAGGTAGGTTGCCACCGGTACATTAAAAAAAGTCCAGACAAAATATGCTGCTGCTAAAACAGCAACTATTACAATTACTATTAACACTTTTTTCAGCAAATAATCACCTCTGCCAGGAAAATAATCATTATATTAAGGGTATATGCACTTTATATTAATATTCGTTATTAAATTTAATTTTTCCTTGTTATAAAGTATTACTTATTAATATTAAATAATAATAATTAATTACTATTCAACCTAAAATAACTATACATGTCAAGAAGATGTTAAACAATAAACTCTGATAAGCTCAGCCGAGGTTATATTCAAAAAACCTGGACAGATCATGGTCTTGATGATAGAAAAATAATCGAAAATTGCCAATACCACGGTTTTGAGGAACGGAGCTTAGGGCACGATTACATTGATCATGCCGGGCATAATTCCGTAATCAATCTTATCCTGGGGCATTAAAAATAGCTCCCCGTCAGAGTGAGCCGGTGAAGGGGTCTTTAACTCCACCCTGATTTTAGTGGTATGTATTTCTCTTACTCCTGGAGCGTTTACGAATTCCCCTTCCGGCTTCATCGCTTTGGGCAGGAGGGCCAGCAGGCTTAAGGAAGATTCCTTGTTGACCAGGACAGCGGTAAGCTTGCCGTCTGCCGGATCAGCATGGGGAGCCATGTAAAAGAGTCCCCCGGTCAGGGGAGCATTACCAACGGAGAGCAGGGTAATTGGCCCCTCGTAGCTGTCATCATCCCACTGAACTTTACCATGCCACCGGGGATTTTTGATAATTCCCTTGATCGCTGCCGCCAGGTATCGAGGGATGCCTTTAAGAAATTTCATCTCCTGCTGCAGTACAGTTATGTAAGGTTCCAGGCCCAGGGCGGCATTGTTGATGAAATACCTGTCACCGGCAGTGCATATATCGATCGGCCTGGTTTTACCCGCTGCGATCACTGCTGCCGCTTCAGATAGGTTCAGGGGCATCTTCAGGTTATGGACAAAATCATTGGCCGTTCCGAGGGGCATTATGCCGAGCAGTCCAAAGTGTTCACCTTTTTTTGCCCTGCCTATACCGTTTATAGCATCGCCGATGGTACCGTCTCCACCGCCGACTATGATCGGAGAATAGCCCTCATTTACAGCTTTTTCAGCCAGGTCGACCGGCTGACGGGGATGCTCGGAAACGGCCAGGGAAAATTCCACCCCTGCCTCATGCAGGGCGGCTTCTGCTTCCGGCCACCTTTTCTTAGCATTCCAGCGGTTTGAATAGGGATTAAGGATAACTTTGGCAGGCATTATTTTTCTCCATTTCACTTGAAAGTTAAAAACCGGATAAAGTTAAGAATTCTGCAAAAACCCGGGCTTTCCTGCAAACCGTCATATTTAAGCATCTCGTACATCACTTCTAAATGCATGATGCTGTAACAGGACATGAGGCAATACAGGATAATTGCCGGAAGAAAAAGATATTTTGCAGGAAATAGAACAGAAGATAAAGAATTCAATGATACAGCATAACCTTTTGACCCGGTTACTTTACAATAAAAGGTTTAACACGCTGGAAGTTAAAAATGAAAGGAGTTTTACCAACCATGTTCAAGCATTACAAGGGCGGAAGTTTCAAGGTTTTCACTGACGAAGAAGTAAAGGAGATCCACGAGGCCACCGTCTACCTGCTGGAAAATGTGGGCATTAAAATTCATAATGAAAGGGCCCGCCAGATTTATGCCGACAATGGCGCCAATGTTGACAACGAGAAACAGATTGTCAAGGTACCGCGAGCGATGATCGAAGATGCGATTGATTCTACCCCGTCCCGGATTGTTCTCTGCGGTCGCGAATAAAAAAACGACCTGGTGCTGGAAGGAGCCAATGTGCACCTGGGCACCGGTGGAACAGTTCTCAACACCCTGGATGTCGACACCCAGGAAAAACGGCTCACCGAAGTTAAGGATGTTGCCGGTTATGCCAAAATGACCGACGCCCTTGACAATATTGCCTTCTTTGTCATCAACTGCTACCCTGATGACGTGCCAACTGAAGATGTTGACGTTAACCGTTTCTATCACGGCCTAAATAACACCTCGAAACACGTTATGGGTGGAATTTATACCATGAATGGCCTAAAATCGGTAATTAAAATGGGTGAAGATATTGCCGGTGGCAAGGAAAAGCTGCTCGACCGCCCCTTTATATCCTTTATTACCTTGATGATGAGCCCACTGTTGATGGAAGTAACCTATACAGACTTCCTGATTGAAGCCTCTGAATACGGCATACCGGTAACCTGCCCCTCGGAACCTCTGGCCGGGGCAAACTCTCCGGTAACTTTAGCCGGAACAATCACCCTGAACAACGCGGAGTCGCTCGGCGGTTTAATTCTTTCCCAGCTGGTTAATAAAGGCAACCGCACCATTTACGGTTCCACTTCGAGTATTATGGATATGCGCACCGGAACCTACATGGCCGGTAACATCGAGTCAGCCCTGATTAATGCAGGCTGCGCCCAGATGTCACAGTACTACAAGATTCCTATGTATGGTACCGGCGGCATGTCAGATTCAAAGGTGCTCGATGCACAGGCCGGTTATGAAAGTGCCAACACGGCTATGGTCGTAGCCCTTTCCGGCTGCAACTACATTCACGATGCCTTTGGCTTGCTTGAATTTTGTACTGTGCTATCTTATGAAAAGATGGTCGTAGACAACGACTCGGTCGGTATGGCTTTAAGAGCGGTGCGCGGCGTGGAAGTTAATAAAGAATCTATCGCCGCTGATGCCATTGCCGAAGTTGGCCCGGGCGGTCACTTCCTTGATCACCCCCATACCTTTAATAACGTGCGCAGCGAATTCTATTTCCCCACCCACGCAGATCGTCAGCAGCGAACCGTGTGGGAAGCTGAAGGTTCAAAGGACTCCTTCACCAGGGCCCATGAAGAAGCAAAACGGATCCTGTCTGAACACAAGCCGCTGGGCTTTGAAGATGACATGGAAAAAATGCTGCTCGAGAAATACAAGGGCATTAAGAAAATATAAGCAGGACTTAAGCAGTCAGTAAGCTGCAGCATATGCTGCAGCCAAATAAGTTCATAAGCGCCGCAGGCTCTTCCAGGCCGCGGCGCTTTTTTAGTTACGCAGGCTGTGGATCGGAGCGGGAATACGGCCTCCGCGGCGGACTAACTTTTCGGCTGAAAAACCGTTAACTGCCATGATCGGGGCATGGCCGAGCAATCCGCCAAATTCGACCCGGTCGCCGACCTTCTTGCCTGCCGCCGGAATAATTCTTACGGCCGTAGTTTTATTATTAAAGACCCCGATGGCCGCTTCATCGGCAATGATGGCAGCGATAGTTTCTGCCGGGGTATCGCCGGGCACGGCAACCATGTCGAGCCCGACAGAACAAACGGCAGTCATCGCCTCGAGTTTTTCCAGGGTCAGAGCTCCGTCATCTACCGCACTTATCATTCCCGCATCTTCACTGACAGGAATAAAAGCCCCGGAAAGGCCTCCCACATGGGACGAGGCCATGGCACCGCCTTTTTTCACAGCGTCATTAAGGAGGGCCAGGGCTGCAGTGGATCCGAAAGCTCCGCAGCGCTCCAGGCCCATTTCTTCCAATATTTCAGCCACGCTGTCACCGATGGCCGGGGTCGGGGCCAGGGAAACATCAACAATTCCGAAAGGCACACCCAGCCTGTCTGCGGCAGTTCTACCGACCAGCTCTCCCATGCGGGTGATCTTGAAAGCGGTTTTCTTTATTGTTTCAGATAAAACCCCCAGATCGACAGGGCCGGCCTTTCTGATAGCGCTTTTAACCACCCCCGGTCCACTTACACCGGTATTGATCACGCAGTCGGGTTCACCTATGCCGTGAAAAGCTCCGGCCATAAAGGGATTATCTTCGGGAACATTGGCAAAAACAACCAGCTTTGCGCAGCCAATGCTGTCATGTTCTGCCGTCAGTTCTGCCGTTTCCTTAATAACACGGCTGACCATGTTAATAGCATCCATGTTAATACCGGCCCGGCTAGTGGCAACATTAACCGAGGCACAAACTCGCTCAGTGGAACTTAAAACGCGGGGAATAGACTTGATCAGCCTGGCATCGCCACCGGTAAAACCTTTGTGTACAAGGGCAGAAAAACCGCCTATAAAGTTAACTCCCACCTCTGCTGCTGCATTATCCAGGGCTTCAGCATAGGGATAATAATGATCTGCAGAACCTGCCTCGGCAACAAGGGCAATCGGGGTAACAGAAATACGTTTATTGACGATCGGCATTCCGTACTCTCGGGCAATATCATCACCAACTTTAACCAGCGAACTGGCCATGCGGGTTACTTTGTCATAAATCTTACGGCAGGCCGCCCGGTGGTCGGCATCGGCACAGTCACGCAGGCTAATTCCCATGGTAATGGTCCGGATATCAAGGTTTTCTTCCTGGACCATTTTGATCGTTTCCATAATCTCTTCTATCGTTAGCATTATTAATGCCTCCTATTCCAGGCTTAGATGCGGTGCATAAAGTTAAAAACATCTTCATGCTGGGCATCAATCCGTACCTGCAGGTCTTCACCTTTAGCTGCCAGCAAATCTTTTAGCGTAACCAGGTCGACTTCAGCTTTTTCGAGATCGGCCACCAGTACCATGACAAAATATTCCTGCATGATAGTCTGGTTGATATCCAAAATGTTAACTTTATTATCAGCCAGGATTGTTGTAACACCGGCAATGATCCCGACCCGGTCGGGGCCGATTACGGTAATAATTATGCGATTTCCACCGGTTATTTCACTTTGTTTGCTCATCCATTACACTTCCTTTATCTATAAGTCTTTATTATGCTGCGCACTTTATTATACTCTATTCGAGCTGGGCAAAGAACCTGCCCCGGTTGCGCAGGTAATCGAAAAAAAGAACCAGGAAGCTGGCAGCCAGGCCGGGATAGAGGGGGTCGAGGGCCAAAGGCAGCAGGGCCCAGGTAATGACAATGACCGGGCCGGCTACAACCGCTATCGTTCCGGCTACGGGTGAAATTTTGCCTTTCAGGAAAATTGCCGCAAAGAGCGGAAAACAGATCGTGGCCCCCCGCAGGCCGAATGAAAGGTAACTCCAGTTCAGGATTAATACCTCACCACCGGTTAAAAGCACCACGGCCAGGGCCAGGCCCATAATGATCACTATGACAAGCCTGAAAATGAACAACACCCGACGGTCATCAGCCTGCGGGCGCAACCTGAGATAAATATCACGGTTAAACATAGTACTGACCCCCAGAGTCAGGCCGGCTGCCGTCCCAATTGAAGCCAGAAGCAGGGTGACCAGGACTATCCCGGCAACCCACGGGGTCAGGTGATTTATTATAAACAGCGGCAGGGCCTGGGCCGGATCTATCTCCGGGTAGTGCATGCGCATATAGAGACCGACCAGGATCCCGCCAAGCCCGATAGCAGGAGCCATAATTGCGCTAAGCAAAACACCGCCCCGGGCAGCCTTAATGTCCCGGCTGCTGAATACTCCCTGGAAATAGATCTGGCTGGACAGCACTCCAACCATCAAGGCAAATCCCGAGGCAAGGTCGGTATTAACCCCTCGCCCGAACAAGGAAAACCAGGGGTACGAGGGGTAATATTCACCCATTGCTACCGGACCACCAGATAAAGCCAGGGCCACCAGGCCGGCTGTCAGCATAGCAAGCATGGTCAGGATGATCTTGGTCAGCCCCATCAGGCCCGTCCCCCAGGCGCCGCCGAAGACCACATATAGCACTGCCAGGGCTACGGCTAACAAGGCAGCCAGGCGCAGGGGCAGCGGGAACATCGCCGAAAGCAGGGCCATCGAGGAAAACACCTGGGGCATAATATTAATAAACATGCCGAAGGATACGAAAAGGGCTGCCATAACTCCGGCGGTAGTTCCGTAACTCGAAGATATAAAACGGGGAATTGTTTCAAATTTTGTTTCACGCATTGGCCTGACCAGGAAAACAGCGATAATCAGGCAGCCAATACCCCCACCCAGGGTAAACCACCAGGCAGAAAATCCGTAAAGGTAGGCCAACTGAGCCGTGCCAATAGTTGATGCTCCGCCAACCAGGGTGCCGAGGATCGTTCCCATGACCAGGAAAGCACCGGCCTTGCGTCCGCTAACCGAAAAATCCAGGGTGGTTTTTACTTTACTGCCGGCATAGATGCCGATACCAAATACGATGAGCACGGCCACAGCCATACCCAGGAAATGCAGTGTTTTCAGTTCCATCTTCTGTTCTGTCCTTTGCTAAGTTGTAAGCAGTCTGCAAAGTAGAGTATATATAAAACCAGGTCGGTTTGTGCTATTTAATCTTCTTCAACTCCTGCTTCCTTCAGCTTCTGCTGCAGTTCGGCCTCAGTGAGCAGACCATGCTCGACTCCTTTGCGCAACATGTTTTTGCTCTCATCGATAACAAGTTCGGTCAAAGGAAGTTCATAAGGGCAGCGCGACTGGCAGTCTCCGCACTGGGTACAGCTCAGCCCCTTTGTAAAAGCCTTGATATGGCTTTCTTTCATTTTATCCCAACCGACCCTTTTAAAAATCATACCCGAGCGGACAATAAATGATGCTTCGATATCGTTAGGGCAGGGCATGCAATAATCACAGCGTCGGCAGAAAACTGTACCCAGCTCCTCTTTATCTGCTTCCAGCTGCTGTAAATCAGCCGGGCCGGGGGCAGAATTTAGAGCCTGCAGGTTATCGTTAACTTCTTCTATCCTGCACATTCCCGGAATGGGAACAACACCCGGATGCTGCAGGATCCAGCTAATGGCCATGCGGTTACTGGTAAACACTCCTCCGGCAACAGGTTTCATGACAATAATGCCGATATCGAGTAAACGGGCCAGGGGAAACAGTTCATCGAGAGGCTCAGTTTCAATATAGTTGAAAGGTACCTGGACCGTTTCAAACTTGCCTGTTTTCAAGGCTTCCAGCATAAACGAGGGACGGTGAGAGGTTATGCCGATATGCCGGATCCGACCTTTTCTTTTCTCATTCAGCAGGTAGTCATAAGGACCGCCTTTTTCCAGTATCGCATCAAGCTCTTCCCTGTAGTTTACGATGTGAAACTGGAAGAGATCAATGTAGTCACGCTGGAGGTTATTAAAACTGGTCTCGTAATCCTTTTCGAACTTATCCATATCCTTATAAACTGCCTTGGTAGCTACCATAACTTTTTCACCGAGCCCTTCTAGGGCCCGGCCAAGGTCACCCTCACTAGTACTGTAATTCCTGGCAGTATCAAAAAAATTCATACCCTGCTCATAGGCATAACGGACTATCCGAACCGCGCTGTCGCGATCAACAGATTGGATCGGCAGCGCACCAAAGCTGATTTTACTAACCCTCAGTTCAGTTTTGCCCAGTCTGACAAGCTCCATAAAACAACCTCCAAAAAATATCGGTTTATATTACTATTGATTCAGGTAACAGCACTGCCCTGGCAGGCAGCGCTTCCACTCCGCTTATTTTAAGCGGCATCAGATTTAAAATATACTGCCCTTCGGGAACCTCCCGCAGACGCAGTCCTTCCAGGATCCACATTTCCGCTCCAAGCAGGGTTTTATGAGTCTGGTGATCCGGCTGATTACGCTCAATACCGAGGGCATCAATCCCCACGCCGGCCAGTTTTCTACGGGCCAGGTAAGACGATCCAGACGCAGTAAGATATACAAAATCAAAATCAAACCCATCCTGCAGCGAGTTCCTGGTTTTAAGCAGGATGGTTTTGCCAAGCCCGACTGCACGATGTTCTTTGTCGATCAACTTTTCCTTAAGCTTTAAATCAACTTCAGTGATGGCTTCTACCGCCAGATCACTGAAATCAAGCACCATGCAGGCGGAAAATATCCCGGTTAAGGGCCAGCTGTCGGAATCTGCACCGCCGGGAATCATGTGCAGCGGCATGTCTATGTGGGTTCCGGTATGTAAATCCAGGGCTATCCTGCTTTCATAAGAATGACCATCATTAAAAACCTGTGTGGTATCAATCTTTGGCTTTTTCCCCACTTTGTTTTTGTAAACGGTCATATCCGGTTTAATTGTCATTGAGATATCATACAAAATCATATACTTACCACCACTGATAACCGTCCTCTTCTGGTAGTTTCACCGCTTCGGCAGGGCCGGCACTGCCCGGACTGTAAAGGAACGGTCTCTGTGCCCCTTTCTTGCTCTGTTCATAAATGTGATCGACCAAAGCCCATGCTCTTTCCACTTCACTCCAGGTGCTGAAGCGATCCATATCACCAGCCATGGCATCGTAAATCAGGCGCTCGTATGCTTCCGGGGTGTTAATTAAAAATGCACAGGGCTGGCAAAAATCCATTTTGGCCGGAACAATTTCACTGGTGGACGCTGGCTTTTTAATATTGAACTGGAAGACCACACCTTCCTGCGGCTGTACTTTTAAGGTTAGAACATTGTGCATCATTTCATAATCAAGTTCCATCCCTTCCAAAGGGTTGCCGTAATGAAAAGATGGAGGCTTTTTAAACTGGATCACAATTTTAGCAATTTTTTCCTCAAGCTTTTTCCCGGTTCGCAGGTAGAAAGGCACTCCATGCCAGCGCTGGTTATTTACAGCCAGCTTCAAAGCGGCAAATGTTTCAGTATTTGTATGCTGTTCAACATCTTTTTCGCGGTTATATCCCTTATACTGACCTAAGATCAGGTTGCTTTTACTTTCCTCTTCCGGCCAGAGCTGAACCGCATTGAGAAGGTTCAACCTCTCGATGCGAAGCGCTTCCGAACCTGCTTCCAGAGGGGGTTCCATGGCAGTTAATGCCAGCATCTGCAGCAGGTGACTCTGGACCATATCGCGCATTGCCCCGAAACGATCGTAATAACGGCCGCGGTCTCCAATACCCTCATTTTCAGCGGCAATAATTTGCACCTGGCTGACAAAACGTTCATTCCAAAGCGGCTCAAAAACCTGGTTAGCCAGGCGCAGCACCAGGATATTTTGTAACATTTCTTTGCCCAAATAGTGGTCTATACGATAAATATTTTCTTCAATAAAAGCCGAAGATATTACATTGTTTAGCTCCCGGGCAGAATCAAGATCAAAACCAAATGGTTTTTCAATCATAATCCGCTGCCAACCCTTTTCCATTTCAGCTATTCCGAGATTCTTTAAATTTTCCACTACCGGGGCAAACAAGGTAGGAGCCAGGGCCAGGTAGTACAGGATGTTATTGTTTTCTTCATTTGCCCGCTTGCATACTTCGATTTTTTCTTTTAAAGCCGCGTAACTATCTGCGTAGCGAATATCACCCTGGTGATAGTAAAGGCGGACAGATAGCTCTTCCCATTTTTTATCATCCCAGGAAGAAGAAGAGTATTTATTAACCGATTCAGCCAACTCATGCCGAAATTGTTCATCGCTTTTCTGCTTTCTGCCAATTCCTACTAAAGCAAAATTTTGTGGCAAAGAACCCTGAATGTGCAGGTTATATATGGCCGGGGCCAGTTTGCGATGAGCAAGATCGCCTGTTCCTCCGAAAACAACCATGGTGCAGCTTTCTGCGGGCAATGTCTACAACTCCTTCTAATTATTTATTAAAACTGTAACTGCCGCCCTATTTTACTGCTGCTTTTGCAGTTGCTTTAAATTTAATCTGCACTGCAGCAAAATAAATCGCAGTAACACTAAAGCAGTTACATTGGCACCTATTGCTTTACCGATCCGGCTCTTCGTGCCCGCCAAATTCGCGGCGCAGACCGGCAATAACTTTATTGGAAAAAGGATCACTTTGCTCCGAATTATAACGAGCATAAAGGGCCTGGGTAATTGCCGGAAGCGGCACCTTGCGCAGCAGGGCTTCTTCCACGGTCCATAACCCAGTTCCCGAAGAACCGGCAATACCTTTAAGGCTTTTTAAGGTAGGATCAGCCGCGAATAAAGTTGCCGTCAAATCGATCAGCCAGCTGCGGATAACCGAACCATTATTCCAGAGCCGGGCCAGGTTCGAGTAATTTAACTGATAAGGACCACTGTCAAGCAGGGCAAATCCTTCGGCTATGGCCTGCATCATTCCGTATTCGATGCCATTGTGCACCATCTTTACATAATGTCCGGCTCCGTTTTCGCCGACATTAAGACAACCGCCTTCAACGCAGAGCTCTTTAACAAGCGGCTCCAGATAGCTGTAAACCTCCTCTTCGGCGCCAATCATCATGCAGGCTCCGCTGCGGGCGCCTGAAGGCCCTCCGCTTATCCCGGCATCTACATAGTGAAGTTCAAGCTCGAGGAGTTTTTCCGAACGGCGCACAGAATCGCGGTAATGGGAGTTGCCGCCATCAATTATGATATCGCCTTTCTTCAATAAAGTTATTAACTGCTCAAGCATTTTATCAACAGCTTCACCGGCAGGAACCATTAACCAGATAATTCTTGGTTCTGAGAGTTTATATACAAGTTCCTTCAAGTCCGTCGTTCCCTCAAGCCCTTCAGAATTAAAAGCAGCTGCTTTTTCCGGGCTTCGGCTAAAAACAACAACCCTGTGTCCATGATCAAGCATATTCAGGGCCAGGGCATGCCCCATCTTTCCAGCGCCGATTAATCCCACATCCATAACGCCACTTCCTTCCTCTTTTAAAACTAACACCATATTACCGTAAAAATATGCTTAAAACAAATAAACCAGGCCAGAATTATAATCCGACCTGGTTTAGCATATCAGGAAAAGCATCCCCCTCTTTAGAGTAAACCTTTTCCTATAATGATTATAGTTTATTCGTTCTCTTTAATTTTGATTGTCCGACTTTTCAGTTCATCGACTTTCGGCATCTCAACTCGCAATACACCACTCTTAAAGCTAGCATCAACATTGTCAGCTTTAATCGGTACAGGGAGTTTAAAACTGCGGTAGAATTTTCCCCCGGCGCGCTCCTGCCAGATCAGTTCACCTTCGGCCGGCTCAATCTTTATCTCACCCTGAATAGTCAAGGTATCATTGTTGGTACTCACTTCTACATCGTTTGTTTCTACGCCCGGCAGGTTAACCAGCGCCACAAGGGATCCCTCTGTATTATAGAGGTCTACCTGGGGAAAAACCCCCTGTCCATCTGTGGGCCAGTTGCGGAAAAACGCATCGGCAAATACTTGATCAATACCGGAACGGATACGATCAAGATCACCACCAGTATTTCTTCTTACCAAATCTCTCATGGCTATCCCTCCCAATATTTAGGTTAATTTTAGCACTCCTCTCTTTTGAGTGCTAATTATATTATGCAAGCGATCTTAATTATGGTCAAGGGCAAAAAATAGCTATAATTGAGTATAATATATCGTTTATAACGATTAATGCCTATTATATTCCCGTTACTCATAAATATGCTTTTTTGCTTTGATTAACTTGCTTTTTTAAAAATTTAAAGAAAGGAAACTCCCAGGGAAAAGTGACCAAAATATGGGCGGATAAAGGAATTAAACTACAACCACGTTAAAAGCCTTGTTAAAATAAATGGAGCGGGTGATGGGAATCGAACCCACGTATCCAGCTTGGAAGGCTGGGGCTCTACCATTGAGCTACACCCGCTTACGAAAAAGAAGCTATGACAGGGCATACCTACCCCCTTTTTCCTATACAATAATAAACTTTTTACGCTCACAATGCAAGCATTTTTAAAAGCCAAAATAAGTTGAAAAGGTGTCAGACACCTTTTCAACTTATTTTGGCTTTTGGAGGGTGGATGTCTGGCAGGTGCGGTCAAGCAGTTCGACAAGTTCCAGCACCTGGCAATCTTCCTGGTGCAGACCCTCACGGCAGAAGGGGCAGGCGGTGACAATAGGTGGACCACTCTGAAACTCGCCAAGCCGGCGTTTTGCGATAGCGGCGGCTGTATCCGGGTAAGATAGCTGGAACATAGCTCCTCCACCGCAGCAGCGCGTTTTCTCGCCGAAAGAATTCGCTTCTAACAATTCAAGTCCGGGAATACTGTTTATTATTTCCCGGGGCTCTGAAGTTTTACACGCTGTCCTGGCCCAGATGCAGGGGTCATGGTAGCTAACCTGCTTAAGATCAGCCTGACCCGGTTTCAGAAGCCTTTTCTTAATCAGTCCCAGGAAAAAGGTCGGGGCATCAATGATTTCAAGGGGCAGTTTTACTCCCCATTCCTGGTAGTACCCCGTAAAGCTCAACCAGCATTCCGGACAGCCGGTAACCAGGGTTGATGCTCCGCTTTCTTCAATTTTATGCAGGTTTTCCTCTGCCAGATGTCGGGCTAGCTCTTCATCGCCCCAAATTTTTGCCGGGTAGCCACAGCAGTCCTCTTCAATCATCTGGTATGAAAGCCCGGCTTTATTGAAAAGAGAGCATGCTGCTTCAATAGAAACGGGGTTATTGGCCAGGGAAGTGCAGCCAGCAAAATAAAGAATATCTGCACCATATTCCCCGCGGGCAGCAGTTTTATTTTTTTGCCCGTAAGGACTGCCATAGTTTCTCAGATTGGCCAGGTACGGTTCCAACTGCGGAAGCTTCACCCCGCTATCTTTTGCAACAAGCCGAGTATTGATAAGTTCGTCACAGAGGGAAAGTTCAGCAAAGGGACAATGAATGGTACAGCCGCGACAGCTCAGGCAGTGAGAAACGGCAGCCAGCACTTCTTCATCCCAGCTAAGCTGCTCTTTCTGCAGCATGACTGCCAACCTGGCTTTGCCGGCCGGGGCTACGGCTTCGCGACCGGTAACCTGCAGAACCGGGCATTCACAGCGGCAAATATTAGGACAGAGGGCACAGTTAAGCAGTTCTTCCATGTTTACTTTTCCCATTGCTGCACCTCCTCCAACCCAAGTTTACCGGGATTCATGATCCCTTTTGGATCCAGGGCCGCTTTAACCTTTTTCAGCACTTCCAACCCCTGCCCGTGCTCCTGTTTCATCCACGCTCCACGGTGCAAACCGATTCCGTGGTGATGGGATATAGATGCACCTTCAGCGAGACATGCTTTCATGGCCTCCTGCCAAATTTTTTTATAGTATTTCACCTTATCTTCACCGGGGAAACCGACTACCGTCATGTAAAGGGCAGCACCCTCCGGGTAGACATGCGACCAGTGGCCGGAAGCCATCATGGTGCCTTCCACTGAGAGCAAAGCTTTTTGCATGGCCAGGTAGGTTGAATGAGCATTGTGCCAGTTGGTTGTCACCTCGATAGTATCAAGGACAGCCTCTTTTTGCAGTAACCTGGAAGCCGCACTGACATTAAACCTGGTTTCCAGCCAGTGTTCAACATAATCCGAGCCGGCATCAACAGCGCCATGACCGGAAACTATTTGTTCAACTAAGCCTGCCTCCGCCGTTACGATAGGCTCAGCTCCTTCAAATAGCAGGATCAGTCCCGGCCGTTTATCTCCCAGCTCGGGAAAATGATTGCCAGTTTCCTGTGCATCGTAAAGACGGACTACGGCCGGTCGGGTACCTGCCCTGATAAACTTACGGATAGAATCTAAGCCATCAGCCAAATCTTCAAAGGTATAGGTAGCATATTGGCGCTTTTCCGGCAAAGGCCAGATGCGCAGGTTAGCTGCAGTAATTACGCCTAATATGCCTTCGGAACCAACCATTAGAAGATCTGTCCTCGGCCCCGTGGACGCCCGCGGCACACTGCGACCGCAAAAAACTGTTCCATCGGCCAGTACTGCTTCCAGGGAAACAACAATATCTTCAATTTTACCGTAACGGGTGGAAAACTGACCGGCTGCCCGGCAGGATAGCCATCCCCCAACAGTAGAACAGCGCAGTGATTGCGGAAAATGACCGCCGGTATAGCCGCGGTGATTAAGATATTCTTCATAAATAGCACCATTTATGCCGCACTCAACGGTAACCATCTGGTTTAACTCGTCCAGTTTGCGAACCCGGTTCATTTTCTTTAGGTCAAGCATAACTCCACCATACAGCGGCACTGTACCACCAAGAGCACCCGATCCCTCACCATAGGGCACAACAGGAATATTGCCCTGGTTAGCCAGGGCAAGGACCCTGGATACTTCGTCTGTCGTCTGCGGCCATATCACCAGCTGGGGCAAGGCCGGAACAGCTCCTTCAAGCATCCAGATACTGCTTACCGGCCAGTAATCACGACAGGTTGACATCAAATCCACTTCGCCGGCCGAAATATTTTCAGAACCAACTATCTTAACGGCTTTTTCAGCAAATTCATCGATCACAGCCTGGCTGACTCTATTCTGCTGAAGAATCGTCTTAATCCGGTTCATCCTCTCTTACCCCCAATCTGAAATAGTATCCTTTACAATTATACCCGGGTTATTAATCCCGGGTATAAATAAAAACTTTGGTTTTGTTCAATATTACCGGTTAATAATATCTTTGATTGTACTTTCTTTTTCCAATATACTAACAAACACCGGGACCAGTTCCGGATCAAATTCCCTTCCGGAGCAATCTATAATTTCATTTATGATCTGATCGGGAGTCATTGCTTTTTTATAAGGTCTGCCGCTGATCATAACTTCTACGGCATCAGCGATCTTAATTATCCTGGCTAAAAAAGGAATTTCATTACCTTTAAGCCCTTCTGGATAACCGCTTCCATCCCAGTTTTCATGGTGATATAATACTTCTTTTGCTACATTAGAGTACTCTTTTGCTGCACTGACTATCCGGTAGCCGGTTTCAGGGTGCTTTCGAACAGTTTCCCAGTCCTTTTTAGTTAATTCTTCTTTTTTAACAAAAATTTCTTCCGGCACATTAATCATACCTATATCATGCAAAGTGGTCAGTAAGATCATCCGATCAATTTCAGTCTCAGGCAGCTCAAGTTTATCAGCAACAAGTAAGGCAATATTTCTAATGCGTAGAACATGCTCTTCAGTTTCATGGCTGCACTCTGCAAGAGTTTTCAAGAGGGCATTAACAGTTGCATTTCTGGCACTGCGGCTTTCAGTAAGCTTGTGATTATACATCCAGTCCTCAGCTTCTTTAAGGTATTCCTCAAGTTCCCGACCCGGTTTAACTTTGGTAGCTGTTCCCACAGACATAGAAATAGGCAATTTGTCACCGTAAGTACTGCGGCACTCATCAATTATTCTATTGCTGATGGCGAAAGCATCTTTCTCAGAAGTACGGGATAACAAAACAACAAACTCATCGCCACCCCAGCGGGCCAGGGTATCATCATCTCGGCATACTTGGCTCAATAAGTTTGCTCCGCTAATAAGCATTTCATCACCCGCACTGTGGCCATAGGTATCATTAATCATTTTTAAACCATTAAAATCAATCATAATAATGCTAATTGGCAGGTTTTCATCTTGATCAACCCTGATCATTTCCTCTTCCAGGTAAGTCCGGTTATAAAGCCCGGTCAGGGGATCATGGTAACTCAAATATTCAACTTCTTCATCTTTTTCCTGCTTATTTCTTAGGTTGGCCTGCCAAATCCTGACCGTTACAAACCAGGATACCAGTAACACAGCTATACAAGCAATTAGTATCCGGACCAGGATCGATGTTAACTGCTGTTCCTCGGCTAAGCGCTCATTTATATGAGCATTCATTATATCGGCCAGGTTTTCGGTTGCCAGTATAATATTCAGCTGATTCCTGGTGTAAATCCAGCCGGCCAATAAATCGGAAGCCGCATTCTTTTCACCCCGGGCTACCAGGCTGAGCACTTCCCTTTCTATATCATCCAGTTCCTGGCGGTAGGTTTTAATGTCTTCTATTTCAGCTTGAGCTTCAGGTGTGGAAATTAATTCAGGGATACGTCCAAAAAGATTATCCAGCCTTTCACGGTAATCATCATATTCGATTTCCCATTTGAGGTCTCCCGTAGCTGCTGCCATATTAGCTGCCATCTCAAGGCTATTGGTATAACGCAGTAGTTCTCCGGAAACTTTTTGTATCGCAAGTTCATTTTTTTCAAAAGACCTGACCATTTCATTTGATCTGACCAGGTTCCAGGCCAACAGCATAATTAAAAATACTGTAACCGCAAAAGATACGACAAACCAGGGGTTAATAAATAGTTCTTCTGCCATTCTGCCTTTTTTAGCCCTGTTCTTCAGTGACATAATTAACCCCGTTCAAATAATGATTACTCGGGCAACCATTGATTAACCAGGTCACTATTTTCTGCAACCCAGCGTTCTGCAGCTTCTTCGGCACTAAGATCTTCTTCACTGAACCAGAGCATTACCTGCTGCATATCATCCGCTGTCCAGTAAAAATTATCAAGAAAAGAATAAACTTCGGGCATATCGTCTTCAAGTCCCTGCCGGACTATCGTAGCAATATATTCTGCCTCTCCATAAACATTCTTCGGGTCATCTAAGTATTTTAAATCCCAGCGGGCAAACTTCCAGTGTGGTGTCCAACCGGTAACCACAATCCAACGATCTTCCCTGTGTGCAATTTCAAGGGCAGAAGTCATGGTCAGGTCACTGCCGGAAATAAGCTCAAACTGCTGATCAAGCGCATAAATTTCCATTGC
>JBNJHL010000013.1:0-23912 GCA_051748445.1 Bacillota bacterium
AACTGGAATATCTTATGCCAGGACACCAGGGCAGGGTAAAGCTGAACCTTGAGTCAGGCGGAGGGTGGGAACTTGGTGGACCTGAGGTTACATCTTTGGAAATGGATATTGTTGATGGAGTAGTTCAGGCGACATCTTTCTCACACAGCCTGGTAGAGATAACATCAGTAGGTGAAGCCAGGTTGTAAATTAGTGAATAGTATGATCGCTAAAAAAAAGTGAAGGTGATTATGATGTTTGAAAATCAAACAACTTTATTTGTTCGTTTTCTTTTTTTTGTCATGGTGCTAATTCTTTTAACTGCCTCGCCGGGTTTTGCTGAAGAATTAGAAATAATCGATGAAGATATTGAGCAGTCATCAGGATCGGTCACAATTTCCGAAGGCACTGCTGTTAATGGCAATGTTACATTGAATATGGGCGATCTAGAAGTAAACGGATTGGTCAATGGTAATGTTCAGAATAATATGGGCCGGATCGTTATTAATGGTGATGTCCAGGGAGATGTCAGCACTGATATGGGTCAGCTTGAAATTAACGGCAGTGTCAGTGGCGATGTCAGGACCAGGATGGGTGATGTTGAAGTTACCGGTTCAGTCGATGGTAATATTTACAGTGATCTTGGAAGGATCCAGGTAGATGGAAATGTCGGAGGAAATGTTAAATCCGGATTTGGTGAACTGGATATTGGTGGTGTTGTTGCAGGAGATGTTGACAATAAGGGTGGCGATATAACTATCACCGGACTTGTTGAGGGTGATGTAACCCTGGATCAGGGCCAGGTTGAAGTGGGCCCGGAAGGATCAGTAAACGGTCATATCTATGTAGACAGGGGCTTGATAAAAAAAGCTGATACAGCTGCAGTCGGTTCAATGGAAATCGGTGAAGAATTAACCCGATCAGAGCTGCGTGAAGAGATGAAAGATGATTATGCAGATGAGCGTCCCCGCGAAAGAATGTCAGAAAGAATAGCCGACCTGGTTATAACCAGGGTTAATGATGTCATGCGCAGGGTTAGTTTTTTGCCACAGATAGGGCCGGGCAAAGATTGGGAATTGTTCCCAACTTTGTTTGTGGGATTTTACAGTAATATAACCAGGAGTTTGCTTAATATGTTGATTTTATTTGCCCTTGCGGCCCTGACTCACAGTTTGTTCCCGAGGCCGGTTAAGGCAGTTGGAGATGCAATTTCACTAAATGCGGGTCCGGTCATTGGCTGGGGATTACTGACAACAATTCTTGTGATACCTGTGATGATCCTGCTGGGCCTTTCAATTATTGGTATTCCGTTAATACTGGTAGTTCTTATGGTTCTGGCAGTGGCTGCTATCCTTGGATATACGGCTATTACAGGTTTTGTTGGCGGTAGGCTTATTTATGTGGCATCGCCGTCTTCCAGGGTAAATCCTCTCGGTACGATTGCAATTGGTGTTTTAGTGATCGGTTTGGTCAGTATGATTCCGATAGTCGGTTGGCTCGTATCATGGTTTATTTACGCCTTGGCTATCGGGGCTTCCCTGGTTACAAGGTTCGGCACACAGGGCAGTAACTAATGATGTAAACTGATTAAATGCTAGTGAAGGCTGAGAACTTTTAACAGGTGGTCGTACAGGTTTTCCCGTTCGATCACCTGCTTATGTTTAACCGGTTTTTCGGCGAGATCAGCAAGGTTGGCGGGAATAGGATTTCCGGTCTCGCGAGAGAGGATTTCCAGCAGCTCAAGTTCAGATTTACCCCTGTAACGGTTTTCTCCAAATAAAGCTTTTATCACACTGCCACAGAATTTAAAAGGGCTGGCTGTTGAGAGGATAACTGTGGGAGTGTGATCTTTTTCTGCCTTAAGATATTTTTGTAAAACTGCTTTTCCTACTGCAGTATGTGTGTCAACCAGGTAATTATAGTGTTTATAAATATCTTCAATAGTTTCCAGGGTCTCCCGGTCATTTGCATAATCAGCCCAGAATATTTTTTGCAGCCTGTTTAATGTTGTACTATCAAGGCTGTACTCACCTGTGGATTGCAGTTTATTCATCCAATAGTTAATTGTTCCTATATTATGTCCGGTTAGTTCGAAAAGCAGCCTTTCCAGGTTGCTTGAAATCAGGATATCCATAGACGGTGAGTAGGTTTTATGTAAAGGTCTGCGACTGTTATAATTCCCGGTCCTAATGAAATCGGACAAAACGTTGTTGCGGTTTGCGGCACATATTAAACGGTTGATCGGAAGGCCAAGCTGCCGGGCATAATAACCGGCAAGAATGTTACCGAAGTTTCCGGTGGGAACAACAAAATTAATTCTGTCACCCGTCTGGATTTCCTGACCTTGGACCAGATCATCATAGGTCTTGAAGTAGTAAATAATCTGTGGTAGCAGGCGGCCCCAGTTGATTGAGTTTGCTGAGGTGAGCCGGTACCCTGACTCAGCCAGTTTCTCAGCCAGTTTGTGATCATTGAATAATGCCTTAACCCCGCTTTGGGCATCATCAAAGTTACCTTTTACTGCGGCTACCCCTAGATTATGTCCTTCCTGGGTGGTCATTTGCAGCTGTTGAATCTCACTGACCCCATTTTCCGGGTAATAAACTATGATGTGGGTTTCAGGAACATTACTAAACCCCTCCAGGGCTGATTTCCCGGTGTCTCCTGAAGTAGCGGTGAGAATAACAACTTCTGATTTTTCATCGGTTATACGAACTGCATTGCGCAGAAAGTGTGGTAAAATTTGCAGGGCGATATCCTTAAAGGCATAAGTGGGGCCGTGCCAGAGTTCCAAAAAATAAAGCTCATCAGACATTTTTTTAAGTGGAGTAATATCTTCATGATCAAAATTATCAATGTTATAGGCAGCGCTTACTGCTTTCCCCAGGTTTTCCGGTTCAAAATCAGTTAGATAAAGTTCAAATATAGTACGGGCGATATCTTTATAACTGCCTCCTGGCAGGTTATTTATAGAGAAAGGGGTCACGGTGTTGGCAGGAACAAAAAGCCCCCCATCCGGGGCGAGCCCTTTTTTAATTACTTCTGCACTGTTAACCAGTGTTTTTCCTTCCCTGGTGCTGTAATAATACATTAAACCATGCTCCTTTCAAGT
Source organism: Bacillota bacterium (assembly GCA_051748445.1). Classification (GTDB taxonomy): domain Bacteria; phylum Bacillota; class Dethiobacteria; order DTU022; family DTU022; genus T3SED10-7. The sequence goes on from JBNJHL010000013.1 coordinate 3,092, forward strand.
TTTCATTAAAATATATTTCGCCAGAATCAAGGCGATATCCTTTAGTTGCTCTACTTGACAAATAAAGGTGAACAGGTTATTTTCAGGATAAAGTTTCATGCCTGTAATTTATGTTCGCTTCAGTTTTTTTAAGCAAGCTGTGTGGTAATAAAATATTTTGGACAGTCTCTGTAAATATTAAACCCGGGCAGGTTTCACAAGTATCTTGTAGATCTCCAGAAGAACCGGCAAATTCAAAAGGAGCGTGAATATAAACTTGAAATTTGTTGTTATTGTTGGTGACGGAATGGCTGATTACCCGATGGAACAATTTAACTGGAAAACAGCTTTGCAGTACGCTTACACACCTAACTTTGATCAAGTTGCCAGGGATGGAACCCTTGGCCTTGTACAAACAATTCCTGGAGGGCTGCCGCCGGGCAGCGATACGGCTAATCTTTCCGTGATGGGCTACGATCCACTTAAATTCTATACCGGTCGTTCTCCTTTTGAAGCTGCCAGCCTTGGGGTGGATTTAAAACCTGAAGATGTATCTTTCCGCTGTAACCTGGTTACCTTATCTCATGAAGAGCCATATGATCAAAAAACCATGGTTGATTATTGTGCCGGTGAAATAAGCAGTGAAGAGGCGGAAGAGCTGATCAAAACGGTCGGTGATGAACTGGGATCTGAGGAGCTTGACTTTTATGCAGGTTTTCGTTACCGCCACCTGCTGGTCTGGCGCGGGGCCCCCGATGACAATAACTGGCAGTTGACCCCGCCGCATGATATCAGTGGACAAAAAGTAACTGATTTTATGCCCACAGGCAGCAATACAGGCGATATTAAAGAAATGATGGAAAGAAGTTATACTATTCTTGCTGATCATCCTGTCAATAAAAAGAGAGTGGAAAATGGTCTTAAACCGGCAAATTCGATCTGGATCTGGGGGGCTGGCCATAAACCGCAGCTTGAACCCTATCCTGAAAAGTATAATCTGCAGGGATCGGTCATATCTGCCGTTGACCTGGTCAAGGGACTCGGTCTGCTTGCTGGTTTAAAGCCGATTATTGTGAAGGGTGCAACAGGTTATATCGATACAAATTACAACGGTAAAGCCAGGGCGGCCCTGAAAGCCCTCGAGCATGGTGATGATTTCGTATACCTGCATGTTGAAGCTCCCGATGAGTGTTCTCACCGTTTCGAGTTTGACAACAAGGTTAAAGCGATAGAGTTGATTGACAGGGAAGTCTTAGCAGTGATCAGGAAAGAGCTTAACCAGGCAGATTATGATTACAGCCTTTTGCTTGTTACCGATCACGCCACCCCATTATCCCTGGGGACTCACACCAGCGAACCCGTGCCATTTGTTTTTTACCGCAGTAATGAATTGAAAAATAACCATTCTTACACTTTCGATGAAATCTGTGCTTCCAAAACAGGCCTCTTAATTGAAGAGGGGTACAGATTGATGGATCGCTTCCTAAATAACAGTATTTAAATCGGCCACGTGGAGAAATTATAATGAAGGGCAATTTTAAACAAACAATAATTACAGCAAACTTTATGGCTTTATTCGGTGCGATTTTTTTTCTGTTTTTTGCCCTTGATTATCATATCCCAATCCTGCCTTTTTATACTCTTGATGCAGGAGGGTCGGAGGCCTCGGTTGGCATGCTGATGGGTCTTTTTACTACCTGTTCCATTGTCCTGCGTCCATTTCAGGGACGCGATATAAACCAAAAAGGCAAGAAACGCCTACTGGTAATGGGTATTGCTCTTTATGCTGCAGCAGGTCTGGGCTTGCTGTTATTACCTAAACTGCCCATATTGTTTGTATTGAGAGCAATTCAGGGCTTTGGCTGGGGAGCATTTTTGCTTGCTTTCAATACACTAACCCTTGACCTTGCTCCACCGGGAAAACGGGGAACTGTGGTCGGGTTAATGGGTATGGCACCACCTTTGTCTTTGGCTACCGCTCCTATCCTTGGCGAGCATCTGCGAATAACAACAGAGAGTAATTATTTATTACTGTTTCTGGTTGCTTCCGCTGCAGCTTTCGCGGCATTAATCCTTGGTGCTCTGGTCAAGGAACCGGCCCGCGAAAGCGGGAGTGAAGAAAAAAAAATGCTTTTTTCCCACAAGGTGCTTTACCCTTCCCTGATTATTTTTTGTATGACATACACCCTGGGGGCTATATTAACGTTTTTGCCTCTGCTCGGTGAAGTCCGCGATATCCGGGCGATAGGTTACTTTTTTACTATATTTGCTTTAACAACCGTGATAGTCCGACCGGCTGCTGGCAGGTTGTCGGACTACCTCGGCAGAGAAAACATCTACATTCCCGCTCTGATTGTGGCGGGAGGAGCACTTTTGCTGATTGCCTATGCAGACTGGGCAGGTCAGCTATTGTTAAGTGCTTTTATTCTTGGAGTTGGTTTTGGCGCAGCCCACTCATCTGTTATGGCCCTGGCAGCCGACCGCTTGCCTGTTATGGAGAGGGGTATTGGCATGGCTACTTTTACTGCTGCTTTTGACCTGGGAATTGTTGTTGGCTCTATAACCCTTGGTGTTCTTTTGACGTGGTTTGATTTTAAAGTTTTATTTGTTCTCTGTGCAATTATTATGGTTTTACCTGTATTTGGCAGGAAACTTAAAAGCTGGTTGTCAGATGCTTAATCACCCGCAGCCCTGTAAATAGTTTAAGAAAATGTTTTTAAAGGTGGATCTCATTGCCCAATTAAAATATAAACGGCAAAGACTTGAAATAATTAGAACTAAGTGGTTGCGGTAACAAAAGCACAGGCAATATTTTTTTCGTGGCTCATAGATATAAAAATGTTGTTGATATCTTTTTTACCGGCTAAAAAAGATGCTGATCCATGCAGCCTGGTAGCGGGTTGTTTGCCGGAAAGTGAAATGATCTCAACCTCTTTCATGGTTGCCGGACCAATACCGCAGCCGATTGCTTTCAAAACTGCCTCTTTGGCTGCAAAACGGCTGGCAAGCGACTGCATTGATGAGCCTCTTGCCTCAAATTGTTTTTTTTCATTTTCAGTAAAAATTCTATTAATAAATCTTTCCGGAAATTTTTTGCAAACCCGGGTGATTCTATCTACCGAAACCAGGTCAACGCCTATGCCTCTAACAGTCAAGATGATCAACCTCCTAATGCTAATTATAGCATTTGAATGATAAATTTGAATAATAAAGTCGAACAAGACTGTTTAAGCTTAATGATTATATGGTTTTACCGATAATTTGGTTAGGACTATATTCATTTTATATCTACTTCAGGCCATGCTTCAGTTTTCTTTTGCAAGCTGTGCAGTTACATTTAAGGAAATTATTGAGATTTATAGCGGTGATGGCAAAATTTAGCAAACCCTCGAAAAATCAAAAAATACATTGCATTATTCGTTAAATTATGGTAATCTTTAGGCGATATACTGCTCTGTATTTTAGGGTAATTTTAGGAGGTAATTGTTTAATGCAAGGTAAGGTTAAATGGTTTAACCCTGAAAAAGGGTACGGTTTCATCGAGGTCGAAGAGGAAAAGGATGTTTTTGTGCACTATTCAGAAATTCAAGAAGAAGGGTTTAAAACCCTGGAAGAAGGCCAGGATGTTGAATTCGAAGTTGTCGAAGGAAACCGCGGGCCACAGGCCACTAACGTGGTGAAATTATAAATTAAGGTTAATCAGAATCAAGAAAAATTTTTGACCGGCGAATTAACGCCGGTTTTTTTATATTTATGGATTGACAGCTATTTGCACAGGTGTTATCCTTTTCTACGGATAATACCCGAGTTGTTTACTCGGGATTAGTTGGGAGGATTGATAGCAGCATGAAACTATCTGCCAAGGTAGAATATGGTGTCAGGGCAATGGTAATGCTGGCTATTTATTATCAGGCCGGTCCTCTGCCACTGAGAGAAATAGCAGAGCAGGAAAAAATATCTCTCAAATTTTTAGAGCAAATTTTTTTCGACTTGAAAAAGGCGGACCTGGTTAAAAGCGCCCGGGGTTCCCGGGGCGGTTATATGTTATCACGATCTCCGTCTGAGATAAATGTGGGCGATATTGTCAGGGCAGTTGAAGGGCCGATTACCCCTGTTGAATGTCTTTCAGAAATTAACACGAAAGATTGTTGCGATCGTAAAGATGCCTGTTTGACCAGGCAGGTATGGGAAAAATTAAGAGATCGCATCAATGATGTTTTAGATGAAGTGGCATTAATAGAACTGGTTGATATCAAGCCGGTTTATAAATCATCCTGACAGGAGGAAAGAATGATGAAAAACAGGCAGGTTTATATGGACCACGGAGCGACAACACCAGTCAGGGAAGAGGTTTTAGAGGCTATGCTGCCTTTTTATAAAGATCTTTATGGGAATCCTTCAAGTGTCCATGCCAGGGGCAGGGAAGTGCGCAGCGCTTTTGAGGAAGCACGTGAAAAAGTTGCCCGTGCGCTTGGAGCTTCCGCACAAGAAATATTTTTTACCTCCGGTGGAACAGAATCGAACAATATTGCCCTGCGGGGGGCGGCAAAAAAGCATGGGTCTTCAGGACATATTATTACTTCAAGTGTTGAACATCATGCCGTTTTAGATGTCTGTCATGATCTTGAAAAAGACGGTTACCGGGTAACTTATCTTCCAGTAGACAGTGATGGTTTAATTGCTCCACAGTCAGTCGAAGACGCTATTGCCTCCGATACATTTATAATTTCAATCATGGCTGCAAATAACGAAATTGGTACTATCCAGCCAATTGTGGAAATTGGTCAGATAGCCGATCGTCACAATTTAATTTTTCATACCGATGCAGTCCAGGTAGTAGGTCAGTTGCCTGTAGATGTAAATGAAATGAAGATAGATGTATTATCTCTTTCTGCTCATAAGTTTAACGGCCCGAAAGGAACAGGTGCTCTTTACAAGCGAAAAGGAGTAAAGTTAAATCCTCTATACAGGGGAGGAGGCCAGGAAAGCAAATTGCGTCCGGGTACTGAAAATGTTCCCGGTGTTATTGGCCTGGCACGGGCTTTGGAACTTGCTGTGGAGGAAATCCCTAAAAAGAAAGGGAAACTGGAATTATTGAGAGATAAGTTAATCGAAGGTTTGTTGGAGATTGATGATGTTATTTTAAACGGTCACCGGGAAAAGCGTTTGCCCGGGAACATCAATGTCAGCTTTAAATATATTGAAGGAGAATCAATTTTGTTAAGCCTTGATATGCAAGGTATTGCTGCTTCCAGTGGATCGGCTTGTTCTTCAGGTTCCCTTGAGCCTTCTCATGTCTTATCTGCTATAGGTTTAGATCATCAAGCAGCGCATGGTTCAATCCGCTTTACCCTGGGCTGGGGTAACAATGAAGAGGATATCGATTATGTGTTGTCTAAAATACCTGCAGTGGTAGAAAATTTACGTCGGATCTCGCCAATGGGTAAAACGAAATAACCGGAAGGAGAGCAGTACATGTATAATGAAAAAGTAATAGATCACTTCAATAATCCTCGCAATGTAGGTGAAATGGATACCCCTGATGCTGTAGGAGAAACTGGCAGTTTTAAGTGTGGCGATACAATGACCCTTTACTTAAAAGTTGACAATGGAATAATTGAAGATATCAGTTTCCAAACTTATGGCTGTGGCGCTGCCATTGCCAGCAGCAGTATGTTGACAGAAATGGTTAAAGGTAAGACCCTTGGTGAAGCGATGAAAATAACAAACCAGGATGTAGCAGATCAGCTTGGAGGCCTGCCTCCCCTTAAACTGCATTGTTCAAACCTGGCTGCTGATGCCCTGCATAATGCTATAGAAAACTATCAAAAACAGCAGGGTTCTGCAGATAAATAATAATAGTAAGTGAAAAGAAATTGTGTAATCCAACTTGACAAACCCCTGTGAAGAATGATATTTTTTTATTAGCTTTAGCACTCTGGGCCCCAGAGTGCTAAAGCATGAGAAACGGGGGATTCTTAATGACGGCTCCATTGAATGAAAGGAAACAGAATATTCTCAGGGCAGTTGTTGTTAATTATGTTAAAACTGCTGAGCCGGTTGGGTCACGTACTGTTTCCCGCTCTCATAACATGGGCTTAAGTTCGGCTACAATTCGTAACGAAATGTCCGATCTGGAAGAACTGGGTTACCTGATACAGCCCCATACATCTGCCGGCCGCATTCCCACACAGCTTGGATATCGTTATTATGTTGATAATCTTATGGATATTGGCGATCTAAGCGCGGATGAAGATCTGGTTTTAAGCAGTTCTCTGAGTGCAGAAAAGATGCGTGAGATTGAGCAAATAATTAATAATTCATCCAGGGTTTTATCTTCGGCAACAAACCAGACATCTTTAATTATGGGGCCTCAATTTAAAAAAAGCGCCTTCCACCAGCTGAGGATTTTGCCGCTTGATGATAAAAGAAGCCTGGTGGTTTTAATAACGGATACAGGATTTATTAAGAACAAGGTTATTGATATGCAGCAGCAGTTAAGCCAGGCTGAACTGCAACAGGTAGTTTCTTACCTTAACCAGAAGCTTTATGGTTTAACGATAGATCAGGTTACAACATCATTGATAAATGAGTTAAAACGTGATCTTTTCAGGCGTTTAGAAATTTTGGAGCAGGCTTTCATATTGCTGGAAGAAAGCTTGAAGGAAGAAAAACAAATCAGGGTTTTTTTAGGAGGGACAACTAATATTCTCAACCAGCCTGAATTCAAGGATGTTGATAAGATCAGGCGAATGTTAAACCTCTTTGAGCAGGAACCGCTGTTGTTTAAAATCCTGGAAGATACCTCCAGTGAAAGCGAAGATGAGATTGTGGTCAAGATTGGCAATGAAAATGAACATGAAGATATTAAAGAATGCACCCTGATAACGGGAACATATAAGATTCACGATAAAACTCTTGGCACTGTCGGAGTTTTGGGCCCGACAAGAATGGATTACAGCCGGGTGATCAGTGTGATGCGCCGATTAGTTGATCATCTGAATCACAGCTTGAGCTCTTAGAGTATGGCAAAATAAATATTGTAATTAAGCAGGTGAGGTTTTATGTTTAAAAAAGATGACAAAAACAAGGAAGAAATGGAACAAACTAAATCTGAAGAAAGCGAAACAGTTAATAACGGAACAAATCAAGAAAGTTTCGAGAATTTCATGGAAGAAGCAGCTGTCCGGCAGGATCATTCAGATCAGGCTTCAGAAGATTGGCAGCTGGAAAAGGAAGAACTGCTCGATCAAATAAAGCGCAAACAAGCGGACATTGATAACCTGCGCCGCATAGGCAAAAAAGAACAGGCAGAGGCGAGAGAGTATGCCTTACATCATTTCCTTTGCCGTCTGCTTCCTGTTATCGATAACCTTGAAAGAGCACTGGAATCTGCAAAAAATGATCAATCTGTTCCTGATGGATATGTTGAAGGTATTGATATGATCTACAACCAATTGATGCAGATCATGGAGCAGGAAGGAGTATGTAAAATTGAAGCAGAGGGCTGCCGGTTTGATCCTAATTATCATCATGCAGTAATGCAGGAACATAAAGAAGAAGAGGAGCCGGGTACTGTTTTGGAAGAACTGCAAAAAGGATATCGCCATAGGGATAGGGTTTTACGCCCTGCTATGGTTAAAGTTTGTAGTAATTAGAAGGCTTTAAAAAAAGAAAAGATTAGTATAGGAGGTAAATGAAAATGGGAAAAGTAGTAGGAATTGATCTGGGAACAACAAATTCAGTAATTGCTGCTGTAATTGGCAGCGAACCGGAAATTATAGCTAATGCTGAAGGCAGCAGGACAACGCCTTCAGTAGTAGCATTTACAAAGGAAGGGGAACGGCTGGTAGGACAGGTAGCAAAGCGGCAGGCTATTACAAATCCTGACAGGACCATCACCTCTATCAAAAGAGAGATGGGAACCGATCATAAATCGAAAATTGATGACAACGAGTATACTCCGCAGGAAATATCGGCTATGATCCTGCAAAAGTTAAAAACTGATGCAGAAAATTACCTGGGCGAGAAAATTACTCAGGCAGTCATTACCGTACCGGCTTATTTCACTGATAGCCAGCGTCAGGCAACCAAGGATGCCGGAACTATTGCCGGATTGGAAGTGCTGCGCATCATCAATGAACCGACAGCAGCCGCCCTGGCTTACGGGCTGGACAAAAAAGGCGATCAAAAAATTCTTGTGTTTGACCTCGGAGGGGGAACCTTTGACGTATCTGTTCTTGAGCTTGGTGATGATGTTGTAGAAGTTAAAGCTACCAGTGGTAATAATCGTCTGGGTGGGGATGATTTTGACCAGCGTATTGTTGATTATGTAGCTGACGAATTTAAAAAAGATCAAGGCATTGATTTACGAAATGATCGTATGGCCCTGCAGAGATTGATTGAGGCTGCTGAAAAAGCAAAGGTAGAGCTATCTTCAGTCCCATCTACTGATATTAACCTGCCTTTTATTACAGCAACACAGGATGGCCCTAAACATCTTAATGTCCCTTTAACCAGGGCAAAGTTTGATCAGTTTACATCTGATTTGATTGAGAAAACTATGGGGCCGACCAGGCAGGCCCTGAAAGATGCTGAATTAAAAGCTGACGATATTGATCGGATTATTCTGGTTGGTGGTTCAACCCGTATCCCTGCAGTACAGGAAGCAATTCGCAAGCTGCTGGGTCAGGAGCCCCATAAAGGGGTTAATCCCGATGAAGTTGTCGCGATGGGAGCTGCCTACCAGGCTGCAGTCCTTGGCGGGGAGGCAAAAGATGTTCTTCTGCTTGATGTAACACCTCTTTCCCTTGGTATAGAAACACTCGGTGGGGTTTATACAAAAATTATTGAACGCAATACTACTATCCCAACCGAGAAAAAACAGATCTTTTCAACAGCAGCCGACAATCAGAGCAGCGTGGAAATACATGTTCTTCAAGGAGAAAGGGCAATGGCGGCTGATAATAAAACCCTCGGGCGCTTTATGCTTGACGGTATTCCTCCCGCTCCTCGAGGTGTTCCGCAAATAGAAGTTAGTTTTAATATTGATGCTAACGGTATTGTCAATGTTTCGGCCAAAGATCTTGGTACCAACCGTGAACAAAGTATTACTATTACTGCTTCCGGTGGACTTGAAAAAGATCAGATTGATGAGATGGTTAACGAAGCGGAGAAATTTGCCGAAGAAGATAAAACACGCCGTGAACTGGCTGAAGCGCGGAACCAGGCAGAAAGTCTTGCACACAGTGCCGAGAAGTCGTTAAAGGACCTTGGAGACCAGGTAGAGCCCGATAAGCAGGAAGAAATCAATAAAGCCATAGAGGAACTGCGTCAGGCCGCCCAGGGTGAAGATCTGGAACAGATTAAACAGGCCACTGAAAAAATGAATAATTACATGCATGAAATGTCCAGCAAACTATATGAGCAGGCTAAGGCACAGGAAGGCCAGGCAACCGGGACTGAAGGTGAAGCTGGTCCTGAAAGCACAGAAGATGAAACTGTAGTGGATGCAGACTATGATGTACAGGACGAAGGTAGCGGTGAAGCCGAAGGTGAAGATAAAAAGGATGGTTAGTAAACATAAATTTTAGTGAGGGATGATATCTGGATATGAGTAAAAGAGATTACTATGAAGTGCTGGGAGTGGAACGCAGCGCTTCACCTGATGAAATTAAAAAAGCATATCGCCGTCTGGCCAAGCAATACCACCCTGATTTCAATAAAGGTGATAGTGAAAGTGAAAAGAAATTCAAGGAAATCAAAGAAGCTTATGATGTATTAAGTGATCCGCAAAAGCGGGAGCAATATGATCGCTTTGGTCACCAGGCTGGATTTGATGGAGGAGCAGCCGGGCAACAGGGTTTTGGCGGCTCCGGTTTTGGCGGTTTTGGTTTCGGCGGTGGAATTGACGAGATATTCGAGCAGTTTTTTGGAGGCATGGGTGGTGGTGCAAGGCGGCGGCCGCCCGGTCCCGAACAGGGGAATCATCTGCGCTATGATCTTGATATCACTCTTGAAGAAGCTTACAGTGGCAAGGAAAAAACGATCACTATCCCCAGGACTGAAAACTGTCCGGAATGTAATGGGAGCAGGGCTAAAGCAGGAACAAGTCCTGAGACCTGTTCAACCTGTGGAGGCAGCGGGCAGCAGCAAAATGTACGCAGTACACCATTTGGCAGGTTTGTAAGCACGCAGCCCTGCAGTGAGTGCCGTGGTGAAGGCACTATTGTCAGGAACCCCTGTCCGACCTGCAGTGCCCAGGGACGCATAGTCAAGGAACGAAAAATCGATATTAAGATTCCTGCCGGTATTGAAGACGGTTCACGCCTGAGAGTAAGTGGAGGAGGAGAAGCCGGGATCCGAGGTGGGCCTCCAGGTGATCTCTTTGTGGTAATAAGAGTAAGGCCTCATGAAAAATTTAAGCGCCAGGGCAGCAATCTGATTTTGGAGCAGCCTATCAGCATCAGTCAAGCTGCCCTGGGTGTTGAATTGGAAGTGCCAACCCTGGATGGAGAAGCAGAGCTGACAGTTCCGGAAGGAACCCAGCATGGCACAACTTTCCGCTTAAAGGGATACGGTATGCCTCACCTGCGTGGTTCTGGAAAAGGTGATTTACAGATCAAAGTTAAAGTTATTGTTCCCAAAAAGCTTAACCAGCGCCAAAAAGAACTGTTGGCTGAACTGGCTCATCTTAGCGGTGAAGAAGTAGGTATTGAAAACAAAGGTTTTTTCGATAAGTTTAAAAATGCTTTCAGCGGGGGATAGCTTTCCCCGGGTTGGAGATAGTTGATGCATTATTTCTTTTTGGAAGGAGAATCCCTTGCTTCCGGTGAAGAAGTAGCCCTGTCTTGCCGGGATCTTAATCATGCTTATAAAGTATTACGTTTAAGACCAGGTGATCAACTGGTAATTGCTGATGGTTGCAGCCTGTCCATAACAGGAGAGGTTACAAAAGCTACTTCTACAGAAGTTCTTGTTAAGCTGGATCGCGAGCTGCCAGGTTCAGAATCATCACTGGATATAACCCTTTTTCAATCCTTGACCAAGGGAGACAAGATGGATTTAATAATCAGGCAGGCAGTTGAACTAGGCGTCAAAAGGATTGTTCCTTTTAAGTCAAAGCGCAGTATACCGCAGAGAAACCAAAAGCAGGATCAAAAAAAAATCGAACGCTGGCGCAGCAAAATTCGTTCGGCAGCAGCCCAGTGCCGCAGAGCTTTCCTGCCTGACATAGAGCCGGTTTCTACTTTTAAAGAAATTAATATTCGTATTAACAACAATGTAGCTCTTATTCCCTGGGAAGAAGAAAAAACAAATTCCCTGGTTAACTATTTAAAGCAGCCCAGCCCTGCCGGCAAGGCTGTTTCCCTTGTTATTGGTCCAGAGGGAGGTTTCGAAAAGTTTGAAGTAGAAGCATTACAGGAAGCAGGTGCTAAAGCAGTCCACCTTGGTCTGCGTATTTTACGTGCCGAAACTGCTGCTGTATCAGCTATCACACTGGTCCAATCAGCCTGGGGTGATCTCTCCGGGGAAGGTGCAAATAATTGAAAAAGAGAGCGGCTTTTTTTACGCTTGGCTGCAAAGTTAATTTTTGTGATACGGAATCATTACAGAAGCTTTTCGAACAGTCAGGCTACAGGATAGTTGATTTTTATGAAGAGTCAGATGTCTATGTTATTAATACCTGTACTGTTACCGGGCACAGTGATCACAAGTCACGTAAAGCTATTCGCCGGGCCCGGCGTAGGACACCCCAAGCAGTTGTTGTTGCGACGGGTTGTTATGCCCAGGGTGCTCCTGGGGAGGTTAAACAAATAGATGAACAGCCGGATTTAATTATCGGCAACCAGAAGCGTGAGAATCTTCCTGAGCTGGTTGAATCAATAAGCCGGGGGCAGATCACTGATCTGGTTAAACCGCATCAGGCAGGTTCAGGTTTTGAACTACTCCCTCCTACCGGGCGAAGAGGCAGAACCAGGGGTTTTTTGAAGATCCAGGAAGGCTGTAACCAGATCTGCAGCTATTGTATTGTTCCGCGAGTCAGAGGGCCACTTCGCAGCATGCCTGCTTCTGAAGTATTGAAGCGGGCAGAAATACTGACTGCTTCCGGCTGCAGGGAAATTGTTTTGACCGGTGTCCACCTTGGTTTATACGGGAAAGAACTTGATAATTCTTCCCTGCCTGAACTGCTTAATGCAATCGAGCAAATACCGGGATTAAAGCGCCTGCGCCTTAGTTCACTGGAACCTTCTGACATAAATTCCGCACTGGTGGAACAAATTGTCGCTTCCCGTATAATCTGTCCTCACCTGCATATCCCTTTGCAAAGTGGCGATGGAGAAATTTTAAGACGAATGAACAGACCATACGAGCCGATTGAGTTTCTTTACCTGGCCAAATGGCTTAAACAGGAAATACCCGGCTTGTCATTGAGTACCGATGTTATTGTCGGTTTCCCCGGCGAAACAGAAAAACACCACCAGCGGAGCATGAAATTACTTGAAGAGATCGGCTTCAGCCGTCTGCATGTTTTTAAGTATTCGTCGCGTCCTGGCACGGCAGCTGCCAAGTTCAGTGACCACCTGCCAAATCAGGTCAAGGATAGCCGCAGCAGAGAAATGATTGAACTTGGCGAGAAGATGGCTTCCGATTACCGTCAGCGCTTTATCGGCACAATTCAATCTGTTTTAGTTGAAAAAGTAGTGCCTTACAGCTATGGAGAAGGTTTTACTCCTCATTACCTGAGAGTTAAAATAGATGCCGATATCAAGGGCTTGCACTGGCGGGGCAAAGAAATAGATGCCCGCCTGGAACAGGAGGAGGGTAACTGTTTAAGGGCAGTACACATCAAGAAAAGCGCTCGAAAGGGTAATTGTTAAAATATTATAATTACTCAACCTGGTTAAAAGTTATCCAGGAGCGGTAAGAAAATTAGCAAGCTCTTTGAGGCTGCCCCGGTAGTCGCAAACCGGGTCTTTTTCCTCACGCTTCAGGATAAAATCATCCACAAGGTATGTATCCATGCCTGCTTTTGCAGCAATGAGATCTTCCAGGGTGTCATTTCCCGCCATGAGGCATTCTTCAGGAGCACAGTTTATCTGATCTGCAATTTCTGCATAGTATTCTTTCCTCGGCTTACAGAAGTTCATGTTTTCCATAGTTGTAATAAATGAGAAATCTTTTTCTGAAAAACCACTCCAGGATAGCCTCTCCAGGATTGCTGCAGCAGGAAAAATCGGATTTGTTGCAAGTACCAGGGTTAATTTCTTGGCTTTTGCTGCCTTGATGACAGCGCTTGCATGGGGGTGTTTCCTTCCCCAGCAGCTTAGCCCTGGAAATTCATTAAGATAGAAATCCTCTACAATTGCCCTGATTATCTCTTCATTTAGCCTGGTCCGTCGGCAGAAATCTTCATAAAATACCTCTTCGTTAGTTTTATCTGGATTACCGTTTTTGACCATTATCGAGGTTGCACCGAAAAGGTGATTAGCAAAATCATTTTTGTCAATATGCGCTTTGAACTTATCTGATAGGGCATCAATATATGCGGTGATAAACTTTTGGATATCCAGCTCAAGCAGTGTGCCATCAAGGTCGATTAGTAAGGCCCTGTAGGTTTTTTTACTGCTCATATTCCTGCCCTTGTCCGCTAAAGTAATCTTCGATATTGCCGATTAATTCTTGATCATAAATTTCTTTGTTGGCTTCGTTGATTATTTTTTGGATATCTTCCAGCAGAACAGACACTTTATACTCAGCTGTTAAAAGACGCTTAAGTAAAGTGTTCATATTAATTACTTCATAAAGTTTTTCCATCTTGTCTTTCTGTTCCTGTGATATCTCTGTCCCTGAAAGCTGTTGCTTGTGCATGTTGAATTGTTCTTTGCGGAAGTCCAGCAGCATTTCTTTAGCCGAGGGGTCTGCTTTTACTGCCTCCTGGGCTTCTTTCATTTCTTTAAATTCGGATGATTCACGTAAAGCCCTGGCCAAATTGTGAGCAGCATCATAAGGATTCATTAATACAACACTCCTTGTTTTGATATATTTAATAAATTATAAAACTAGTTGCCTCTTTTATGCAATGCCTTTAGTTCGGCAGTTGGGATTCGAAATTTAGATGATTTTCATTTTTGTAATTTGCTGCAATTGCTATAGTTGCCCTGTCCAGGTCTTCAGCATCTAAAACAGCATGAAAGTGAGCGCTTTCAGGTTTTGAGTCTTTATAAAAAAGATCGTAATAATCGGTACAAAGAATTTCCACTACAGCATGATAGTGTTCTTGCTTAAGCATATCTATTAGAATATCAGTCTTTTTACAGCCCAGCCTTTTTCTTAAAGAATTAATCGCTGCTTCAAGCTCTATCTTCAACCGGTCAGGTACTGTTTTCGGAATATAGTCCTGCAGAATACGTTCTATCCTTTTTTCAAGTGAAGCGGTAAGAAGAATGTGAAAACCGCTATCCATGGTTTTTCCAAGAAAAGCGGGTAGATAGACATTGCCAATACGCCGGCCTTCTCCTTCAATAAATATTAAATTTTCATTTTTGAAGCGCTCCAGTTGTTGTAATAGAAGGGCATCAAAATCTTTTTGGGATCGCTCTCTTATGTCGCCTACAGAACCAAAAACTGAACCGCGGTGTCCAGCCAGTCCTTCGAGGTCAATCACCGGGTAACCTTTTTGTTCAAGTTTTTTTAGGACAGCGGTTTTCCCCACCCCGGTCAGTCCGTGTAATACATATAGCTCGCTGCTTAAGCTGTAAGTAGCCAATTTATTATTGATAAACTTACGATAAGCCTTATAGCCTTTTTTCAACCTGAAAACATTAAACCCGGTTAGCTTTAGTACTTCGTAAATGCTGATACTTCGCATACCGCCCCGGTAGCAGTATAAAAGTGGGGTTTTTGGTCCGGCAGCTTTAAGAATATTTTCTACCAGTGCAGGTAGTTTTGGGGCTACCATATCCAGGGCTGTTAAGCGGGCTTCTTTTTCACCGACTTGATGATAAATAAGGCCCAGTTGGTGGTGTTCTCGATCGTCAAAAAGAGGGATATTTATTGCTCCCGGGATAGAGGCATTTTGGTATTCTTTGGGTGAGCGGACATCAATATAAACTAAGTCTGTTCTCTCCAAAGCTTCTTTTACTTCGATTTCCAACCTGGTTCACTCCTGCTGAATAATTGCTCCATATTTATTATAGCGGATAGAGGCTGCCCTGTAAAAAAATCGACTTAAAATATAAAAATTTTTTTCTAAAAAGGTAATAAGAGATCTTTTATCGAAGTAAAATTATTATACAGCAGCAACAATCTTTTTGATTGCATGAATGCACTGTGTTATAATACCGGACAGGAGGAATTCAAATGTCTGCAGATTGCATATTTTGTAAAATTCTTAACCGGGAGCTTGATGCAGATATAGTATATGAAGATGAAAAAGTTGTGGCCTTTAAGGATATCAACCCGTCTGCTCCGGTTCATATTTTAATAGTCCCATACAAGCATATTCCAACTCACCTTGATTTAAAAGAAGAGGACGAAGCTTTGATTGGACATATGCATTCGGTGGCAAACCAGGTAGCCAGAGATTTTAAGCTTGATAAAAAAGGTTATCGTGTGGTTATTAACTGTGGTGCGGATGCTGGTCAGGTTGTTTTTCACCTTCACCTCCATCTCCTGGGAGGAAGACCTTTGTTGCAAACCATAGCTAAGGGCAGGGGTTTTTAATTATTATTATGATAACTCCTGAAGCTTTGGTTTTAAGGAGAGGGGGGAAGAATTAATGGCGGAAGTAAAAATCGGCAAAAACGAATCCCTGGATAAGGCTTTGAAAAGGTTTAAGAAACAATGTTCCCGTGCCGGAGTCTTATCTGAGGCACGTAGACGTGAACATTATGAGAAGCCAAGTGTAAAACGCAAGAAAAAAGCCGAGGCTGCACGAAAAAGGCGTCGTTAGTCAGATATTGGAGGGTGGCGCTGCTTATGGCTGAAAGCCTTCTGCAAAATGAGCTTTTAACGGTTCAAAAGTGGCGATGAAAGCTAGAGCCAGCTTTCCCTGCTCTGTTATTAGGATGTCGCGGGCAGAACTGCAAAATAGTGGCATTGCGATAAATGCTCCGCTTAACCGGAGAAAAGAAATGGTAGTTCTATCCCGTGAAATAAAACGCAAAAGATACTCGATGGCGGAACATGAGTAGTTTGCCCGGCAGATAGTCGAAAAAATATAATAAAGGCCCGGCCCCAGAGGCTGGGCCTTTATATAAGGAGTAATTCCAATTGGTAAATGGCAAACGCCTGCAAATATGTTTTTTGGGAATGATGGCCGGACTGGTGATTATTTTCAGCTCCGCTGTTGAAACTTCGGATCAATTGAATGTTGCTGTAATCGAAATAAACGGGGTTATCGATCCCGGTACCAACAGCTATGTAAAACATGCTTTTGAGGAAGCGAAACGGAAAGGCGCCGCTGCTGTGGTCCTGGAACTTGATACGCCCGGTGGGTTTATAAGCGCGGCCGAGTCAATCAGGCGCCTGATAGATGAATATGAAGGTCCGGTGTATGCTTTTGTAAATCCGAAAGCCCTTTCTGCCGGAGCTTACCTGGCCCTGGCTGCAGATCAAATTTACATGGTTCCGGGGAGTACAATTGGCGCTGCGGAACCACGCATGCTGGGAGTTGGCGAAGTTGATGAAAAAGAACTTTCAGCATGGGAAAAGGAAATGGCCGGCATGGCAGAAAGACAGGACAGAGATCCGCAAGTTGCATCTGCCATGGTTCGCCGCGAAATTGCCATTGATCATATGGTTAAACAGGGAGAATTACTTACCCTAACTGCTGGGGAATCCCTGGAGGTAGGCTACAGTGAAGCGACTGTAGCCAATTTGAATGATATTCTGCAGGAAACAGATCTGGAAGGTGCCGGACTGGTTAGTATTGAAAAGCGTGCGGCAGATACACTGGTTAGCTGGACTACCAATCCGGTGGTTGGAACAATACTGTTAATGATCGGTTTGGGTGGTCTAATTCTTGAGCTGCTTAGCTCTGGCTTCGGTGTTGCTGGTATTGCCAGTCTTACTGCTTTTGCCCTCTACTTTGGCGGAAATATTGCAGCAGGTATGGCCGAATACTGGGTGTTAATCCTTTTTGTGTTTGGAATTGCCATGCTGATGGTTGAAGCTTTTATGCCGGGGCTTGGTGTATTTGGAGTAACCGGTTTACTTTCGACTATTGCAGCAATTGTTCTGGCTGCAGTTTCTGTACAGACAGGCATGGTCATGCTGCTGATAGCCCTGGTTCTTTCAGTAGTTTTTTCTGTCTTTGCTTTTCGCTACTTTGCAACGCGAGGTGCGCTTCGCCATATTATCCTTTCTGAAGAAGAAAAAGCAGAACAAGGCTATGTTGCTCCCCGTGATCAAAGTGAACTTAGCGGCAAAGAAGGCATTGCTTTGACTTCTCTGCGCCCTTCGGGTGCGGCCGAAGTAGATGGAAAAAGAGTTGATGTAGTAAGTGATGGTTCATATATACCGGCAGGAGAAAAGTTGATTATTGACAGGGTAGAAGGTGTTCGGGTGATTGTGCGCTCTTTAAAGGATAGCTGAAGTTATACGACCCTTGCTTGAACTGAAATATACTCGTGATAGATAGTAACCGGTATGTTGAACTGATCTAGAGAACCACTAGTTGTATGAAATAATAAAGGAGGTTGTCTGATGTTCGAGGAAATAATTATTCCCTTGTTTTTTGTGGCTTTAATTATAATATTTATTGCTGTTGTTTTTAGTTTTATACCGCTGGGGTTGTGGATTTCAGCCCTCGCTGCTCGTGTTCCAGTGGGAATTTTTGCCCTGATTGGAATGCGCTTGCGGCGGGTAATTCCGGCAAAAATAGTGGCCCCATTAATTAAAGCTACCAAGGCTGGGCTTGATCTTTCTGTCAACAAGCTGGAAGGACACTTTTTAGCGGGCGGTAATGTTGACCGTGTCGTTAATGCCCTGATTGCTGCACAGCGGGCAGAAATACCGCTGCAGTTTGAGCGGGCCGCAGCGATTGACTTGGCGGGGCGTGATGTATTACAGGCAGTCCAGATGAGTGTAAACCCCAAGGTTATCGAAACCCCAGTTGTTGCCGCGGTTGCTAAAGATGGGATTGAAGTCAAAGCCAGAGCCAAGGTAACCGTCAGGGCTAATATCGACCGCCTGGTTGGTGGGGCTGGTGAAGAAACAATTATCGCCAGGGTTGGTGAAGGAATAGTAACTACTATTGGTTCATCTGACAACCACAAAGTAGTGCTTGAAAACCCAGACCGTATTTCGAACACAGTTTTAAATAAAGGTCTTGATTCCGGAACAGCCTATGAAATATTATCTATTGATGTTGCTGATGTTGATGTCGGTAAAAACATTGGTGCTCAGCTCCAGACCGACCAGGCTGAAGCTGATAAGCGTATTGCTCAGGCTAAGGCAGAAGAACGCAGAGCTATGGCTGTTGCCAGGGAACAGGAAATGGTAGCGGCGGTTCAGGAAATGAAAGCTAAGGTAACCGAGGCGGAAGCAGAAGTGCCTAAAGCATTGTCCCAGGCCCTGCGGGAAGGAAATCTTGGTGTGATGGACTACTATCAGCTTAAAAATGTAATGGCTGATACCGATATGCGGGAAAGTATCAGCAAGCTTGGCAAAGACGAGCACCAGGATGAGGAAGAGTAACCGACAGGAGGTGTTTTTTTGTGGAAGGTATTATTGCCTTAATAATATTGGTTATAATTTTTAATATATTCAATTATTTTGCCAGGGCCTTAAAGGGCAATCGTTCAGATCAAAGGCATAAAGTCCTGTTTGAAAAAAAAGATTCGGGTGATGAGTTTTTTGAGCAAACAGACAGTGGCTGGGCAATAGATGAAAAACCTGATGGTTCCTTTCTTGATATGCGTCAAAGTACAGGTGATTACCAAAAAATGGAAAAAACTTCATTAGGTGATGAAACAGCTATACCGCCTGTTAACGAGGTTAAAAGCAAGTCTGCTAAGAAGAGGAGGTCTTCATCAAATCTTAGCGGCAACCTGAGGGAGCTATTAACAAAAAAAGATCCTCTCTTAACAGCCTTTATTTTCCATGAAATCTTTGATCCTCCTCGAGCTCGGCGCCGCAAGCTCTAGCGTGCCTGGATTTCTTGGTTAAAAAATAAAAGGATTATATAATTTTCGTAACAGGTTACTATTTAATTGGAAGGAGCGGTTTGTTGATTGACAGATAATAATACCAGCCGGACTATTCTGTTAAACAGTGTTGAAGAGTCAGTACAGCTGCTTGGTAATAACGATATACATTTCAGTTTAATCGAGGAACGTTTTGATGTTCACCTGGTTCCCAGGGGGCATGAGCTGGTTATCGAAGGCAGCCCGGAACATGTTGAGGTTGTATACGTAATGCTTCAGGAGCTTTTGGAGCATATCAGAAAAGGACATTTTCTGTCAGGACGTGAATTCGAGTATGCGCTCAGGTTGGCAGGACAGGGTGAGGTAAACCAGATTAAAACGTTATTTAGCGATCTGGTCCTTGTTACCCATCGTGGCAAGCAGATCCGGCCTAAAACAGTAGGACAGAAACATTATCTTGAAGCTATCAGGAGAAATGATATAGTGGTTTCAATCGGGCCGGCGGGGACAGGTAAAACCTACCTGGCCCTGGCGATGGCGGTTGATGCTTTAAAAAATAAACAGGTTCAGCGTTTAATCCTAACCCGCCCGGCGGTTGAAGCCGGTGAGCACCTGGGTTTCCTGCCGGGTGATTTTCAGGATAAAGTAGATCCATACCTAAGGCCAATTTATGATGGACTATATGATTTACTGGGCGTCGATACGTTTCAGAAATATCGTGAAAAAGGTATAATAGAAATTGCACCTTTAGCTTACATGCGGGGTAGGACCCTGGACGATTCTTTTGTGATTTTAGATGAGGGTCAAAATGCCACTTCGGAACAAATGAAGATGTTTTTAACCCGACTGGGTTTTGGTTCAAAGGCTGTGCTTACCGGAGATATTACCCAGATAGACTTACCAAAGGGGCGTTATTCAGGCCTGGCCCTGGCTCCTAAGATATTAAAAAACATAGAGGGTATAGAGATTGTTTATATGACCGAGAAAGATGTTGTAAGGCATCCGCTTGTTCAGAGTATTATCAAAGCTTATGAGAAGTTTGAAGCTGACGGGGAAAGGGATCAAAATGAAGAAAAGAACAATTCACGGTAACCTGTTTAACCGTTCTATAGCTTTTAAAGATAATGTTAGCTTGCAGAAGCTGCTTTTGACGGTTGCCCTTTTCCTGGTAATTTATGGTTTGCTGGTTATTGTAAGCATACCTGCACGTTATGATCTTACAGTTGGCAGGCCCAGCCCCCGAACAATTTATGCGCCACGTGATTTTATTGATGAGTACAGTACTGAGCAGCTAAGAGAAGAGGCAGCTGAAGCAGTTCCTGAAGTTTATGACTATAATCCGGCAGTCCTGGAAAGAGCATTAAGGGAAATAGGCATATTTTTTGATAAGGTTATAGATATTAAAAATAACCCGGATCTTGATACGGATCAGAAAGTAAATGTTTTAATGCAGGATATTCCCGGTGACCTTCCACGTTCAACAGTTGAAGACCTGGTGGCTGCAGAAAAAGACACAATCAGGGATTTACAAGGCCGGTTAAACAATACTGTGCAGAATGAATTCGAAGAGGGTATCAAGGAAAATGAAACAGACAGCGCTATGCGGCATATTTCTCAGGGAATTGCCCTTTATCCTTTTAGTTCCAGTCTAAAAAGAGTGGCTGAAGCGGTCATAGAACCTTATATTGCCA
>JBNJHL010000014.1:0-22668 GCA_051748445.1 Bacillota bacterium
TTATCAAGACCATCAACATCGACGGCAATATTACCAATATTTACCGACTGGGTAGCATTACCCCCAAGGTTAAGTGCAAAGGTGCCGCTTTCCCTGTGATACGTTCCGTCCATTTCATATTCATAAGAGGTGTAATCATAGCGCACTTCACCTGTATCATAGTCAATCGAGCGCACTTCAAGCAAAACAGAAGCGTTCCGGTCCTCATCACTTGTACTGAGTGACACCTGGTCCGGGTCTGCAGAACCGGTTAAAACAGATGCGGCACTGCCCTGTAAATACTGCTGACCAATTCTGATGTCGCTGTCAAAATCATCTTCGGCAGTATAAGGGCTCTCTTCAAACCTGTAAGTGCCATTTTGCAGCCCGTCCGCATCGATTTTTTCAGTTCTCTCCGCAAAAGTGCCGCCTTTGCCTGCCTGCTCTACCGAAAAACCGGCTGCCGGAGCATCAGGATCATCGCTGGTTTCAAAGGTGCCGGCTCCCCAGGCTAGATCCATGGATGATTCAAGCAGGGCACCGTTTTTTTCATCGAGGGAAAAAAACTCAAAACTGAAAGTATCATTATTTAATGTTCCATCGTCAAAAGCGTAAGAGAAGAATGAATCTGTATCGCCATCCCGGTGCAGGTGGACCAGGTCGGCTTCATCAGCTGCTGCTATTTCTGCATTGGTGTTTATTACCAGCCTGTCACCGGCAGTAAACTCACCACCGTTAAAACTCAGTTCATAGGTATTTTCTCCAATATCTATTTCAAAAGGATCCGGATCGGTCACTAAATCAACTGTAAATGTATTTGTTTCAGTTGCAATTGCACCATCCCCGGGATCCATTTCTTTATACTGGTAGGAAAAAGTGATTTCATCTCCGTCCACGTCGGTTACCATAAGGGAAGCCGACTGGTTTTGGTCAGCAGTTGTTGCTTCAACCGAGCTAACCAGGTTGTCTCCGGACTGGCTGTACTGGTAAAAACGGGTTGCACTATCAACAGCACATGCAGCATCTGTATCTTCGGTTAAAATAGAGTAGTCTCCCGAAAGAAAGCTGTTGGGGTTGACCGCGCTCAGAGACTCAATATTCTGGTCCGCAGAAAGCACTTCTTCCAGATCGCCTTCATCCAGATTATCTATTACCGTCCAGCCCTCTGCAGTCACCGCTTCAATGGTAAAATCACCGGGAGTAGCCCTGGAAATAACCATCCCATTATGATCCCCATCAACTGAAAAATGCTGGCCCAGTTTTGAGTGCCCTTCAACTGCCGCCTTGATGTTTTCAAAACTTTCTTGCCTGTCAGCACCACCGGAAAATGCACTAACACTGTACTTTTCTCCGTCAACAACAAATTCAAGACCGATCTCCCTGTTTTCTGTTCCGACTTGCAAACCTCCCGCATCAAAAGTGGCATGCCCCTGGTGTGTTTGCTCCAGGTAATGCTCCTTGATTCCGTAAACATTATGCCTGACAAATGGTTCTTTTGCAGTCTGGTGACCGCCAAAAATGTAAAGACCGTTAGATTCGGTATTGGCGGCACCGATCAGGTGGTCAATAAACTCCAGTACTTCGGGGGCAATCGCCCTGCGGTCTTCAGCCGTCAGGCTTTCATTGGCCCCGTGTATGGCCAGTTCCCGAATTCGCTGCATTACATCAAGCCCATTATGCAGGGCATCTTCACTATTTTCAAGCCAGCTCTTTGACTGGTTCATATTCATGCGGTACTGCTCGTTGCGGTCGATCGAAGCGGAATAACCCATTACCCGGCCTACCCCGACCGGATTTTGTGAAGGCTTGTGAAAAGCTTTACCGGTGGATAACTGGTTACTGTACTGTTCGAGCCGATTCAAACTGCTCTGCAGGTTAAAATTAACTGTATTAGCAATCATGCGGTGAGTAATACGCATAACCTGTTCTCCTCCTAACGGCCAAGCTCGGTAAAGAGCACACCCAGCATTTGATCTACATAGTTTAAGTACCTGGCAGCTGCATGCCAGGAATGCTGGTACTGAACCATGTTCAGCATTTCTTCGTCAAGATTAACCCCGGATATTGATTCATGCATTTCCTGGAGCTGACCAAGAGTCTTCTCAAAAGCTCCGACCATTCTTTCGCTATCCTGGGCTTCCACACCCATCGATGTGACCATGGCCTGATAATAATCGGCAATTGAAACCCCGCCCAGGCGATCCGGACTGGCTTCATCGCGCAGGCTAGATATTTCCAGCGCATTATCGCCATTTCCAGGAGCAAAATCTACATTAGCAGCAGCAATATTTGAACCGTCCTCAATTACTGCCTCGGAAACTTCAAAAGCAATGGCGGCCGGCACATCTTCATTTTCCAGGGGTTTAAAAAAGTCAATATCTGTTTGATCACTATCATAAGCAAAGCCCTGGCGGTGAATTTCATTGACATCTTTAACCAGAACTTCGATTAATTCATTTAATTCACCCTGCAGGGCCGGCAGGTCGACATTAATCGCATCAAGCAATCCCTGGACTTTACCCGAACTCAGCTGCAAGGGCAGTCCTCGGCTGCTGACAATCTGCTTCCCTTCATCCCCTCCGTCCCCAACGGAAACGTGAAAAGAGCGGTCTTCCTGGACTAAAAGCCGCCCACCGGAGAATATTTCCACGGTGCCATTTGCCTGGCGGTTGATATTTATATCAACCAGTTCTGACAGCTCTTCAATGGCCAAGTCGAGCTGGTCAAAAAGCTCATTGGATTTTTCCTGCATGGTATCAATAAAACGGATTTTCTCATTAAGTTCAGCTATTGTATCAGAAATTCTATTCACATCATTAACGATCATGGACAATTCATCTTCCAGATTCTCAATTTGATCATTAAGGCGATGGAACACATCCTGGACAGTCCTGGTCAGGCTGATTGCATTTTCACGCAAACCAGCCCTGACAGAGGCTTCTTCAGGAGAAGAACTAAGTTCCTGCCAGGAATCAAAAAAATCATTTAAATACTTATTAATCCCGTGTTCTTCAGGCTCCATAAAAATTGCTTCCGCACCTAAAAAAGTTTCATAACGATTATCCCAGTATTCTTTATTTGAATTTGTGCTGAGCAGCTGATTATGGTAAAACTCACTGCGCACCCTAACCACATCGGCAACATCCACGCCCCGGCCAGGAGCCATAGAAGGATTTTTTACCATCGGAGCTACAACAGATTCCATATCAGTTCTCTGCCTTGTGTAACCGGGTGTATTAGCATTGGCCACATTCTGGCCGCTTACTTCCATCCCTTTATGCTGTGCTCTTAAGGCTTTACGTCCAATTTCGAATGAGCCGAATATGGTCATTTCTGTTTCTCCTTTAAGGGAGCAGCTTTAGCAGCTGCGATCAATATTCGATGAATCCTGTTTATCATCTTTTAACTGCCCGTGCTCGTTATAGGTCAACCTGCTATCAGCGAGTATTTCCTGCAGTTCTTTTGAAAATCTAAGCCTTTCTTTCAATAAAATGCGGTTTACTTCGTGCAAAGCTTTTATATCTCTTAATACTGACATCACAGCAGCTTGCTTCTTTAAAAAAATTTCCTGGCTGCTTTTAGCAACCATGGATTTTATATAGCCTTGCAAGCCCTTTCCTTCCGGAATTATCGCTTTCCTTTTATCTTCCATTTCTGTTATTTTTTCCTTAATATTGCTGCGTCGTTCTTCTGCTTCAATCAGTGCCTTATGATCCCCTTTAATCAAATGCTCACGAAGCTCTTCCTCTGAATGCTTCAGTTTTTGAAATAAAAGGGTTCCCTCATCCAGCACTTCTTCAAGTTGATGCTGCCGCAATTGATAAGAAGGCTTATTCATAGTCAGCCTTCCTTTCCTTAGAGCTAAACTTTATTGATGAACTTCAGCATAGATTCTGCCAGCTTTTCGCTGTCCACATGATACCTACCCTGCTCAATCTGCTCAGCAAGGCTCTGCAGGCGGGCAGCTCGCTCCGGGCTAACTTCCGCATCAATCCGGTCCATTTCCTGCTGCAGACCGGTAACTAATTTGGAGAGTTCCTTGCGATCTTCGTTGCCCGAGGTTGCTTTCTTCGAGCTCCCTGACGGCTTGCCGGGTTCATCGGTCAGAATACGGTTAATTAATTGAAGATAATTTGAACTGATTCTCACCTTTAATCCCTTCTTTCCTGGTTTGCTTTTTTAATATTTGATTGGACAAATAATTCCTTCATAGATAATAATCGTCCACTTGCAGAAATAGTTAAGGGGCAAATTTATTTTTTGGGTTTATTTTTTCCACGGGCTTACCTTAATCTCGTAATCTTCCTGGTCTAAATAAAATATGACATTATTTATATTTTCTTCACACCGGTATTCACTCTTGCCCAGGCGAAGCCGGATATTTTCATAAGCAGCGCCCAGGTAAATCTTACCGTTATAAGGCACCTGGATTAAGCCCTGTTCAGTAGTAATCCTGGGGGTTCCTGCTTCACCAACATATACATTCTCTCCTGCTTCAATTATTCCGCCCCTGAATAACCTTGAAATATTTACTTCACCGTCACATTTCATTTGTGAGTTATATGCACCCTGACCGGAAATTATAATATTACCTGTACAACAAAGAACGCTGTTTTGAATATAAGGGGCAGTTATATCAGCTTTCTCCGTTATGTTTTGCCGATCATCCTGTAAACCGTCGAGCAGACTTTTAACTTCATTGAGTGTGGTTCTGCCCAGGGTCTGACTGTATTGAAAATCAGAAAACAGTGAAGCTACCTGCTTGACTGTTTTCAGCAGGTGTTCTGGAATTGATTTTCCGACCTCTTCCGCTGTTTTTATCAGGCTACCGCTATACTCAGGCAGTTCAGTAAACTTGCTTTGTAAAAGAGACCTCACGACAGCAGCTTCCATTTTTTCACTGTACTTGCCCTTTGCCTCAAGAGCTCTGGCTATTTCATCAGAAGCTAAAAGCGCTTTATCTATACTTTCCTCCATCTGGTTAAGAGTGCTATAAATATTCTTCAAGGCGAGATCGACCCAACCAGCCTGAACCTTGCACTTTATACAGTTCCCTTTACAAACAATATTACCACCGGCCAAAATTTCAGCCCCCGAAGCGTTTCCACCAATTTCTACGTCACCGTCGGCCGATACCTTCATTCCCTCGGTTATCCCACCAAGAGCTTTAAAATGGCCGCGAAAGTCTATGTTGCCGCTTTTTATATCAACATCGCCTTGATGGGTATAAATAGTACCAACACTAAGAGAGTGAACCCGGCCTTTCTTATAAATAGGCACTCCTTTAGAGGTTGCAATGACTTTACTTGAATCTGAGCTAAGCTTTGCACCTTTACCCGGGTTTACTTCCGCTCTATTGACCGGATCCGGCTGCACCTCTTGCCCGCTAACTTTGGTACCGGGTTTTCCCGGCTCTGGCGGATGAATTATCGCCATTGTATCGTCCTCATCAACCTGTTCGATTTCATATCTTTTCCTGAAGTTAACCTTTTCCTCTTCTTCACCGTAAGTTATAGCTTTTACTCCACCTTCAAAAAGGAGCTCTACCCATCCATTAGTACCCTGTTGCACAGGATCTCCCTGCGCAACAATTTGCCACTGCTTTGAATTAGCAAGAAGCTTGGCCGGAACAGCAGGATCAATGCCATACGAAACTCCGTGTTCCTTTATGGCTTTTAGTATATCTTCTTCTGTGAAAGTTCTAATTTCTTCTTCCTGCGGGATTCCTTCAACAATTAGTAGATCTGTTGGGGAAGCATCTTGCACCAGGTAATAATCTCTTTTCCCCGGTACATAGCGGGCCTCAGCTTTTAATTCATCTGCTGATATTTTGACTTCAATTAGCTCTTGCTTTACTTCCTCTACGGGAGAAACGTCGATTTTATCACCAGGGAAAACTTCTACACTTTCTCCGATAAGACGATCATTATGGTACACCTGGACATTTTTCCCAGCTTTTAACACAGCACCTTTATTGCTCTCTTCAGCAGTACCACTAATAATTACCTTGCCGTTTTTAATGGCAAGCTGGATCTTCCCATGCTGGCTGTTATCATTTGTTTTTTCATGCTGCTTCACTTTTATAACCCCCAGTAAATAATACTATCTTTAATGGCGAGGCTTTTTTTGCACAAACTTAACTGCATCTAACACAATACCTAACACGTCAAGATCTTTTTGCATGGCTAAAAGTTCAGCCCTTCCGTAAGACTCCCCTTTGCTGGAAACAACATAACGTGGGGGAATCTTATTTAAAGCGATCGCCGATATATCCAGGCGGCACTGCTGGCAATCACAAAAGTCATAATACTTCTTGATGTCATCAATCGTATGGAACACCACCATTTCCATCAAGTTTTTAAGTTCCAAGACAGCACATCTCCCTTAGATAATATGAAATTAAGATGATTCCCGGTAGTATATGTGAGACGGTATTTCATGGTCTTCGTAAACCCGATCTACAACAACTTTCAAGTCATCTAACAGATCAATTTCAAATTGTTCCAGCGGCTCATAATCGTCTTTTCGGCAGATTACCCTGACACACGGCCTGGTCGGATGACCATGGGTGTTTTTTACTACAACTCCAATATAACCATCATTTAGACCAACAAAAGTCCCGACCGGATATGCTGAAACGTTATGATAAAACTTTTGCATTACCTGCAGTTCAAATTTTTCAGCTTCTTCCTCCATTATCTCCAATGCCCGGTGAGGTTTAAATCCTGGTCGGTAGGGCCGATCGGAAACAAGTGCATCGTAAACATCAGCAACAGCACATATTTTTGGATAAATATCTACTTCGTCTTCCTGCAACCCGAGGGGATAACCGCTACCGTCGACCCTTTCGTGATGTTTGTAAATTATAGAGATCGAAGGTCCGTTAAAAATATGACGTGCTTTAACAAGTTCCATACCATAAACAGGGTGCTTCATCATTTCGGTCATTTCGTCTTCACTTAAACGGCCGGGCTTGTTTAAAATGGAAACAGGGATTACCACCTTGCCAAGATCATGCAAAAAAGCGCCCATCCCAATATCCTTCAGTTGGGATCTGCTCAAACCCATAGATATAGAAGTCATAATTGACAGAACTGCCACGTTAACTGAGTGAGAAAAAGTATAGTTATCAGTGTGCCTGATATCGGCCAGATTCAAAACAAGGTTGTCAGTGTTCAAAAGTTGACCAACTATATCATCAAGCACATCAAATAGCTCACTTTTAAGGTTAAAAAGATGGGAATAATTCTTCAAACTATCATCTTGCATGCCGATCAAAGCACGCTGGACAAGATTCACCGCTTTATCCCTGGTTTGCTCAAGAATAACATCTTCAATTTCTACATCAGGAATCAAGTGATCATGAACATAGATTGCACTTATATTCAGTTTTTTTAGCTGCTGAATATATTCTATTTGCAGCTTTACTCCTGCATTTAGCAAGGAAGCATTTTTGCCATGAGTTACTTTTTTGGCTACTTCCATACCCGGGCGCAACGCCCATACCGGTACAAGTCTCATTAAACAGCACCCATTAATTATTAAGCTTCTTAATCTAGATCGGCCTTACCTGTAACGACTAAAGATAAGCTTAAATATTTTCTACTTACTGTCAAGTTTACTAAACCTGCAACAACTGGTCAAATATTCTTCTAACTATCATAATTCCTTCAGACCATATGGACCAGTATTAAAAATCCAGACTCCGATACTTATTTCACCATTTGCTTTTTTCAATTTAAAACGCCCGCACTTGCGGTCAAACAACCAATTGCCGCTATATTCATCACCAATAGTCGATAAATATGTGCCATAGCCATGTCGCTTATTTTTCATCCATCGTCCGACATAACGGCTGCCTCCAGCCCATGTTCGGATACCATGACCATGGTATTTGCCTGAATAAAATTCTCCCTCGTAACTTCCACCTTTGTTATATTTACAGATACCCCGTCCGTGCAGGCGACCATTTTCCCAGCTGCCCTTGAAAAGTGAACCATCAGCCCGCTTAAGGGTTCCTTCACCATGCCAAAGCCCTTTTCTAAAACACCCTTCATAGCAAGTATCATCGGCTGCAGTAAATACCCCATAGCCATCCATTTGATCTTCCTTCCACTGACCTTTATATTCTTCACCGCCAGGCCAATGCTGAATACCGCTTCCGCTTTTTTTTGCATTCCTAAATTCACCTTCATACTTTGTTCCATCCCTGCTTACCACCATGCCTGATCCATGAGGAATACCGTCAACCAGATCACCGCAGTATTTAGAACCATCGGCAAAATAAAACAAACCATTATCTGTCGGCTTACCATCATCAAAAAAACCAACAAAAGAGGAACCATCTTTAAAAACAAGCTTTCCTTTTCCATGAGGCCTGTTATTTTTAGTTTCTCCGCTGTATTTAGAACCATCCGGATAAACACATGCACCTTTTCCGCTATCTACTCCATACTCATAGCTGCCTTTGAACTCGGTACCATCAGGATAAACGGCGCTACCAGCCCCATGAGGAATTCCTTCATGTATTGGGCCTTTGTAGCGGGCTCCATCAGCAAAAACAAATTGACCTTTATCACTAAAATGTCCTTCATTAAAAACACCTTCATAACAGGAACCGTCAGTAAAGGTATATCTGCCATGCCCGTGCATCAAATTCGCTTTCCATAAACCTTCATATTTTCGCCCGTCAGGCCAGACCATCTCACCCATGCCTTCCCTTTGATCCATTACCAAATGGCCAGTATATGTTTTACCATCTGGCCAGCTCATTATTCCTTCACCATCGCGCATTGCACTTTTCCACTGCCCACTGTATATCCTGCCGTCAGGCCAGGTATAAGTGCCATGTCCTTCGTATAAACCATTAACAAATTCACCTTCATACTTTTCTCCACTGGGCCAATAGTAAGTGCCCAGGCCATGCATCTGATCATCCTGCCAGTCTCCTACATACTTTCTCCAATCAGCAAAGAGATAGGTCCCCCTGCCGTGCATGCGATCTTTCTGCCAGTGTCCTTCATATTTATCACCATTTGACCAGATAAAAGATCCTTCGCCATGGAAAAGACCAGCATTCCAGTCGCCACTGTACCTGCTTCCATCCGGCCAGGTAACAGTACCTTTTCCATGAGGCAGACCGTTTAGTGTTTCTCCTTTGTATTGACCATCACCGGCAATTTTCACAACAATCTACTACCTTTCATAGAATTACTTTATAACTTAAATTATTAAGAGCTTAACTTGCAGACTGATCCGAAGATTCTTCTGGCTGCTCTTTTTTACGCCAGGCAAGATATACCATAAAAATACCCAGTTCATAAAGCAGCATCAAAGGAATTGCCATCAGGATCTGCGAAAAAATATCAGGAGGCGTAAGAATCGAAGCAAATATTACTATTATAAGCAGGGCAAATTTACGGTTGCGGCGTAAAAATGATGTAGTAATAAGCCCTATGCTGCCCAGAAACCAGAACAGGACAGGCATCTGAAAAACCAATCCGAAAGAAAACATGAAAGAAGTAGTAAACGTCAGGTAACGGGCTATGCTAAAATTTGGTACCAAATCTGCACCTGAAAAACCGATAAAAAAGTTCAAAGCAAATGGCAAAACAACAAAATATGCAAATGAAGTACCAAGGCCGAATAAAATGTACATAACAATTGCCAGAATTACCGCCGCTTTTTTAGCACGCCCAACCACCGTCATGGCTACAGCAACAATCTGGTATAAAATAATCGGCAGGGTTACGGCTGCACTGGTGATAAAAGCCAGGCGTAGGTTGGCCAAAAGTGCTTCCGATGGGGTAAGGAATATTAGTTGCAGATCAAGGCCCTGCGGCTCCAATTTTTCATAAGCAAGGTTAGCAGGCATTAAAAGCAACTGACGGATATAGTCAGCAAAGGCAAAACTAATTAAAGCAAATATAAATACCGTAACTAAAATAATAATCAGGCGGTTGCGTACTTCTTCAAAAGTCTTCAGTAAATCCTTTTTTTCCATAGACTCCGCGAGATCCTCCCCTAACTTTACTCGAATATGATGTCCTGTTCGTTTTTATCGGTACTAAAATACTCGAGATAAGTCAAGGCGTTTTGATATACAGTACTATTTTCACTTTCCTCTTCAAGAATATCTTCAAGAATATCCCTGGCAGCAGTAATTTCTCCACGGTATTCACCCAGTAACACGGCATAATAGAAGCGTTCTTCATTGTCAGCCTGCCCTGAGGCTATCCTGGGAGCCATATGTTCTTGCAGCCATGTAGCTTCTTCTTCAACAAGTTCCTTTTCGCCTGCAGTTGAAAGCAGCTGAACCAGCGAAAGATGCAGCTTTGGGTCAGGATTATCATGCAGTAAATCTCGGGTTAACTCTACTTGTTCCATAATCAATTCATCTCCGACCTGTTGCTCCAGGTATAAATTGATCAGCTCAATGCGGTAGGCAGGATTATCAGGCTCGATGTCAACCAGAGATTGAAACAGGGAAATCATTCTTTCTTCGTATTCTTCTACTGCTCCCTGTTCGTCAAAATAGACCTGCTGAACAATACTGAGATACCGGTAGTTTTCTGCAAGCTCCAGCAAAACAGCTTCAGTAGCCTCATTGTCTTCAAGGTATGATTCAAGGCGCTCTACTTCGCCTTCATAATAGTTTAGATAATCTTCAGGCTCGGGTTCAGCCTGCTGGTCCGGTAAAGCTGATCCTCCACCACCAACAGCCTGAGTGATATATGCTCCGACCAGTGAAACTATCATGCCCAGCGCCAGGATTGCAGCAATAATCCCTGCCCAACGCTGATTTTTTATGTTTCTTGGTTTTTCTTTTTTAGTTTTTTCTTTTTTTGCAGCCAAAATAATCCCTCCACACTTGACCTAATAGACAGTACTTCAACCTAAAGCTTGTATTAATAGTACAGCGAAAGTTAGTTTGTTACTAAGAAATCTATACCTTCGGAAAGTATCCTTTATTTCCGCTTGTAAACTTTCGTTTGAGTTACAAGATCAAATATATAAATAACAGTTCAAATGCTTGTTATTTAAAATTTAATTAGTAAACGCCCACAGTTTTCACAATACACCATTGCATCAGGATTGTAAAGATGACCACGCAAAGCAGACGATATGAAAACCCTGCAGGCGCCACAGATTTCATCTTCAACACCGGCCAGGGGCTGGCCCTGATGTTTTTCTGCCAGAAGATTATACCTGTCCAGTATTTTTGGTTCAATTCTTTCTACATGTTGAGCCCTTTTTTCCTGAAGTTTTTTTAAATTTTCTTTTAAGCTGCACAGGGTTTCCTGAAGGGTTGTTTCTTTTTCATTTAACTCCCGGCTGACACTTTCAAGCTCTGTTTTTAATTGCTCCAGTGACTTTTCCTGTTCTTCAACTGATTCCATTAGTATTAGTATTTCCTCTTCCAGGCTCGTCTTTTCTTCAGCAAGCAACTCCATTTTTCGCTGCATCTGCTCCAGTTCTTTAACACTGCTAACAGTTCCATCATACATATTTTCGTTCAGTTTTTTTCTGTCCTCAACTATTTTTTGAGTACGCATTTCCAGGTTCTTAAGCTTTTTCTGATCTTCCCTGTAAACCTCTTCTTTTTCTAACAATACCTGCCTCAACTCTTCCAGCCTGGCCGATGCTTCATCCACTCCGCTTAAAGCAGGCGCTTCCTCTATTTGCTTTTCAAGTGCCCTGATTTCCAGATCGAGCTCCTGTAGATCCCATAGTAGCATTAGCTGCATAAGCTTACATCCTTTCCTGTTGTAAATACAAAATAAAAGGGTAGGTATTTAACCCACCCTCTACCCGTTCCATTTTGCTGCTCCCGATGCTTGCAGGCTGACTTCGGTTTTGTAGCCCTCACCCTGCAGCATCTTTTCTAAATATTGCTGCAGGTAAATCATCCCCGGCCACTCGGTTGCATCGTGCCCTGCGTCAATTAGAGCCAGGTTTGATGATTCAGCATTTTTTAAATCATGATAACGGAAATCTCCGGAAATAAATATATCTGCTCCTTTTTGCAAGGCATGATCAATCAATGAGCCGCCACTTCCACCACAGATAGCTATTCTCTTAAACCGATCTTGGCTTCCAGTCCAGTAACGCAAACAATTAGCATTGATTCGTTCCCGGCAAAGCCGCACTATCTCTTCAACCCCGACTGTTTCCTCCAGATCAATAATTAAACCCAGCCCAATTGCTTTACCCTCGAGGTCAAGGGGGTATAAATCATACGCTACCTCTTCATAAGGATGGGCATTAACCATAGCTTTAATAACAGCTGTCCTGCGGGTAGCAGGAAGAATAGTTTCCATTCTCAGCTCATCAGCTTTCTCCAGTTGACCACTACTGCCGATGTAAGGATTTGTTCCTTCACCGGGCATAAAAGTGCCGCAACCTGCAACCTGGAAAGTACAGTGACTGTAATTACCGGTTTGCCCTGCCCCGGCAGCAGCAATAGCGCTGCGAACTGCATCCTCATGGCCAACCGGCACGAAAACTACAAACTTCAGCAATTGTTCACTACCGGTGACCTCCAGCACCCGGGCATTTTCAGCAGGCAGCCCCAGCCTTTTAGCCAGCTGAAAAGTAACACCTTCAGGAGCTATATCATAATTGGTATGTGCACTGTAAATATTCAACCTGTTCCTGATCGCCTCGGCAACTATTGCCCCACCTGGCAAATCCTCATTGACTGAAGAAATCTTCTGGTAAAATAAGGGATGATGAGTGAGCAGCAGTTCTGCACCAATGGACAGGGCTTCGCTTACAGCTGCATGGTCAGGATCAAGAGCCACTAATATTTTTTTAACTTCTGCGGCATTACTGCCGATCTGTAACCCAACAGGATCGCCAGGCATGGCAATTGATAGCGGGGCCAGTTTTTCAAGGCGCGAAGTTACATTTTTTACTGTTGCCTGCATTAAGGCAATCCCCCTAAGAATTATTTAAAATAATATCACGGAAAGCATTCATTAAACGCCTGCAAACCGGGCCCGGAGCTGATGCAAGGCTTACCCCATCTATAGCTGCAACCGGGTTGATTTCCATTGTGGTTGATGTAGCCCAGGCTTCCTCTGCTCGGTCCAGTTCATTTAAGTTAATAGCTTTTTCAGAATAAGGGATGGATAGATCTTTTAGCAGGGCGAGCACTATATCCCTGGTAATCCCCGGCAAAATAAGATTGTTAGCCGGATGTGTTCTGACCTCTCCATCTATAACAGCAAAAATGTTTGACCTGGTCCCTTCAGTTACCTTTTTATCCTGACGGTATAAAAGAGCTTCCATCGCACCTGATTCAGCTGCTTTTTGTCTTGCTAACAGGTTTGGAAGCAGGTTAGTACTCTTTATATAACAATTTAACCAGCGTTCATCCGGTAATGTCATCGTTTCAATCGGATTAATCTCTTCTACCGCTTTTATCGGTTCAAGATCTCTTACATACATAACCAGGGTTGGTAAAGTATCTGGCGGGAACAGGTGATCCCTTTTTGCTTTGCCCCTGGTTAACTGCATGTAAATATATCCTTCACCACAGCTGCTTCTTGCTACCAGATCAAGAACAATGCTACCAATTTCACTAAGTTTATACGGCAGCTCTATTTTGACTGCTCCGGCACTGCGTTTCAAGCGCTCAAGGTGAGCATCCAGATAAAAGGGTTTTCCATTATAAACCCTGATAACTTCATAAACGCCGTCTCCCAGCAAATAACCGCGATCTTCTATTGATATTCTTGCCCCGTCAAGGTTACAATATGAACCGTCAATCCAGGCTAAATTCTTCAAGCTAATTCAGCTCCCTTTTCTATAAAGTTACGGTACCATAATTGTTCCGGCCTGTCCATGGGTTACCCACAGCCAAACCTGATTATTAAGTATGTTTTGCTTTGCGGCGCTTTATCTTCCTGATCAGGATATAGAGGGCAATAACAATAACCATCAGGGCCAAAATCGGCCATGTAACAAGGGGGATGGTCTGAACCTGGTTAATCCTGGCCGCACGGGAAGCATAATAACAATCAATTTCCGGAAAACCTGACTCTCCTACCGGTTGATCGGCAGCGTATTCCAGAACTGTTCTCCATACTTTCAGTTCAGACCCTTCAGTATAAGTTATCAGCTTGTCCAGCTGATCTTCGGTCAATGGATTGCCTTCTGCGTCTTTCAAGACAATGTCAAGCTGGGGCAGCATTTCACCGATCATGGGCAGGAAGGAAAGGATATAAGAATCTGTTGCAAGCGAATATAATTCCCGGTCTCCCCAATCTACCGGTTCATAAAGCTGATCATCAACACCCTGCCTACCATCGCCTTTATATATCTCGGCCCTGGTCACCGCTCGTGCAGTGGGAACAGGTAAATCAAAAAAAGGAATTGTCAGGAATGTAGCATTTTGTGAATTGTAATCATATCGCAGGCCGGAGAATTGAAGAAAGTAAGAATCCCCCATCAATTCTGCAAGCAAAACAGCTACCTCCAGGACCCGTCGAACTTCATCTCCGGTCAGGTATGCCACAACAATCGGGTAGCCGGCTGAACCATCAGGCCCGATACCCAGACCAATTAGCTCGGTTAGATCATAGACAGAAACCTGGCCCAGTACATGCGGCATTGTTCCAGGCTCAAGGCTGCCACGGATAGACCCGTTGGCCTGCATGGCAATATCTATGCTCCGTCCGGTTTTCTCTTCAGTAACCAGGCGCATTGCATCGGTAACAAAATTACCAAGTGGCGATTCCTGCAGGGGAGGTTCATTGGGAATTACATAGTCAGACAAAACAACCGTGTCAAGGATATTTTCGAATTGCCCATCTGTCTTGTCAGAAAGGAGTTGGTTAAGGTTGCCGGTGTATTTTTCAATTAATTCAGCAATTCCCGGATCCTGGGAAATGTTGTGATCAAGCTTAATCAGGAAAGGACTGTCATTTTCACTGTTTAGAATTCTTATTGCTTCAGTTTCAGGATTATATGCCAGCTCCAGCTGACCCATATATTCCAGGAGAGAGCCGGCCTGTAAAATAATCGTATCATTTTCTATGATCGGCTCATAAAGCGGGGTATGGCAGTGGCCGCCGACAATTATATCAATCCCGTCAACATCCAGGGCCAGCTCAACATCTTCTGCAAGCCGGGAGTGGGTTATTGCTATTACCAGCTGTGCACCTTCAGATTTTAATTGTTCTACCATTAATCTTGCCGTTTCATGCTGATCTTTAAACTGCACCGGTTCACTGGCAGTAATATTTGATACTGCCTGCTTTCCAATTAAGCCAAACATGCCTACTTTTAAGCCATTATCCAGTTCTATTAGCTTTTTATCAAGGTATAAGTTATCTTTTTTCAGGGGATGATCGAAAGGGGCGGCTGTATTTGAGGCCAGCACCACCGTCTGTTGATGGGCTTCCGGGTAGCCGGCCTCCATAAAGTATTCTGATAATATGTCCGGGCCGTAATCATATTCATGATTACCGATAGCAACTGCATCATATCCGATTGCCTGCTTGATTTTAATCTCCGGGGCAAAGCCCTCAGGAACAAGCCAGCTGTATGCAGAACCACCGATATAATCTCCTGCAGATAAGAGCAAAACCGGTTCCCCGCTTGCAAGCTTTTCATTTTTGATTTCATTAACAGCTGAAGCAAGACGGGCATAGCCACCGATGGTCGGATCTTCCCGGTAGGGGTGAAAATCAACCGTGGCTGAATGAGGAATTAACGCACCATGCTCATCATTGGTATGCAGAATTGTCAGGTTAAGCTCTGTTGAGGAAGAAGCGCTGGCAAAAGAAGGGCAAAATAGAATCAACGTGATCAGGTTAATTAGTATGAGTATCAATATCAGTTTAATGTTTTTTTTAAAAAAAGGCAAAGCTCCACCCCACAATATTTACTGAAAAGTTAAAAGTTCAAGGAAAATTTCCATCTTCCCTCCGCAGGCCATACCCTGTTCGGCAGCAGCATCGGCATTGAGATCGAGGCTAACCAGCCGTGAAATACCCCTGTCCATAGTTAGCAATGCCTGGCGACGCACATCGGCTTCAGCACAACCACCACCGATCGTTCCAGCTAACTGCCCTTCAGGATAAACTAGCATCTGGGATCCCCTTTTGCGGGGCGTCGAGCCTCTTGCTTCGATAATGGTCGCCAGAACTGCCCGTCCGCCGCTTTCCTCAAGTGAAATCAGCTCACGCATAACCTTTTCCTGCACTTCCTCACCGCTGCTCTTACTGCGCCGCACCCTGGTAATTTCTGCCAATATGCTGAGCGCTATCTCAGCTTCAGTAACAGCGCCAATCGGTAATCCTATTGGAGAATATACTGACTCCAGCTGTTCTTTCGAATACCCTGCCTTGGCCAGTTCCTGGAGCTGAGCTCTAACTTTTTTCTTACTACCAATCATACCAAGGTAAGCAAACTTCCCTGACAATGCCTTTTCCAGGCAAAAACGATCATGCTGATGTCCCCTGGTTACAATGACAATATAATCATATGGTGAAGGATCTACCAGCTTAAATCCTTTTTCAAAAGTCTCACAAATAATTTGATCAGCATCGGGATGAATAGTCTGGTTGGCAAACGAAGGCCGATCATCAATAATGACCGTTTCAAAATCAAGAAGTGCCGCCATTTTACAAAGTGCCTGTCCAACATGGCCGCCACCTAAAATAATCAGGCGAGGAGAAGGATTATAAATGTGAACAAATAAACGGCATGCAGTATCCTGGGCTAATTGCGCGTCAACCATGTTACTTTGTCCCTTTTCATACTGAGCAAGAGACACCGCTTCCAACTCTGCTAAATACCTTTGCCTGATACTACTGTATATAACTTTTCCCTCGCTGATTATTAGCCGGTTACCAGTTAGATTGATGCTGCCACAGCAATCAATGATTGTAACCAGTGCAACTTTTCTGCCTGCGGCTATTTCTTCAGCAATTCTACTGTACACTGCCATTTTGATTCCTCCGTGAAATATAATGAGTCATTATTCCCAGAATTTCATAGTTCCATTCTCCAGTAGACTATTATGTAGAGCATAACAGTTACCCAGGCTCTGGGAAATATGTCCGGAGGGAGAACCTGAAACGTAACGGTGCAAATATTCACGATAATCAGGGTGGGCACACTTGTCAATAATAGTTTTTGCTTTTTCTTTAGGCCCTAAACTGCGCAGGTCAGCCAGCCCCTGCTCTGTAACCACGACCTGGACTGAATGCTCACTATGATCAGGATGAGTAACCATGGGCACTACAGTTGAGATATTGCCATCCTTCTTCGTTGAAGGCGACATAAATATTGAAAGATAAGCATTGCGCGTAAAATCACCGCTGCCACCGATACCATTCATAATATCTGTTCCACAGACGTGAGTGGAATTGGCATGTCCGTTTAAATCAAATTCCAGTGCTGTATTTATTGCTACGACTCCAAGGCGGCGGATAACACCGGGATTATTTGATAATTCCTGGGGGCGCATGACAATTCTTGGCGTAAAAAAGTCCATGTTGTTATAAATACGCTGTAAGTTTTCGTCAGAAACAGTCAGGCTGCAGGTGCTGGCTCCAAGTAGATGCCCCTGTTCCATCAAGTCCAAAAGTGAATCCTGGAATACTTCAGTGTACATATAAAAATCGGGCACATCAGGATCATCACCCAGAAAAGACATCACAGCATTGGATATGTTACCCACTCCAGCCTGTAATGGCAAAAACTCTGAAGGTATCCGGCCCGCCCGCATTTCATCACGTAAAAAGTCAACAACCAGGTGAGCAATTTTTCTGCTAACCTCATCTGGAGCACTCATCGGTGCGATTCCATCAGGTTCATTATTGTCTATTACCGCTACAATCTTTTTTGGATCAACGGAAGCATATGGAAGTCCGATTTTATTTAAGGGATGATAAATAGGTATAGGACTGCGGTGCGGCGGTGGTGGTATAATAGTCACATCAGCCATTTCGCTTAAGCGGACAGAATGATAACGGTTTAATTCAATAATTACCTTGTCGGCTGAACGAACAAACGTAGGCGAGGCCCCAATAGAAGTGGATAGGTATATCCTGCCATCGGATGTAACTTCTGCTGCTTCGATTACCGCCCAGTCAATATTACCAAGGAAACCAAATTGAATCGCCTGGGGTAGGTGGGATAAATGCATATCAGTAAATTCAACTTTTTGCTCATTAATCTGCTTGCGTAGTATTTTTGAAGATTGGTACGGGGCACGCCAGGCGACAGCTTCGGCTTCAGCCAGCAAATCGTCAAGCTTCCCGGTAGAAGCGCCGGAAAGAACATTTATTTTAAAGGGCTCGCCACGGGCATGCAATTCATTGGCATGACGTGCCAGTGCTCTCGGTATGGCTTTGGCTGCACCAGCGGCAGTGAATCCGCTGAAAGCAACAGTTTGTCCGTCTTCAATCATCGAGGCTGCTTCTTCAGCAGAAATCCTGGGAAAATAAATTGGGCTCATGAATTAATCAATCCTCCTTGAATATTTCTTCCTTGCCTATTTTACATTATTTCTCCATAAAAAAATACTTGCACTTATCAATTATTGATTTTAACAAGTAAACATGTATGACCAAAATTAAAACAATAACAGGCTTGTCTGAACTACGCAAAATAATAGCAGTTATTGATCCGTTACTGCTATGATCCGGTTGCATCCATCGTGATGTTCTTTAAAAAAAACTGTCGGGTTAAACCAGTTCTCTCAATACAGCAGGAGGCTACTTTAAATGCAACCCTTAATGTTAGTTCTCCTAAACTATATTAGTAGCAACTAACTACAAGATCAAAAAAAAGATCCCCCTTTGTTTATAATATATAACAACCTAGCATCGTATTTGTGCCGCACCTGCCGGATCACCTTTTCTCGTCAAGCATTACTCCGAACAATCCCTGTATTCTCGAAAGCACCTCAAAAGCTTTATCTGTAGGGATGGTCTGGATAACCTCACTGTTGTCCCGGTTATAAACATCAACATTCCACAAATTATTTTCTTTTCGTAGACTAAAGCGAACATCGAGGTTATCTTCTTCTGCTCTTTGATTTAGTTCACGCAAAGCCTGATCTACTTTTTTATCGTAATCCTGGCCAATAGCTTTTGCTGCTTCGCCTTTATGACGACCGCTTTCCCTTTTTGTCCGATTTTCGGGAAATACTGTTTCAGCTTTTTGTACTTCCAGGCGATCAGTTTGTTCTTTGATACGATTTAACAACAGGGGGTCAATACCATCAATCTTCATGGCTTTTACCTCCACTTTTGTTCATATTTACCCTTTAACAATCTTAGCATCAATTTTCCAACTAATCAAGTTTATCCTTTTCGCCCTGCTGTTCACGATCTGATTCCGGTTTGCGCGGTAGTATTTGGCTGATATCCTGGTTATAATTTGAGGCGGCCTGAACAGCTTTAATATTTTCCTGCCGCACTTCTTCAAATGTTTCTTTGCGCAATATTTTTAGATCTTTCGGGGCTTTTATACCAATTCGCACAGAGTTGCCGTCAATAGATGAAACAACTATTTCTATATCATCACCAATCATAATACTCTGTTCAGTTTTTCTCGATAACACCAGCATCCAGGAATGACCTTCCTTTCAAAACAACCAATTATCTTTGCTCTATAATACTTTTCGCATTTTACTTATTATTCCCTGCCATCCTGAAAAAAAAACTGATCCTGTAAATTATCGCAGGATCAGTTCATCAATATGTTTTTTTATGATAACCTGGTATCAGCAATCAGAACACAGGGCTTTACTCATTTCCAGGTAACCTTAGTTAGATGGACCAAGTACAGGATCACAATCTTTTCTGAACAATAAGACCGGCAGGAAAAGGGCCAGTCCAATAATAAAGGTCAATATCCCGAACCAGAGCAAATAAGCAAACTCTCCTGTACGAGGAAGCCCGTCCTCATCAGGTGAAGTAATATGCTGCCCCTCCTCTTCTTCTTCCAACATCGGTTCCTCCAAACCATTATCTGCATTTGCTATGTAATCATCCGTTTCCTGATTAGGATCACTTTTTTCCCGTTCAGCAACAATTGGTTCTTCTAGATCAGGATCTTCAACAACCGGCTTTTCTTTGACAGGCTCCTCTTCAGCTGATTCTTCTAAACCCATTTCATCTGCAGATACTGCCTCATATTGTTCCGGTTCGTTTGGAACAAAGTAATTATTCCAGAACAGATAACCACCGAATGATAAAAAGAGGGCAAAAGCGGCAATAACAGCTCCATAGCTCAAAAACTTCTGTTCTTTTAAAAAAGCAAACCTGTTTTCTCGATTATACTGCTGCTGCATATAAGCTTTTGCAGTACTGGAATCAGACCACAGCTTTTCAAAATCAGCGAGTACCTCAGTACTATTAAGACCAAGAGCACTAGCATAGGACTTTATGTGCTCTAATACATCCACTTTATCTTTAAATTTAAGAATTTCTTCTTCTTCAAGAGCTTCGAGAGCTTTCTGCTTGATCCTGGTTTTCCTGGAAACGTCTTTTAATGATAGTCCAAGGGCCAATCTTTTTATACGCAGCTTATTACCAATTCCCGGCAATGTTATCACCTCTCTACCCCTATCTTCGACAATATTCTCATAACATTAAGTTTAAAATTATCACATAGTATTTTTATTTTTCTATTAAACTCTTAATATCCTGCCAGAATTGCCGATTTTATCTAAAAAAGCAGGTTTATAAGCATAATACAGCAGTTTGGGAAGCAGGTAAAAGCAAGCAACTGTGGAATAGTTTTTATTATCGTGCTACTACCAGCCTGTCCGGAGGATTAGATAAGCAATGAATAAACAGAAATTGATTGAATCCACTGCCGAAAAAGCTGCTATCACAAAAAAAGATGCAAAGCAGGTTATTGATACAATGTTTGGCTCAATTGAAGAAGCTCTTTCAAGCAGTAAAAGGATCACCCTCAAAGGTTTTGGCACCTTTGAAACAAAGATCCGTGCTGCAAGGAAAATTAAAAACATCCATACGGAAGATTTTATAAATATTCCTGAAACCAGAGTGCCTGTCTTTAAACCCGGAAAACCTTTAAAAAAGCTGATACTACTTTCACAGGATCCCTCAGCTTTAAAAAAAGTTTTTGAAAAGAACACTGAAGAGCCCGCTGAAAAAGCGCCGCCGGTAAAGAGCAGTGATGATGTAATGACAGATGATCAAGCTTTAGGTACGAATACTGACGAAACTTCTTCGGGCCAACCAAAAGTAATTGCTGTCACCAGCGGAAAAGGTGGAACTGGAAAAACCAACTTTGTCATCAATAGCGCTATCGCCCTTGCTCAGCGCGGACTCAGGGTTTTTATCATTGATGCTGACCTGGGAACTGCAAATGTAGACGTACTACTGGGCTTGCATTGCAAAAACACTATTAATACATTAATGGAAGACCGTGATATAAGCTTGCTCGATATTATGGTGGAAGGGCCTGAAGGGATTAACATTATCCCCGGAGGATCAGGACTGCAAACCCTTGCCGAACTACCCTCTGAAGAATTAAGAAGGATTATCGGCATGCTTAAGCCTCTTGAAGAATCAGCCGATGTAATCCTTATCGATACTGGATCCGGCATTTCACGTAACGTAGTTGATTTTTGCCTTGCCGCAGATGAGGTTGTTGTCGTGGTCACTCCTGAACCGCACTCAATATCAGATGCTTATGCAATTATTAAAGTCTTAAGCAGCAAGGAAATAAAACCGGATATAAAGATTACATTAAACCTGGTCGAAAACTTTAATGAAGCCAGGCAGGTAGCTGCCAAGCTATCTGATGTGGCCTACCGCTTTCTTAACATAAAACCTGAAACTTTGGGTCATATAGTAAAAGATGACAACCTGCCCAGATCAGTTAAAAACTTTAAACCAATTGTTCTATATAATCCTCTTGCCCCGGCTTCACGATGCATTGTTGCTATTGCAGAAAAACTAATCCCCCTGCCAAAAGATTTTCAGCAGCCCCTTAAAAAAGAAAGTGGCTTTTTAAGCAAACTTAGAACCCTCTTTTCAAAGTAAGCATTGCAATTACCATCTCCACAATTTTATTTATTGCATACCTACTTTTTGCGGATGACAAACGGTTGGAGTTTTTTATAGGTCATCACCCGCCACAGCCACTCCATAGGCCCGTAATAAAACTTTTTCATCCATAAATTGCTCCACACTACCTGAACAAGATATATGGCTATGGTAATAATGATACCTACGATTATACTAACCTGCCCGTATAAACCCAGGCCAAACCCATAAAATATGAAAATGCAAATAAGGGTTTGGGCAAGGTAGTTGGTAAGAGCCATCCTGCCGGTTGCGGCAATCGGGGCAAGAACCTTTTTGCCTTTCTCTCCCTGCAGGAAAAGGATTAAAGCTGCTACATAAGTAGGAAAAATAAAGAGAGAGGCAAGATAGTTAAAGGACTCGAATAATGAATATTTAATTAGAGGATGAACTGGCCAGGTGCCAGTTTCCACAAGAACCGTAATTAGAAGAAATATCCCTCCTACTGGAAAGCCAACATTTCTGACCCTTTTTAAATATCCAATATGACCTGACAGGTCTTTAAAAATACCCTTTTTCCCAATATACAGGCCACACAAGAAAAAAGCCAGCACAGCAGGAATCCAGGGGGGATGAACGGTCTCGGCATCACGCTCGCGCCGGC
>JBNJHL010000015.1:0-13985 GCA_051748445.1 Bacillota bacterium
TCTGAGCTGGGGTTCCAGCTTCTGGAGACGCCTGGTTACAGCCTCAAGGTCAGCGAGACTAAGCTCAATGTTGATAATTTCATAGCGTGACAATAAATCATCTTCCGCAGTAAATCGATTCTTAAAGCCAGCGAGAACATGAATCAGCAAATCACAATTGCGTAGATGACCAAGAAACTGATTACCCAATCCTTCTCCATGGCTCGCTCCCTTAACCAATCCGGCTACATCGATTACTTCAATTGTCGCTGGTGTAACTTTTTCTGCCTTACTAAACTCGGCCAGAGCAGTTAAACGAGAATCAGGGATAGGAACAATTGCGCGATTAGAATCGATTGTGGAAAATGGATAGTTTTCTATAGTAACATCCAGGGATGTAAGAGCCTTGAATAAGGTCGACTTGCCTGCATTTGGAAGACCAACTATTCCACAGCTCCAGGACATAATCAACCCCCCTTGCCCTACTCATCAGGATTCGATAGCACATTTTTAACCCTGCGTTCAAAACGTGAGCGAGGTATCAATACACTTCTGCCGCACTTTTCACACTTAATCCGAAAATCCATTCCGATCCTGATTATACGCCAGCAGTTCGCACCACACGGATGTCCTTTTTTCATAGTAACCTGTTGTCCTACCCGGTAATGGATCATTAAAACTGGTCACCATTCCTTTATAAGGCATCCAGCACTGCCTTTATCTGCTGGTAAACGCTGTCGATATCCTGGTTTCCATCGATAGGGAATAAAATGTTTTTTCCCTCATAAAAGTTGACCAGAGGTTCGGTCTGTTTTTTATACACGGCAAGCCTTTCCTTAACTGTTTCAAAAGTATCATCATCACGCTGGTATAAATCGCCTCCACACTGGTCACAGACATTACGCACTTCAGGTGGGTTAAATGTAAGGTGAAAAACAGCTCCGCACTTTGAACAAATCCTTCTTCCAGTTAAGCGTTCAATAAGTTCACTTTCTTCAACTTCAATTGAAAGGACAGCATCTACACTGGTTTCAATTTCCGACAATGCTTCTTCAAGAAATTCCGCCTGTTTAACAGTACGTGGAAATCCGTCAAAGAGAGCCCCATTTTGACAATCAGGATCTCTTAGGCGGTTTTTAACAATTTCAACAACCAGATCATCGGGTACAAGCGTACCCTGATCCATGTAATGCTTTACTTTGCGCCCCAAGCCTGTGCCTTCTTTTACTGCACTTCTTAATATATCGCCAGTGGAAA
This sequence comes from Bacillota bacterium, assembly GCA_051748445.1. GTDB lineage: Bacteria > Bacillota > Dethiobacteria > DTU022 > DTU022 > T3SED10-7. The sequence continues at coordinate 1,237 of JBNJHL010000015.1, forward strand.
TGTACACAAGACTATAATCTTTGACAATGTTTTCAGCTTGAGTACCCTTACCCGCACCCGGTGGTCCCAGTAAGATAATTAACATTGTAATACCTCGCTTTTTGCATAAATATTTATACTGAACAAATAAATTCTGCTTATCTTACCGCGTTCCTGCTGCTATATTAGAATCTACAGCACAACAACTATCGTAAAAAGAGAAATAACCGAAAGGAAGCACCACTAGCAGTGCTTACTGGGTTATTAGCACATTAAAAATTAGCCTGTTTTTCAGGTTTTTTCAGAGACCGATTTCTCGTTCTTGACATTATTACGTGCTCCATGACCTGATGAGTCTGGACTTAGCGGCTTATAACTCCAATCCCTTTTCTGCAAGGGCTTATCTTCAGCTTTGTTTTCTATGGCCTGCTGTTTTTGTTGCATTTCCATGCTACCTGAAAAAACGGCACCTTCTTCAATAATCAGACCATTAGCTTTAAAAGTACCTACTGCTGTGGCTGTTTTTTTGAGCTCAAGCTTACCTTCCGCTTCGAGTGTCCCCTCATATAAACCTGCTATTGTTATATTGCGTGCTTTTAGTTCAGCTGCAACTTTACCGTTCTCACCTATAATCACATCACCCTTATCTTGTACTGAACCTTCGATTTCACCATCAATCCTGATAACTCCTTTTCCGTTGATATTACCTGAAAAGAATGTATCCTTGCCAATGATTGTATCCACCTTATCTCTCATTGTTTCCATACTACCCTTCTTAAACAAGCCTGCCAACCTCCTTTTGGAGCTATCGCTCTTTCAAGTAATTTGATGGGTTCACGGGTGAACCGTTGTGATGTACTTCATAATGAAGATGGGTGCCGGTAGTTCTGCCTGTTGCTCCCATATACCCAACGGTTTGGCCCTTTTCGACTTCGTCCCCTACACTTACTGCAAAATCTGACAGGTGAGCATAATGCGTTTGATATTCATACCCGTGTTCTATGATCACAAGCTTCCCAAAACTACCTCGATAGGAAGCAAAAATTACTTCCCCGGGCGCAGTAGCCTTAATCGAAGCATCACGAGAGCCGACAATATCTACCCCGGTATGAAACTGGTAGCCACTGTTTGCATAAGGAATAGCGCGTACACCAAATCCGGAAATAATCCTTCCTTTAACCGGCCACATCAACGGCTTTGCTTCAGATCTATCAATATAATCTCCAACCACATCAAGCGTTTCTACCTGGTCTGGAATAACCCCTTGCAATACAGACAGGTTATCGGTTGCCCTTTCAACAATACCATTCGATGAATCCAACCCGGCAGATCTGCTATCATAAGAGCGCAGAGTATCAACCTCTACTGCTGTTTGAGTTAACATTGGAGTGCTGCCATTAAAATCTTGTTCATTGTAATCAGAAGTTTGGGCACCATTACTGGCAGCAGACTGGTTTTGCAATACATCTCCAACTTCCCCTTCATCTAGCTCCAGCTTTTCAGTTACAAGCTCAACAAGCTCATCAACTGCATCCACCTGCTCCATCATCCTTTCAGTTTCAACCGCAAGCGCATTGATCTCTTCTTGCTGGGCCCTGCTAAGCTGACGTAGTGTTTCCGATTCACGCGCTTCGGCAGATGCCCTTAAATAAGCATAACCCAGCACACAAAAACCGGTTACCCCGATAACCAGCAAAGCAACCACCGCCTGTACCAAGTACAAAGGAATGCGAAGACTATAAGTTGCCTCCTCTGAATGAGGAACTATCATTACAGTAAAACATCGGTTTTTGTTATTATCAGACACCACAGACACTTTCCTTTCAACTTAAAGCAAAGTAGCTAAGTATTATTTAAAGCACAAACATAGCAAAAAAACCATTGGAGAAAAACTAAAATTATTATAACACACCCGGTCAACGCAAACCAATTGTGTGAAGAAGGGGAGGCCGTGCAAGGAAAGATAACTAAAATAAATTGTTTCACGTGAAACAATCAAGAACAAGCACTCGCTTCTTGCCGGAATGTTTCACGTGAAACAATTATAGGCTAGCGTGAATCTTTCATAGTCCTCCAGGCATTAATTTTTCTATCAATCTCGCCAGATCTTCTTCACTATAGTAGTATATTTCAATTGTTCCGCCATTCTTTCCCCGTTTTAGCTTAACTTTAGTTCCCAGGTTCCTTTGAATTTGCAGCTGGAGTTCTTCATTTTCTGGGTCTATCACCTTCGCTGCACCTGGTTTATTGCTACTTGTTTTTTCATTACCCTCTTCTATTACTATTCTTTCGGCTTCTCTTGCTGATAGTTTGTCTTTTAAAATCTTTTCCGCAAATACCAGCTGTGTTTCCTGGTCATTTATTGATAATAAAGGTCTTGCCTGGCCAGGTGTTAATTCACCTACTACCAGCGAATTTAGGATCTTTTCTGGCAACGTCAGCAGCCTTAAGCTGTTAGCAATTGAAGGTCTGCTGCGTCCAATTCTCTTTGACAATTCTTCCTGGGTGTAATTATATTCCTGCATAAGTTTTTTGTATGCTCTTGCTTCCTCAATCGGATTTAAGTCCTCACGCTGTAAATTTTCAATTAGGGCGATCTCCAACATAGTGCTCTTGTCAAAGGATTTCACAACTGCTGGAACTGAAGTTAATCCTGCTATCCTGGCAGCCCTACATCTTCTTTCTCCGGCTACAAGCAAATATAGTTCTTCTGTTCCGCTGGGTGTAACTACTACAGCCTGTATAACACCATGCTCTTTTATTGATGCTGCTAATTCGCTCAGTTTTTCATCGTCGAATGTTCTTCGTGGTTGAAATGGGTTTGGCTTAATTTTGTCCAACTTTATTTCTGTTGTTTCTGCAGATGCAGAAAGAGAATCTGGTATTAAAGCTCCCAGTCCTTTTCCTAATCTTCTTTTTTCATTCATCACTCAAGACCTCCCGTGCTAAAGATAGATGTAGTTCAGCACCTCTGCTTCGAGGGTCATATTCAAGTATGTGTTTTCCGTAACTGGGCGCTTCACTTAGCCGTACATTTCTGGGAATAACTGTTTTATAAACATATTGTTTGAAATAGCTTCTTACTTCTTCCGCCACCTGCTCTGAAAGATTTGTTCGCATATCGTACATTGTTAGCAGTACACCTTCAATTACCAGATCCTCGTTTAAGTGTTTTCGAACAAGATTGATAGTGTTCATTAACTGGCCTAGCCCTTCCAGTGCATAATATTCACATTGTATTGGAATAATAACTCCATTTGCAGCATTCATAGCATTTAATGTTAACAACCCCAGGGATGGAGGGCAATCTATAATAATATAGTCGTACAGATCCAATAACGGTACCAGCGCTTTCTTCAATTTTTCTTCACGTGAAACCAATGATACCATTTCAATTTCAGCCCCTGCAAGCTGTATTGTCGCTGGAACTAGATCAAGGTTTGCCCAGCGTGATGTAAGTATTATATCTTCAAGACCTGCATCTTCAATTAAAGTGTTATAGATACAAGCCTGAATATCATTTTTTGATAAGCCCATTCCGCTTGTAGCATTACCCTGTGGATCTATATCTATTAAAAGGACTTTTGCTTCTAGTTTTGCCAGCGAAGCACTTAGATTTACTGCCGTTGTCGTTTTACCTACGCCACCTTTTTGATTTGCAACTGCTATTACTTTTGCCATTCGATCATCCCCTTGAGCTGTTAATTATGGCTTATTTTTTCTTGCTTGGTGCAATGGGATTCAGCATCTCCTTGCTTAAACGAATTGTCACTTCAATATAATCCTTTTCAACCCTTTCATCAACTTCCGGGTACAAACCCGAACTTTCTATCAATGAAACTGCTTCTCTGATCGTATTTAAAACAATTCTTAAGTCTTTAATTACCGGTTTTGATCTTATTGATTGACCCTTTTCCTTCTTTCCTTCAACAATTCGATCAATCCGTTTTTCTGCCTGGCTTACTGTCAAACCTCGTTGTGATATTTCACTGAGGATCTTTAACTGTTTATCTTCTGTATCCAACCTTAATAACGCTCTGGCATGTCGTTCGGACAAGCCTCTCTTTATTAATTGCTCCTGAACCGGTTTGCTCAGTTTAAGAAGCCTGATTTTGTTAGCAACTGTAGATTGTGTTTTTCCCAGTTTTCTGGCCAGCTCTTCCTGGGTTATATTTAATTTTTGCATTAGATTTACATATTCATTAGCCTCATCGACAAAGCTTAAATCTTCCCTCTGCAAATTTTCAATAAGCGCTATTGTTGCCATATCATTATCCGACAATGCTTTCACAGCAGCAGATATTTTTTCCCACCCCAGTTTACGGCAGGCTAAATATCTTCTTTCCCCTACCACCAGTTGATAACCGTTACCTGATCTTCTCACAACAACCGGTTGAATTAAACCGTTTGCCTTTATTGACTGAGCCAATTCAGTTACTTTTTCTTCACTAATAACTTTCCTGGGCTGAAATGGGTTAGGGCTGATTTTTGCAAGATCAACAGCTACAACATTGTCTGCAGATGGCTCTAGACTTCTCCATACACTTTTATCTACCTGTTTTCCGTTCATTAAACCAACGCCTTTTTCGTATTATATTGCTTCAATATTATTTGACAGCAGTTATTCTATTCCTGCAATTTGCTACACCTGTATTAACCTCATATTTGTTCGGTGATCGGTTTTTTCCCAGGCATTCCAGGCTTCCTTGGGTATTGATCCGGAGTATTTTTTATTTTTTTAATAACATACAGTCTTCTCGCCTCACCTGCTTTTAAAGTATATTTTTCTATACTTTCTAAAGACCCTCCACAGGTCATCAGAGCATTCTTTGCTTCCATATATTCTTCATCTCCCCTGGGACCCTTATATAGTATAGCTTTCCCGCCAATTCTTAATAATGGCAGAGATAACTCAGCAAGAACTGATAACTTTGCCACTGCCCTGCATAATATATAATCATGTTTTTCGCGGTGCATTATATCATGACCTATAACTTCAGCACGATCGTTAATTATCTTTATACCTGTTAATTTAAGTTTAATTATAGCTTCTTCTAAAAAAACTGTTTTTTTTCTGTTTGAATCTAATAAATATATTTCCAAATCTGGTCTTATAATTTTGACCGGTATTCCCGGCAACCCGCCTCCTGTTCCCAGGTCTACCACACTGCAATTCTTTTCAATATTTATACTTTTTAATGGATATATGGCATCATATAATTGCTTTTCTATTATTCCACGCTCTGTTCTTTCCCCTGTAAGTCGACTTTTTTCCATACCTTTCATCAGTAATTTTATGTATTCACTTACCATTACCCTGGCTTCTTCTTTGGCCTTTATACCCAGCTCTTGAAAAAGATTATCTATCTTTTTTTGCGTTTCATATTTCACTTACCTTACTCGCCTTCATTCCAGAATCAAACATTTTTCAATTTACTTGCCCAGGCAAAATTCACTGAAAATATTATCAAGTAAATCCTCGTTAATAAACTCACCAGTAATTTCTCCCATTTTTTGCCACGCCTGCTGTAAAATCATGCTCACTATTTCCGGAGGATGCTTATGTAGTGCTTCCCTTGCTTCTATTATTCGGTCCTTTGCTTCCTTTAAAATATTTTTATGTCTCAATGTTAGCATTATATTAGCTTGATCATTATTACCCAGCAGTTGATCCAGTTGTCTTGTGACTGCTTGCTCCAACAATTCAATTCCTTCTTCTTTAGTGGCTGAGGTTTCTATTACTTCCCCGTTATCAATGCGGCCATCAAAGCTCTCTCTTCTTACCTTATGATCAAGATCTGATTTGTTGATAGCTACAACTAATCCCTGTCGATCTTTTTTTAATTGTAAGATTTCTTCATCATATTGGCTCAATGGCCTTGATCCATCAACAACCATAATTAGTAATTTAGCCATTCCGGCAGCTCTTTTTGACCTTTCTATGCCTTCTTTTTCAACCGGATCATCTGTTCCTTGTATACCAGCGGTATCAACTAAATTAATAGGATATCCTCCCAGGTTTAATGAACCTTCGAGCATATCCCTGGTAGTGCCAGGCAGTTCATGTACTATAGCTTTCTGTTGTTTTAAAAGAGCGTTTAATAATGATGATTTCCCGACATTAGGCCTTCCAATTATTGCTACTGATATACCGTCCACATACGCCCTGCTTCTTTCCACCTTCTCAAGCAGTCCTTCAATCCTTTTCACAATTGCAAGCAGCTTGTTATCCACCATGTTTTTATCAAACATTTCACCTTCATATTCTTCCGGATAATCAAACCATGCTTCCATTGGTGCCCTTGCTGCCGTAATATTTCTCCTGATATCGTTTACTTTTTCTGATATTTCGCCCTGCAGTCCTTTCACAGCAAACTTTACAGCTTCCTCAGAACGTGCTTTAACTATATTCATTACTGCTTCGGCCTGGCTCAAATCAATTCTACCATTTATAAAAGCCCTTTTTGTAAACTCTCCCGGCTCGGCTAGCCGGCAGCCGGCACTTAATAGGGTTTCTAGTATCACTCGCAGAGTTATTATCCCACTATGGCAATTGATTTCTACCACATCTTCACGTGTATATGTATATGGTTCAGGCATAAAGGCGACAAGTACTTCATCGATCAACTGAATTTTTAAGTCATAAATAAAACCATGGCATAACTTACGTGGTTCAATAAAATTATTATCTGTTGATCCACTCTTTTTAAATATTCCCCTGGCAATAGCAAAAGAATTTGGACCACTCATTCTTACAATTCCGATTCCACCCTCTCCCAGAGGGGTGCTAATTGCCGCTATTGTATCTTCCTTCACTTAACATCCTCCTCGGTTGCATAAAAAAACCGCCCACTCAAAGGGGCGGCTCTCCTTTGCTCCTCTAAGATGGAGCTATAACCACTTTTCGGTAAGGTTCCTCCCCGTCACTATAAGTTGTAATGCCGGGATAATCTTGTAGAGCAATATGAATAATTCGTCTTTCCTGTGGTGTCATTGGCTCCAGCTTCTTTTCTTCTTTTTCCTGGATGACCTTTTTCGCTACACTTTTTGCAAGTTGTTTTAATGTTTTTTCTCTTCTGGCCCTATAATTTTCCACATCTATCACTATCATTTTATTTAATTTGGAATATTGTCTTCTCATAATGACATTAATAAGATACTGCAGGTCGCTTAAAGATTTTCCTCTTCTCCCTATTAATGCCCCTACATCTTCCCCGAATACTTCTGCTTCTAGTTTTTCACTATCTTCTTTTACCTCAACAGTGCCTTCAACATTCATTTTATCCAATAATTCTTCTAAATAATTTTTAAGAAACTGATCTGGCTCATATTTCATCGTTACTTTAACTCTGGCACATTTACTGCCAATAATTCCGAGGATGCCCTGATTAGGTTTATCTAATACTTCTATCCGGGCGTTTTCATTTTGAATTCCCAGTTCTTCCAGCGCAATATCTTTAGCTTCCTCAACCGTTCTTCCACTGGCTTCATATTCTATCATCACTGACCATTCCCTTTATCTTCTGTCTCTTTATCTTCATCAAGCTCATTATCTTTACCTGGTTTTACAGAGAAAAAATCTAATTCTTTATCTTTATTATTGTTACTATATTTTCCTTTTTTTGCGGAACTCTTTCTACTTACTCCCTTTCTAGCCGGAGCTTGTTTCTCTTTAGACTTTTCTTCCTTTTTTTTATTATTTTCTTGTGCTGCAGATACCCCGGTCTTCACTTCCTGCGGAAGTACACCTTTAGCCTGGTCTAACTTTCCTATTATCTTATGCTGTCCTAGTGAAAATACATTGTTCATAATCCAGTAAATAACAAGCCCTATAGGAAAGTTAAAACTAAATACGGTAATCATTACCGGCATCATGTAAAGCAGCATTTTTTGACTGCTGTCGGCAGGCATGGATATTTTAGAATATAAATATGTTGTCCCTCCAGCAACTAATGGAAATAAGTAATAAATACTTACTTCACTCAAAAAACTTTCTACACTTAAGCTTGATATAGGCATATTTAACAGGTTAATTGTTTCGCTTGTCTGAAATAAATATGGGTTTATTGTCTCCATATTTAAAAATTTATCAGGTTCTCTTAGCAATCTAAAAACACCAATTAAAACAGGAAACTGGACTATTAGTGGCAAACAGCCGGCCAGGGGATTCATGTTGTTTTCTTTCATGAATTCTTGCACTGCCCGGTTCTGCTTTTCCTTGTCGTCCTTATACTTTTCCTGAATTTTTTTCATTTCCGGCTGCAAAACCTGCATCCTTTTCGCTGATTTAATCTGTTTATTGTTTAGCGGAAATGTAACCAACTTTACCAACAATGTCATTATGATAATTGCTGCCCCAAAATTTGGCACATAACTGTATATAAAACTAATTATTACGCTGAATACTTCAGCAATCGCATCTATCATTTAATTACCTCCTACCTTCCAGTTACTCTTATTCTACAGGATGATATCCGCCCGGATTAAAGGGATGACAACATAATATCCTCTTGAACCCTAAATATAGACCTTTAAATACGCCGTATTTACTTAATGCTTCATAAAAATACTGTGAACAGGAAGGATAAAAGCGGCATGTCTGTGGTTTTAAGGGGGATATGATCTTCATATAAAACCAGATTAAGTATAACAATAATAAAGTGATTAATTTTTCTAATTCCCTGATTGCCTTTTTATAATTAATTGCTTTTTCCGGCATAGATTATACAACTCCTTGCATGCCTGATTAAAAGAAACATCTACTGCCGGTTTTCGTGCAATCAGTATAAAATCATTCCCTTGTTTCAGAAACTTATCCACAACTTTAAAAGCTTCTCGGTAAACTCTTCTGATTCTATTTCTGACGACACTTTTTCCAACTTTTTTACTGATTGAAAAGCCAATTCGATTGTTATCAAGGCCATTCGGACAGTAATAAAGGACGATGTTTCTGGAGACAACCGTCCTGCCTTTACGATAAACTCTCTTAAATTCCCAGTTTTTTTTAAGTCTTTTCATTAACATCTTTTTGCTATTACTTATGCACTTAACCTTTTTCTCATTTTTTGCCTGCGCTTTTTAATTACTTGTTTACCTCCGTGAGTTCTCTTTCTTTTCAGAAACCCATGCACTCTTTTTCTTTGTTTCTTTTTGGGTTGATAGGTTCTTTTCATTCTTATTCCCCTTTATCTACATTCAGAATACAAAAATTATACAGTAACTAATTGAAACATGTCAAGAAAACCTTTGCAATCATGATTTAATTATTTTGAACAATTAAATCTTTTCTTTGCAGGAGTGGTTCAGATCTGTTAATATGTTTTTATCGGAACTGCATATTTATGCCCATTAAGTTCGAGTTGTCCACAGTTTTTATTGATAACTTAAACTTATGTTAATAATTTTCCCCTTTATCTTATTTACCGGAGGTAATCCATTGAATCGCAATTTAAATGAAATTTGGCAACTTACTCTTGGTGAATTAAGCAAGGAACTCCACAAACCTAGTTTCGAAACCTGGTTTAATCTCACCAAACCTGTTTCCATTGATAACCGCTGCCTGGTTATTGAAGTACCTAATGATTTTACGAAAGAATGGTTCGAGACCCGTTATAAAAACCAGATCATCAAGGCACTAAATAAAGTTACTTCTGATAATTACAATGTCAACTTTATTATAACTACTGAATTTCAAAAAAATCCTGACACTAATTCACATAGTGCTCAATTAGATTATTATGCTGACTTTTCTTCACACCAAAAAGAAGATGAGCACTTAAAAAAGAAGTATATTTCAAGTTTTAATCCTCGTTATACTTTTGACACTTTTGTTGTAGGTGCCTGCAATCGTCTTTCACATGCCGCTTCACTTGCTGTAGCAGAAAGTCCTGCCCGTGCCTATAACCCTTTATTTATTTACGGCGGTGTTGGTCTTGGTAAAACCCATCTTTTACATGCCATTGGCCAGTATTCACTTATCAATCATGATTTTACAAGAGTTTTTTATTTTTCATCTGAAAAATTCACAAATGAGTTCATTAACTCTATCCGTGATAATAAAACTTTAGATTTTAGAAATAAGTATCGAAATATGGATATTCTTTTAATCGATGATATCCAGTTCCTTGCCGGTAAGGAACAAACCCAGGAAGAATTTTTCCATACCTTTAACGCTCTGCACGACAACAATAAGCAAATAATTATATCAAGTGACCGCCCGCCCAAAGAAATTCCCACTCTTGAAGATCGCCTCCGCTCACGCTTTGAATGGGGGTTGATTACTGATCTCCAAACCCCTGATTTAGAAACCAGGACAGCAATCTTAAAAAAGAAAGCTCTTTCTGATGGCATTGATATCCCCAATGAAGTTATTCATTATATTGCTTCAAAGGTTGTCACTAATATTCGCGAGCTTGAAGGAGCTTTAATTAGAATTGTTGCTTATGCATCACTATCAGAATCACCTGTTACCCTTGACTTAACTGAGTCTGCACTACAGGATATAATATTTACCCGCCAAAAGAACATTACCATAAAAACTATCATTGATGTTACAGCTGAGAACTTTAACATAAAAAGCGAAGAGCTTCTTTCTAAAAAGCGAACTCAGGACATTGCTATGGCCAGGCAGGTTGCAATGTATCTTTGCCGAATGCTTTCTGATTTATCTTTACCTAAAATTGGGGAAGCATTTGGTGGAAGAGATCATACAACTGTTCTTCATGCCTTTAAAAAAATCGATACTTTAATTGCTCAAAATAGTGAATTTAAGAACCGGATCGAGTTTGTTAAAAATAGTATTCTGGATAACTCCTGATTAAGTTGTTTATAATTTGTTATTATTTTTTTATTATGAGATTTTTTGTTTTTATCCTCATCTTATAAACAACTAATCAGTTCCTTATTCACATTTTTTAAGATGCATTAATGTTGTTCCTTAAGCTTAAGTAAGCATTATTAACATTTTCCACACCCCTTACTGTTTGTACTATTTTTTATATATTTTAATTTAATAAATAAAATACTGTGTTATCATTGTTAATAAACATAAAGTGAATAGAAAGGGGTTATAAAATTGCATCTTTCTGTAAACACAGGTGAACTTAGGCATTGCCTTGAAACAGTTGAAAAAGCCCTACCTTCACGTTCAACTATGCCTGTAATAAGCAATATTTTGTTAGAAATCAATCATAAAGAGTTAACTTTTTCTGCAACCAACCTTGAAATGTTTATAAAAACCAGGATGCTCCATACCGGTGACGATACCGGTAAAATACTTCTTCCTCCAAAACTTGTAGATATAATTCGTTATTTTCCTACTGATAAAGTAGATTTAGAAATTAACTGGGATAATTACCGTCTTGATATATCAGGTGGTTCTTCCAATTTTCATCTATATGGATCAAACCCAGAAGACTACCCTTCGGCATTTGATGATGCTGCCAAAAAGGGACAAGAAATTTCAATAGATCAATATACATTTAAAAAAATGCTTAAGCTTGTTATTTTTGCAGCTTCCAACGAGGAAACAAGACCTGCATTCAATGGAGTATTGTTTACTTTTAAAAAAGGATATCTATCCCTAACAGCTTCAGATACTTACAGGTTAGCGCTCAAAGAATCCAGGGATAACAGCTGGTCAACTGAAGAAATGTTATCTCTGGTTCCAGCTCGTTCAATGAGAGAATTACTGCGTCTTACAGGAGAGGAACAAATAGATATTCTAATAAAAAAGGAAAAAAATATTATTTCTTTTCAGATAGAAGAGATCTTTTTTGCTACCAGGCTCCTTGAAGAAAAATTTCCAGATGTCAGTGGGGTGATACCTAAAGAATATAAAACCAGGGTAACACTTAACAAAAAAAGTTTTGAGGAAATGGTAAACCGTGCATCATTACTTGCTGAAGGTAAAAACCAGGCAGTTAACCTGATTGTTCGTGATGGCCATCTTGATATTAAAGTATCCAGTCAACAGGGAAGTATGGAAGACACATTGCCAGCACTAGTTGAAGGTGAAATAATTGATATATTTGCTAATACCAGGTTTGTTCTTGATGTTTTGAAAGTTATTGATGAAGAGGATGTCATTCTTGAGTTTCATGGTGCTGGAGGCCCGATTTTATTCAAATTAGCAAACGATAAAGGATATCTTTACCTTGTATTACCAATCAAAAAAGTTAATTAACTTCAGGGGGTCCCTTATTGTATTATATTGATTTTTTAAAGCTTAAGGGGTTTCGAAATTACCAGGATGAGCAATTTAATTTTAGTCCCCGTCTAAATTTATTTTTTGGTGAAAATGGACAGGGCAAAACAAATATTATTGAAGCAATTTATTACCTAACTGTAACCCGTTCATTTAGAACTAATCGAGATCAGGAACTAACAAACTGGAATGATAATTATTTTTTTATAAAAGGAACTTTTATTAAAGGTGATTTCAAAGATGAATTACAGGTTAGTTATCGATCTGGTACACCTTTGAATGTAAAAATAAACCGTGAAAATCAAAACCGTTTTGATCATCTCCAAAAATATCCTGTGGTTGTTTTTAGTCCCGATGATTTATTGTTAATAAGAGAAGGGCCATCAATACGCAGGCGCTTTTTAAACCTTGAAGGATCAAGACTAAGCCCTGTATATTTTAGTGACCTACGCGCTTTTCAAAGAGTTTTGCAACAACGTAACAGTCTATTAAAGGAAGGGTATAAAAATCGTTATAAAGGTAGTAGGAGTATTGAGCCATGGAATGAATCCCTTGCGTCATTAGG
>JBNJHL010000015.1:13995-22575 GCA_051748445.1 Bacillota bacterium
TCATTAGGGACAAATATTATACAGGCCAGGGTCAAAAATATTAAGGCATTGGAGGAAGAGGCAAAAAAATTTTTTCATCAGATGACAGAGGGAAGTGAATCGTTGGAGCTTGAATATGCCTGCGACATTGATTGCTGCAGTGATTATAAAGAAACAAAAAGCCAATTTTTATCGTTACTTTCCTCTAAATATGATCAGGAATTAAGAAGAGGTTCGTCTTTAGTCGGGCCGCATCTTGACGATCTGAAAATAATGATCAATGGTCATGATACAAGAAAATATTCATCACAGGGCCAAAAAAGAACAGCAGCCCTGGCTTTGAAAATGGCAGAAGTAAATTTATTTAAAAGAAAACATGAGAAAATGCCAATTATCCTGCTGGATGATGTTTTTTCTGAGTTTGATCAATACAGAAAGCAATATTTTCTTGATTATTTAAAAGAAAATACAGGCCAGTGCTTTATTACAACAGCAATTGGTTTAAATGGTATTATTAATAAATTGGAAAGGGATTATAAAATATTTACAGTTTGGCGGGGGAGTATAAAAAATGAAAACAGTGGGCCCGTTAATTGAAAAACTTCTTCGCAGCTATAATTTATGGCATGGTTATAAACAGCATCTTGTTGTTGAAGAATGGAATGAAGTTGTAGGTAGCGAATTGTCTGCTGTTACAAAAGCAAAAAGTATTAATAATGGAGTACTCAGGGTAGCGGTAAAAGATTCGGTTTGGGCATACCATTTGACCATGCTTAAACCTCGCTTGATTAATAAGCTAAATAAAAAAACAGGGGACCGTCTGGTTAAAGATATTTTCTTCACGATTGAAGCCTTAGAAAAGAAGGGAAACAGTGATTAGTATTTAATTATAGGGAAGAATAATTTTTTAATTTATGGAAATACACTAACCTCAGGAGGGCCTATGTTTGTACATATTGGTGGGTCAAAGGTAGTTTTCGGCAAAGAAATGATTGGTATCTTTAACCTTGATATCGAAAATAGTAAAATAAACCAAGAATTTTTGAACACCATCTCCAATCATCCGACCAGTATCCTCTCTGGATCGGAAAAGCATAAATCATTTATAGTTACTGATAAAAAGGTTTATATATCTCCCATCTCCCCTTTAACCCTTTCTAAGCGTCGCAATATAGATAAATAAAGGCTATATAAAAATTGGTATTTTTAAACCATGCTATAATGAAGTAACAAATGAAAAGATTAATTTGATTGAGGTGAAAGATGAACAAGAGAAATAATCAAGAGTATAACGCTGAACATATCAAAGTCTTGGAAGGGCTTGAAGCAGTAAGGCTTCGTCCGAGCATGTACATTGGGTCAACTTCCAGCAGGGGACTTCATCACCTGATCTTTGAAGTAGTCGACAACAGTATTGACGAAGTATTATCCGGTTACTGCAAACATATTAAAGTATTCATTAATGAAGACAATAGTGTGACAGTTAGCGATGATGGCCGTGGAATTCCTGTTGAAGAACATCCTGTTGAAAAAAAGCCTGCAGTAGAAGTTGTCTTAACAACGCTTCATTCAGGTGGCAAATTCAACAATGATAGCTATAAGGTAGCCGGCGGTTTGCACGGAGTGGGCATTTCTGTGGTAAATGCCTTGTCTAAAAGGCTGGAAGTCGAGGTTTATCGTAATGGTAATATTTACCATCAGCGCTATGAAAACGGAACTATTGCAACACCTCTAAAGACCATTGGAACTACTAATAAGACCGGGACCAGAATCACTTTTTTACCCGACAGCGAAATATTTGATAGCATTATTTTTGACAATGAAGTTGTTGTGCAACGGCTTCGAGAACTTGCTTTTCTTAACAAAGGTGTAAAAATTGATTTCAAAGATATGCGCAGCGGGCGATCTGATAAATTTAAATACGATGGTGGCCTGGTTCAGTATGTTGAGTTTTTAAACCAGGGAAAAGAAACAGTACCACCAGAACCTATTTATTTCCAGGTGGATGTTGATAATGTTCAGGTGGAGTTGGCGCTGCAATATCACGCTGGCTATGCAGAAGTACTATATTCGTATGCCAATAATATCCATACCCACGAAGGTGGAACCCATGAATATGGCTTTAAAGTATCACTAACAAGGCTAATAAACGATTTTGCCAAAAAATTGGGGGCCTTAAAAGATAATCAAGGTAACCTTTCCGGTGAGGATATCCGTGAAGGGTTGACTGCTGTCCTAAGTGTTAAACTGCTCAATCCGCAGTTTGAAGGCCAAACCAAAACTAAGCTCGGCAATAGTGAAATTCGCAGTGTAATTGATAATACATGCTATGAGGCAATAGAGGCTTACCTGGAGCAAAATCCACAGGTCGCCAGGAGAATTATTGAAAAATCTATTCGTGCTTCACGAGCCAGGGAGGCTGCAAGAAAGGCAAGAGAGCTGACCAGGCGTAAAAATGCATTGGAAATAAGTAACTTACCCGGCAAGCTGGCAGATTGTACAACAAAAGATCCTGCAGAAAGTGAAATGTTTCTTGTTGAAGGTGACTCAGCAGGCGGATCGGCAAAGCAGGGCCGGGACAGGCACTTTCAGGCAATTCTACCCCTGCGCGGAAAAATCCTGAATGTTGAAAAAGCCCGCCTCGATAAAATCCTTGCTAATGAAGAAATACGCTCATTAATAACTGCTCTTGGTACCGGGATTGAAAGTGAATTCGACATTAAAAAAGCTCGCTATCAAAAGATTATTATTATGACTGATGCTGATGTCGACGGTTCTCATATCCGGGTGCTGCTCCTTACCTTTTTCTACCGATTCATGACTCAGCTAATTGAGAGCGGTTTTGTATACATTGCCCAACCTCCTCTCTACCAGGTTAAGAAAGGGAAAAGAGAGCAGTATCTTTTCCGAGAAGAAGAATTAAACCCGCTCCTGGATGAATGGAACCGTGATGGTGGTTTTAGTATTCAGCGTTATAAAGGTCTTGGGGAGATGAACCCGGATCAGCTATGGGAAACAACCATGAATCCAGAAAGCAGGATTATCAAGAAGGTTGAACTGGTAGATGCCATGAAGGCAGACAATATTTTCGGCGTTTTAATGGGCGATAAAGTTGAGCCGCGACGCCAGTTTATTGAAGAGAATGCCCGCTATGTTCAAAACCTTGATATTTAAAGAGTTTAGAGTATGCAAATAAATATCATGGCGCCACTCTTAATTTCTAATCAAAGATGATCAGTATCTGGCTGGTAGAGAGGGATTTCCCGCTCGTTTATAATAAGGGTTTCCTCTGTGTAAGAGGAAACCCACAACCTTATTTTTTCTCTTTCTTCTTCCTTGTGATAAACGGTAATTAAACTGTCCTCAATTTTGTAGCTTTTGAAATGATCTAAAGGTAGATCCGGTCCATATGAAGAAGACTCAGTGGTAAGCGGTTTAATTATATGGTTTTCTGAAATTCAAAAGAAACCTTTTACGATTGATCCGCTTACAGAATTTCTGTACCTTATATAAAAAATGTTTCCGGTGCTATGCTCAACCGTTGATAGATCGTCTCGCTGTTTGGATCAATAATTACCAAATACAGTTTGGCATCTGCCTTGCAGCATGACGCCAATAATAAAAGAGCTGCTATGACTACTACAAATATAATGTAGTTGCTTTTCATACAACTGTTTTTTAGCATTATCCTTAAATGGATCCTTACAGGACTATTTACCCCGGAAAGCATTCATGGTTTAATAAATTATAATAATATTTTAGATGATTAAACTGGAGTGAGAACATTGCTGATCAGGGTAGTATTTCCTTACCTATTACTGGCACTCGTTATCTGTGGCTATATTTACTTTCGTTATAAAAAGCTGGGGACAATCCTGTTCAAGGTTAACCGGGTTTTATTTAGTCGTTATAACCTTGATTCTTTGTTGTTGATTATTATGATCAGCGTGGGCTCTTACTTTTTAAGCGGCCTTGACCTGCATAATGTGCCTGCTGCTCAGGATGCCATGGTTCTTGGACCCTATACTTATAGTTTTTTTTACCTGGTATTGATTCTTACAGTCATTGTTAGGGAAGTTGAAAAACCTGCTATCCGGGAAAGAGGTATTTCCACCCCGCGTGGGTTTTACCTGTGGAGCGAGATCGCATCTTTCCAGTGGATCAAAAACACCTTAAAAATAATGATTGCGAGAGGCAATAAAAAAAGAAGTGAGATTTGGGAAGTTGAACTCTCTGACAAGAAAAAGCTTGATCAGCTTCTAAAGGAGTTTGTACCAAAAAGTTCCAGAAGTTCAAAAAAGAAGTCTCACTGAAAAGGGTTATAATCCCTTCCCCGAAACATGCATTTATGATAAAATTTAGCAAGTACAAATCTTTCCCGTTTCCTGGGTTGATTTAATAAACAACGAGGAGCGCTTATGAACGATAGATCAAGTGTTGTGCCGGTTAATATTTATGATGAAGTCAAGGTTTCTTTTCTTGATTATGCTATGAGCGTAATTGTAAGCAGGGCCCTGCCGGATGTGCGGGACGGGCTAAAACCTGTTCACCGTAGAATTCTTTATGCCATGGCAGAAATGGGATCAACTTCTGACAAGCCATACCGTAAATCAGCCCGTATTGTTGGTGAAGTGCTTGGTAAATATCATCCGCATGGTGACGTTGCCCTCTACGATACGCTGGTCAGGATGGCCCAGGATTTTTCCACCCGCTACCCACTGGTAGACGGCCATGGCAATTTTGGGTCCCAGGACGGCGATTCGGCTGCTGCTATGCGTTATACCGAAGCACGCCTTTCACCCATCGCCGGCGAACTACTTACAGACTTAAAAAAAGAAACTGTTGATTTCAGACCTAACTTTGATGAAAGTCTGGAAGAGCCGGTTGTTCTGCCCTCACGCTTTCCCCACCTTCTTGCTAATGGTTCTTCAGGGATAGCTGTGGGGATGGCAACTAATATTCCACCCCATAACCTGAACGAATTGATTGATGCGATTAAACACTTAATTGCCTATCCGGAAGCTTCCATAACTGATTTAATGAAATATATAAAGGGTCCAGACTTCCCCACTGGCGGGATTATCGTCGGTCATGAAGGGATCTACTCGGCTTATAAAACAGGAAGGGGTATTATCAAGGTTCGGGGAGTAGCCCAGATTGAAAAGAAAGACAAAGATCGTAGCCAGGTTGTTATATCAGAGCTTCCGTACCAGCAAAACAAAGCAAAATTGGTTGAAAAAATTGCTGAGATAGTAAAAGATCGCAAAATGGAAGGTATTACTGACCTGCGTGATGAATCTGACCGTTCTGGTGTCCGTATCGTAATGGAGATAAAAAAAGATTATGAACCGCAGGTTATAATAAACCAGCTTTACAAGTATACAAATCTGCAGCAAACTTTTGGCATTATTATGCTGGCCCTGGTTGACAGGCAGCCCCAGGTTTTAACCCTCAAACAAATGCTGGCTTATTATCTCGAACATCAGAAAGAAGTTATCAGGCGCCGTTCGGAATATGAGTTAAGACGAGCAGAAGAAAGGCTTCATATAGTCGAAGGTCTCCTTACTGCCCTGGACCGGTTAGACGAAGTAATTGCCCTGATCCGGGGGTCTGAAGATGCTCAGACTGCCCGCGAGGGTTTAATGAGTCTGCTTGGTTTAACAGAAAAACAGGCCCAGGCTATTCTAGATATGCGCCTGCAAAGATTGACCCAGCTGGAAATATCCAAGCTGGTTGAAGAACAAAAACAGCTGCACGAACGTATTGCTTATCTGCGCAGAATTTTAGAGGATGACCAGCTGGTTCTGAACATAATCATTGATGAACTTGAGGTAATTCGCCAGAAACATGGCGATGAGCGGCGCACCCAGATTGTTGCTGATGAGGATGAAGTTGTGCTGACGGACTTGATATTCCAGGAAGATGTGGTTGTCACCCTGACCGATCGGGGTTATATTAAAAGGCTGCCGCTGACCACCTACCGCAGTCAGCATCGGGGCGGTCGTGGTGTTATCGGGATCCAGACCCGAGAAAACGATCGAGTCGAACAATGCCATGTTGCTTCAACCCATGATAAGTTGCTCTGTTTTAGTAACAGGGGTAAAGTATACCTGTTGCACATTCATGAGATTCCCGAATCAGGACGTCAATCCAGAGGGACCGCCCTGGTTAACCTGCTGCCCCTTGAAGAAAAAGAATTCATAACAGCAACCCTGCCCATAAATGAATTCAGCGATGATCGTTATTTGTTAATGGTAACGGCACGGGGTTTGGTTAAGAAGACTTCACTTAAGGAGTACAGAAATACCCGTAAATCAGGTTTAATTGCCCTTACTCTTACTGATAATGATGAGCTGATCGCTGTAAGGTTGACCGACGGGGAAAAAGAGGTTTTGGTTGGGACAAGTGCCGGCTTGTTTGTCCGTTTCCCCGAAAGCCAGGTTCGCTCAATGGGACGGGCTGCCCGCGGCGTTAAAGCCGTCACTCTTGGGCCGGAAGACAGGGTGGTTGGTGCAGACCTGGTTACCGAGGATCATCAGTTGCTAATGGCCTCGGCCAAAGGTTACGGTAAGAGGGTTACGCTAAAAGAGTTCAGCTCACACCGCCGTGGCGGCAAAGGAATGATTGGGTTAAAGACAACCAGGCAGAGCGGGCCGCTTGCGGTCTTTATAGTAATCAGTGGAATCGAAGAAGAATTCATTGTTATTACTGCCCGGGGCGTAGTTAACCGGCAAAAAATTGAGCAGGTTTCACTGATGGGCCGTTATGCCCGGGGTGTAACCTTGATCAAACTTGATAAAAATGATCGAGTGGTTAATTTAATCGGCCTTGATAAATAGATATTGGATCGGAGCATTTTAGAATATAACCATTAAGTGGGTGGCAATTCTTATGACTCATGAAAATCAAAAAGTCGGCATAACGGATACTTCACTTCGAGATGCACACCAATCATTAATGGCTACAAGAATGAAAATTAGCGAAATGATGCCCATTCTTGAAGTAATGGATCAGATTGGTTATCATTCTCTCGAAGTTTGGGGAGGAGCAACATTTGATGCCTGCATGCGATTTCTTGATGAAGATCCCTGGGAGCGCTTGCGACTGCTGCGTAAAAACCTGAAGAACACCAAGCTGCAAATGCTATTGCGCGGGCAAAACCTTGTCGGTTATCGTCATTATCCGGATGATGTCCTTGAAGAATTTATTAAAAAAGCAGTTATTAATGGTATTGATATTATTCGTATTTTCGATGCTTTAAATGATCTGCGTAACATGGAGAAAGCCATATCCCGGACCAAAGCAGAAGGAGCTCACGCCCAGGGCACGATTAGTTATACAATCAGCCCTTTCCATAACATTGATTATTTTGTAAAAATAGGTCAGGATCTACGCAGCCTGGGGGCTGATTCAATTTGTATCAAAGATATGGCCGGGCTTATTTCCCCTTTCCATGCATATGAGCTGGTTAGTAAACTAAAAAAAGAAGTAGGTTTGCCGGTACAGCTGCACTGTCATTATACCAGTGGCATGGCATCTATGGCATACCTGAAAGCGGTGGAAGCCGGTGTAGATGTAATTGATACTGCTAATGCTGCCCTGGCGATGGGCGCCAGTCAACCTGCTACAGATTCGATGGTTGCCGCCTTGCAAGGCACGGACTATGATACAGGCCTTGACCTTGGATTACTGGGTCGGGTCAGCACTCACTTTCATGAAATCATCTGCAGTTATGAAATTCCACGAGAAGTAATGGGTGTTGATACCAATGTGCTTAACTATCAGATTCCGGGAGGGATGATTTCAAACCTGGCTTCTCAACTGGCTGAACAAGAGTCAACGCACCTTTTTAAAGATGTTCTGGCAGAAGTGCCGAGAGTCCGGGCAGACCTGGGCTATCCTCCCCTGGTTACACCAAGCAGTCAAATAGTTGGTACCCAGGCAGTAGTTAATGTTTTAACCGGCGAGCGATATAAAATGGTATCCACGGAAATAAAAAATTACCTGCGCGGATTGTATGGTAAACCGCCGGGTGAAATAGACCGAGAGCTTCTAAAAAAAGTATTGAAAGGTGAGCAGCCTATCACCGGCAGGCCGGCTGACTTATTGCAACCCCAGTTGGAAAAAGCCCGGGCTGAAATCAGTGAATATATTGAGCAGGAAGAAGATGTCCTGTCTTATATAATATTTCCTAATGTTGCTATGGATTTCTTTAAAAGGCGCCGGGGTTTGCTGCCTCCACTTAAACAAAATAGCACTTGCAACGGACTAAAAGAATCCGTGGATTCCTCAGCTAAAGAAGCTGAACGAAACAGTTTAAATCTTGATCTGCTGTATGTAGTAGATGAAGCCCTCCTGTGGGAAAATGAAGAATGCTCTGTATATCCAGCCGGTTGAGTAAAAATATGATCATTTATTATATTGACACCCGAACCGCTGAGCGCTATAATATTAGGCAATCTTTTAAAAGCCATGAAGGACAGGAGTAGGCAGCATATCTTTTACAGAGAGCCGGGTCAGCTGTAAGCCGGTAAAGGTAGTTGCTGAATGTCGGTCCGAAGCTGTCTGGTTCAATTAATTACAGGTAAACCAGACCGGGTT
>JBNJHL010000016.1:0-21219 GCA_051748445.1 Bacillota bacterium
GGCAGTGTGAGTAGCGCTGTAGTTCAGGAAGCAAAAGATTGCATGGTAACTGTAGTGAAATAAAGTTAAATCTAATATATCGCTGTGGCCAAAATATATTGCAACGGGCAAAGTAATTCTTAAAACTTAGATAGCCCCTGGAGAAAAACATCCTCCCGGGGCTATCCCTATAAGTATTACCAGATTGTCCGGCATAGCTCAATCTATCAGGTGTCTTATATCTTCGTGCTGTAAAAGCATAGACGAACAGCCGGCAATTAATTTAATTCTGGCAATAGATGACTTCATAAAAACATTTTGTGCAATGCAAAGGGCAAGGACGCCTGGTTCCATTGGTTGCACAGGGATACTTGGCAGCCACTTTTACAGTCACATTTTTCTGGGCACTGTTCTTCATGCCTTTTCTTTTCATTTCCATAGTATCTGCCTCCTTTGTCTTTTATCTACCTTGCATTTTCGTATGCTTCAGCAACAGCAGCCAGGTAGCTTTCCACGGTAATAGTTACCGAGGTGGTCAGCTCAGGCACATCAGGTACGTGCTGGTAAGCTTCGTCAACTACTTTCACCGGCATGCCTAAAACCTCATCTGCAGTCTGACCGACCACCCACTCTTCTAATGCAGCAATCTGTTCATACTATTCTTTTTCAATTTCCGAAACCCTTCTCATGCCGCAATCATCACCAAGTTCTACCTTGGTTGTTCCGGGTGCACTAACATCAGTGTCCAGCTGCATTTCTTCATCAAATGCCACCCTGTTCTGGGCATTATCAATAGTTACGCTGGCTACACGCCCCTCTTCATCAAAGAGAATTGCGGACATGAATACATCAGCCTGGGCCTGGGCAGATAAATCATCATCTGCATCCCTGAACCTGGCTATAGAGGGAACAACACAAAGACCAAGTCTTGCGTTGACATCTACAGCTTCACCATTCTCAGGGGTTTCTTCCGGTGCTTCCTCCGGGGTTTCCTCGGGAGTTTCTTCTGCAGGCGCATCGCCGCAGCCAAATACTCCAAGAGCCAACAACCCCACAACCAGCAGCAAGGCGAGTAATTTTTTGTTTATGCTTACACTATCCTGTCTCTCTTGTTATATTTTTCACGCGAAAGTTAGTTTATCATATTGCCACCCCAAATACAATAGTTTTTCAATAGACTTAATCATAATACTTTTTTATAGATATTAGCGGGTATTTGTAATTCAAAATGCCTGAGAGCTGCCGACATTTATTAGAATAATCAACAACAAAGACCGGCTGCTGTTAAGAGCCGATCTTTATCTCCATTTATGTTTTTTTTATGCAAATATCAGGAAGCTGTTATCTTTTCCATGCCGCCGCAGTAAGAGCGCAGGGCTTCGGGTATGATTACGCTGCCGTCTTCCTGCTGGTAGTTTTCAAGAATGGCAGCCACCGTCCGTCCGACAGCAACCCCCGAACCATTCAGGGTATGCACAAACCGTACCTTTTTGCCCTGCTCCGGCCGGTAGCGGATCCCCGCACGGCGGGCCTGAAAATCGGTAAAATTACTGCAAGAAGAAATCTCACGGTAGGTGTTTGCAGCAGGCAGCCAGACCTCAAGATCGTATTTCTTGGCCGGTGCAAATCCCAGATCGCCGGAGCACATTAACATTACCCGGTAGGGCAGGTTAAGCAGTTGCAGAACTTCTTCTGCATTGCGGGTCAGTTTTTCCAGCTCGTTATCTGATTCTTCCGGGCGCACGAATTTAACCAGCTCGACTTTGTTAAACTGATGCTGGCGGATTAAACCGCGGGTATCGCGACCATGGGCGCCTGCCTCGGCCCGGAAACATGCAGTATAAGCGGCATAATAAAGGGGAAGCTGTTCGTCATCGAGGATCTCGTCGCGATGCAGGTTGGTTACGGGCACTTCTGCGGTAGGCACCAGGTACAGATCTGAGTTCTCAATCTTAAAAGCATCTTCGGCAAACTTGGGCAGCTGACCGGTTCCGGTCATACTGGCCGCATTAACCAGAAAAGGAGGAAAAACCTCGCGGTAACCATGCTTGTCTGTATGCAGATCCAGCATAAAGTTAATCAAAGCCCTTTCCAGCCTGGCGCCTGCCGCGAAATATACGGCAAAGCGGCTGCCGGAGATTTTACCGGCCCGTGGAAAATCAAGGATGTTTAGTTTTTCGCCAAGATCCCAGTGGGCCAAAGGCTCGTAGTCAAAATGCGGCTTATTCCCCCAGGTGCGAATTTCAAGATTATCTTCTTCGTCACTGCCAATAGGGACAATTTCATCGGGTATATTGGGCAGGCCGAGCAGCAGTTGTTCCATTTTTGCATCGACCTGCCGCAGCTGTTCATCCATTTCTTTGATTTTTGTTGAAACCCCGCGCATTTCTTCTTTTTTCTGCTGTGCCGCCTCGCTCTCGGCTCCCTCTTTTCCGATTTCCTTGGAAACACGGTTGCGGGTTTGTTTCAGCTCTTCAACTTCTTGTAAAAGATCCCGTCTTTGCTGGTCCATTTTTAAAAGGCCGTCTAAATCGCCTGGCTCATTTTTAAGCTCCATGGCCCGGCGGACAGCATCAGGATTTTCACGGACATATTTGAGATCTAGCAAAGATATTACCTCCCTCATCGGCAAGTGCTTTTTTTATGATAGTAAATTTATACTTACCAGGCCAAAATTTTATTTTATACCAGCTGTATTTATGTTCTTAAATACAGGTAATGAATGCTTAATAAAACTTCTATCGCTACATTTCTTCCGGAGCTTCTATGCCCAGGAGGCTCAGGCCGTTGGCAATAACCTGCCTGGTAGCATTAATCAGTAACAGTCGACCATGCTTTAAATCTTCTTCGCTGTTCAAAACCGGGCAGTTATGGTAAAAACGGTTAAATTCCCGAGCCACATCAATCAGGTAGCGGGCCAAAATTGAAGGTTTATAACTTTCGGCCGAGGCTAATATTTTATCTGGCAGGATAGCCAGAGTTTTAATCAATGTTGTTTCTTCATCGCGTATCAGCAGCGATGCTGCCCGGTCATTCCAGGCAGAATCATCCAGGCCTCCCTTGCGGAGGATACTACAGATACGGGCATGGGCATACTGGATATATGCGGCAGTTTCACCGGAAAAATCGAGCACTTTATCCCAGTCAAATTCAATGTTTTTAATGCGGTCGTTGCTTAAATCTCCAAAGCGAACTGCTCCTAAACCAACAGCCCTGGCAGCGTTTTCTTTGTCTTGCAGGTCGGGGTTTTTTTCTTCGATAATTTCACGGGCCATTTCTATAGAACGATTAAGAACTTCTTCTAAAAGAATAATTTTCCCAGCCCTTGTAGACATTTTGCCTTCTTTGAAGCGGATCAGTCCAAAAGGAACATGCACACAGTTTTTTGCCCATTCGAAACCAAGCAGCTCCAAAACCTTAAAGAGTTGTTGAAAATGGAGAGTTTGCTCTGCTCCGACGACGTAAAGAGAACGGACAAAATTAAAAGTTTTATAGCGGTAGATGGCGGCGGCAAGGTCCCGGGTAATATAAAGTGTTGCGCCATCTTTCTTCTGGAGCATTACCGAGGGTAAATTGTGCTTTTCGAGATCTACCATCAGGGCTCCTTCACTTTCCCTGGCAATTCCCTTTTCCCTAACCAAATCGATTACCTGCTCCAGCATTTGGTTATAGTGGCTTTCGCCGTGATAGTATTCAAACTTGATTCCTAATAGCTCATAAATCTGTTCATAATTATCGAGACTGAGGCGGCGAAAACGCTCCCAGTAGTCAACTGCTTCACGCTCACCCTGTTCAAGTCTCCAAAACCAGGAACGGGCTTCATCGTCTAGTTCCGGCTTTTCCTCAACCTCCCTGTGAAATCTGACATAAAGCTGGTAAAGGTAATTAACCGGATCTTTTTCCAGCTCTTCGTCACTGCCCCAGTGATTAAACGCAACAATCAGCTTTCCAAACTGGGTTCCCCAGTCCCCCAGGTGATTAATACCAATGCTGTTATACCCCAGTGCCTGGTAAATCAGGTATAGAGAATGACCAATCACGGTAGAACGAATATGCCCTACACCAAATGGTTTGGCAATGTTTGGTGAGGAGTAATCTATTGTTACATTTTCCCCTTTACCGATGTTGGTATGTCCATATCGGTCTCCTCTTTTCCAAATATCCTGAACTACCTCGCGGCCAAAGGCGGCTGGGGCAATAAAAAAGTTAAGATACGGACCTTTTGCCACAGACTTATCCCAGTACAAACCTTCCTTTCCTGCAAGTTCCTGGTTTAAATCTTCAGCAATTAAATGGGGCGCCTTTTTCCTGGTTTTCGCCAGGGCACAACAGGGAAAAGCCAAATCACCGTATGACGGATCAGGGGGTTCTTCAAGCAAATTCATTACTTCTTCCGACTCCATGTCCACGAGAGGAGCCAGTAACCGGCTGATTTCTTCTTTAAGTTTCTGCATTTGCTATCTCCTTGGAACTTTTTCACTTATTTTATTCTAGAGTAGAACATTTGACAAATACCAATATTGATATTTACTTACTCAGGGTTAACAAAAGCCGGTTGTCTGTAAAAACGGCTGATCGAAGGATAACCGACCGGTGTTGTCCAGGGCTCACCATCAATTAATATTTCTATTCGCTGGGTACTACTGTTTTTGAAAACAGTAGTAAACAAAGCATCAAGAACCAGCATGGCCTGTGAATATTCTTTTTCAGTAGGATCTTCTGGAAATATTGATTTCATAGCATTGTTCAAATTGATTTGAACCTGATCGGAAGACTGATTAAGTCCTTTTAAGTCGACATTAGTCGGGAAAAAAGGCAGCGAACGGCAAGCATGAAGAGTTCTTTCAATTAGATCACTTAGATCAGACTCAGCATCATCTTCCCCAGCTCCTTCATTAACTACCAGGTAATACCTGCTGCCCGTCGTAACAGGTTCATAAATCGGCTTTTCCAATTTTACAGGTTGTAACGGTTGCTCCAGTTTAAATTCATCACCGATATATTCAATAACTTCTCCTCCGCTGGTTAATAATATGTTTTCTTCTTCTAAAAACTGGCTGACTGTCATAATCAGAGAGTCATAAAAAGCCTCTGCCTGGTTTACACCATTTATATCTTTCAGATCTGTCGAAAAATCAATATTTAATGTATTATTTTCCTGGTTCAATTCTGCTTCTACAGTAATGCCCTTGTCGGGAACAGTCCGATAAAGATCGCTGTCACGCGCGGGGCCGCGGATTAATTCCTGAAGGGCTGTATTGATCATATCTTCTGTTTCATTTACAGTACGGGTAACCGGAATTAAATTATTGTTTTCATCTATAAAATAGAGAACAATTTTCGATTCATCCGCTCTTTTGCCCACTGCTACAGGATTATAATATTTTACTTCTCGTTGATCATTGTTGTTTTCTTCTATAAACAGAGGCTCCAGGTTAACCATATCAATATAACCATTTTCTCCACAGACTGCCGCAAGGTGAGGGTGCCCTGACATTAAGAGATGTTCTACACGCATTGCCACTTCCCAGCTGTTCAACTCTATGCCATCCCGATTTAACAATGTCATCTTGGTATAATCTTCCTTGTATTGACGCCATGAACTGGTTACAATATACTGCCCGTCAGCTGTAAAAGAAAAAAGCGACCCGTCTGCTATTCTGCTCATCCAGAGCAGGCCATCGGCAAGATCATAATAAAACAGATTCTCACCTGATCCTTCCTGGCCGCCATAGATTAAAAGCCGGTTGTAGTTCTGAGGGTTAAAAACAATTCTGACAGGCTCAAAAGGCAGGCTGGTAGACCACATGGGATATCCCAGCGAGTCGTAAACTGTCACCGTCTCACCCTGGTATGCAGCCAGGCGACTGCCATGTTTGGATACTGCTGCCAGAGTTTCATCTTCGTAGGACCAGAGTTCTTTCCCTTCAAAGTTAACAGCATGCACTGCTGTCTGTCCATCTTCTTCAGTGGTAAAATATATATTAGCCTGTTCAAGATATTCGCTGGTCAGGTAAAGATTCTTAATCGGTTTTGTCTCAAGGCTCCACTTTAAATCGCCTTCATGGTTGTAAAAATCCAGCTGATATTGATCCTGGTCAGGCACATCGCGAGCGGCCGCGATCCAGCTCGCATTTGGGGATACGGAAACAAGTTTTACCGGATACCCTTCGTCAGTCCACTCAAAAACCTGGTCAATTGATGTATAATACAACAAGCCGCCTTCGGTTCCAACAGCAGCAAAATTGCCGCCGGAAGATATTTTTGCCTGGTTTGGGACCGTGTCAAAAGTTTTATCCCACTTCAATTTACGTTCACGATCAAGCAGGCTTACAGTATTGTTGTCCGCACTGAAAATAATACTATCCATGTTGTGGTCAACGCTAATATCATAGATCTCAACGCTGGAAAACCAGAAATCATAAAGATCTTCTCCCTCCTCGCTGGCTTGAGGATCAACAGCTACAGCAGCACGGTCCTCAGAAGGTAAGAGCTGGAGGGAAAATAACACCAGACCACCAAAAACAAAAATACCTGCTATTATTACTATATAATAATACGGCTCAAACCGCTTCAATGCTTAAACACCTCCTGCTTTAAAAGCCAGAGTGACGCTATTTTACCATAATCACAGCCGAAAACTTTAAGCCAGAGTTAAGGAATTTTAATTTTTACTAACATCCTGGCTTGCAGCCAGGGGCAGGGCAAAATAGAAGCTGCTTCCAACTCCTTCTTCACTTTCAACCCAGACCCTGCCGCCATGCCTGGTTATAATTTCACTGACAATAGCCAGCCCCAGACCGGTTCCGCCGGCTTCCCTGGACCGTGCCTTATCCACCCGGAAAAATCGTTCAAATATATAGCTTTGTTCTTCTTCCGGTATACCGCAGCCGGTATCGCTTATTTCAGTTACAGCTTCTTTATTGTCTAAATAAAGAGTTACCTTTACTGAACCACCGGGATCAGTATAATTAAGGGCATTATCGAGCAGGTTGGCGATCACCTGGCGCAGCTGAAGAGGAGCACCGAGGATCAGGCAATCTTCTTCCGGCATCTCACATTCCAACTTCAGGCCCGAGTGAACAAAACGGTACTGGTATTCCGCCACCATCTCATTCAAAAGGTGGTTCAAGACCACAACTTCAAGTTCTATCTCATTTTTTTCAAGCTTTGATAGCTCGAGCAAATCATTGACCAGGGCTGTCAAGCGATCAAGCTCTCCATCCAGATCATCAATAAACTCCTTTTGCTGCTCCGGTTCCATTTCGTGTTCTTTGAGGGCTTTAGTCAGCAAACTCATAGTTGTCAGTGGAGTCCTAACTTCGTGTGCAACGTCCGCCGCAAATTTCTTCAAGTTACTGGTGTAATAATTAAGTCTTTTGGCCATAATATTAAACTGCTCCGCCAGGCGGCCGATTTCGTCAGCCGATGAAAATTCAATATGCTGGTCCAGTTTGCCTTCAGCCATTCTTCTTGCCGCCACAGTCAGACTTTCCAGGGGACCGGTAAAGCGCCTGGCCAGGGCTACAGAACCGCCACCGACAACAGCCATGGCTAAAAGAGTGGCTAAAAAGAGAAAGCGGCGAATATCATCTAGGGTTTGATAAACTTCCTCCAGAGAAGCTGATAGATACACTACACCTGCTACTGTTTCGCTATCATCGATGACCGGAACTGCAACCTGGATCACCTGATGTTGTATCCTTTCGCTGTATCCAGAAGCACTACTGACATTACCTTTTAACGCCTCTTCAACCAGTTCATTGTCTAAAGATTGGTTTAACAAACCACCTACTCGAATAGAATCTCCTACTACTACACCCTGCTGATCGGTAAACAGGACCCGGGCCTGGGACTGGCGGCTCACGTCTTCAGCCAGGGAACTCAGGCGGACAGCATCAACCTGTCCGCGCAGCTGGCCGGCAACAAAGTCAGCAGCCAAAAAACCCGACCTGGCCAGGTTTTTTTCCAGGTTATTCATGTAGTAACGTTCCAGGGTATTGAACAAAAATATGCTGATAATAATCATTACAGCCAGGATAATAGCCAGGAAAGAGGCAGTCAGGCGAAAACGGATGCTGTAAAACCTGGTCATTAAAGATCCTCCCTGAGCTTATACCCGGTTCCCCAGACTGTTATTATAAACTCCGGGTTGGCAGGATCGTTTTCAATTTTTTCCCTGAGATGCCGGATATGCACATCTACAGTCCGCACATCCCCGTAGTAATCATAACCCCAGACCTGCTCTAACAGCTGCTCCCGGGAGTAAACATTGCCGGCATTGGAAGCCAGAAAGCTTAGCAAAGCAAACTCCTTGGAAGTAAGGCTGATTACTTTATCGTTAACCCTGGCCCGGTGCTGCATCAAATCAACCTGCAGCTTGCCTATCTGGATCATTTTTTTTGATTCTTCCTCACGCACTGAACTGCGGCGAAGGATCGCCTTGATCCTGGCAACCAGCTCTCGTGAATTAAATGGTTTGGTAAGATAGTCATCAGCTCCAAGCTCCAACCCCAAAACTTTATCAATATCTTCACTGCGGGCCGTTAGCATGATGATCGGAATTTCCAGCTTCTTGCGAATCTGACGGCAAACTTCAAACCCGTCTACTTCGGGAAGCATCAAATCAAGGACCACAATATCAGGTTTTAAATCATACACTTTTTCCAGCGCTTCTTCACCATTATAGGCCTGCTCGACCCGGAACCCTTCTTTTTCCAGGTTAAAAGAGAGTGCTTTTACCAGCGTTTTTTCATCATCTACAACCAGTACTAATTCGTTGCTCATTTTTCGACCTCCCGGTCTGGATGGTAATACTTCATAACTTCTTTAAAATCTTCCCAAACAGGTTTCTTTTTGCCGGGATCGCGCAAAAGAGCTGCCGGATGGAAAGTGGCGATAAATCGCTTTCCATTTTTTTTATACCACTGTCCGCGAACCCGGGTTATGGCAGCATTTTTATCGATAATAGTACGCGTGGCAAGCGCGCCAAGACAAATAACAATCTCCGGGTTAATCAGCTTGAATTGTTCCACAAGGTAAAAACTGCAGGCATTAACTTCAGCCTGGGAAGGATTGCGATTGCCTGGAGGTCTGCACTTAACAATATTTGTAATATAAACCTCTTCCCTTGGTATTTCCGCTGCTTCCAGGATCTTGTTTAGCAGCTGTCCAGCTCTGCCAACAAATGGTCTCCCTAATCGATCTTCATCACCACCCGGCCCTTCTCCTACCAGCATCAGGCGAGCACCAGGATTTCCTTCACCAAATACTACCTGTTTACAGCCACTGCGCAGTCCACAACAGCTGCAGGCAAGAGCTGTATTGTTAAGTTCATGTAATTTTTTACTGCAGTTGTCTCCTGTTGCCGGCACTATCTTTTCAGTATTACTTAGCACATCAAGTAATGATTCCTGTTTGTTTGCTATTTTTCTCACCCCTCAGTCAGTCTTTACTCAGGCGGCGCGTGCAGCAAAGAATTACGGCGCTGGAAGCGCTCTTCGGCCAGCTCTATTAATCTGCTGACCAGCATCGAATAATTCACTCCACATACATCCCATAGCTTGGAATACATACTGACACTGGTAAACCCGGGCATGGTGTTTATTTCATTGATGATCACACTTTCATTGGCAATATTGACAAAAAAATCAACACGGGCCAATCCACTTGCTCCCACAGCCTGAAAAGACTTAAGAGAATACTTTTTAACCAGTTGTTCAAGTTCTTCACCCAGCTCTACAGGAATTACCAGGGTTGATCGATCATCTATATACTTGGCCCTGTAGTCATAAAATTCGTTACAGGGAATTACTTCACCAGGCCGGGAAACTCTGGCATCAAGATTGCCTAAAACGGCACATTCAATTTCTCTGCCTTCTATATAAGCTTCAATTACAACTTTTTCATCGTAAAGCAAAGCCTCTTCCACCGCAGGGGAGAGATCTACAGCTCTTTTGACTTTAGTTATCCCTAAGCTTGATCCGAGATTAGCAGGTTTGACAAAGCAAGGATATCCAAGCGCCGTTGTTACCTTTTTCTGCCAAAATACTTCACAACCACTCCACTGGTTCCTGTGAAAAAACAGGAACGGCGCAACGGGCAGGCCTGCCTGTGCAAATAATTCTTTCATCACTACCTTATCCATGGATGAACTTGATGCCAGGACACCGGAGCCAACATAGGGCAAGCCGGCCATTTCAAACAGTCCCTGTATGGTGCCATCTTCTCCGTAGGTGCCATGTAAAACAGGAAACACCAGGTCTAAGGGTTGAAAATACCATTTAGTTTTCGCTGTTTCATTTTGAATAAGCAATCCCGGATTAGTTGGATCTGTCAACAATGCAGCCCTGGATAATTTCCCAAAGTCTTTTTTTTCCCATAGAGACATCCAGACATCAGGACCGGTGAACCAGATACCTTCCCGGGTAATGCCGATTGGGATTACCTCGTATTGTTCCGTATCAATAGCTTCCATAATTGAAGCAGCCGAGCGCAAAGATACAACATGTTCACCTGATCTGCCACCAAATATAACTGCAACTTTTTTGCGTTCCATAAAAATACAACTCCAACGGTTCGGGCTTTTCTGCCAACTTTGCCATCTTAAGAAAAACAGGTTTAGCCCGAGCACCTTAAGTTTCCTTGATTATATCATAATTACCAGAGGATAAAAGATCCTTAAAGATCTTGTAATCCGATGCAAATCAATATAAAGTAATTATATGTAGTTGTCCATCATTTTTTTATTACTTAACGCGGGGAAGATAATTTTGCAAATACCGGTTGTAATGTTAGGAGCAAATTTTTATACAGCCCTGGGGGCAATACGCACCCTGGGACGACACCATATTCCGGTATATGCCCTGGATTACCATTTCCCCTCAGCTTACGCTCTTTCTTCCCGCTATGTAACCCAAAAAATTAGGTGCCCCAACGTCAATACCGATGAATCCGATCTGGCTAATTTTTTAGTTGAGATGGGAAAAGAATTTAAGCAGCGTCCCATACTGATGGCCACAGCAGATAATTATGCTTTACTTATCTCCCGCTATGCCCAACAACTTTCTTCATACTATATTTTTCCCGATACCCGGAATAACCTGCTGGAAAAAATAATTGATAAAAAAGGCCTGGCTGCCCTGGCAAAAGAGCATGACCTGCAAACGCCTCAAACCTTTATAGTTGACAGCAGCACTGATCTGCCTGAAGTTTTAAATAATATTTATTACCCAGCCATAATCAAACCAGCGCTTTCTCATAAATTTGTCCGCCTTTTTCGCCAGAAATGCCTGCCCGTTAATAATCAGAATGAACTTAAGAATACACTGGAAACTGTGCAAAGCCATAACCTGGAAGTAATGGTTCAGCAAATCATCCCCGGCTTTGATGACCAAATGTTTGTTTTTGATGTTTACATCAATCAGGAAGGGCGTCCAACCCACACCTTTACCGGCCAGAAGCTGCGCCAGTTTCCTATAAATTTTGGTTCATCTACCCTGACCCGGCAGGTTTATATTCCCGAACTGGTCGAACTTGGTCTGGAATACATGCAAAAACTTGAATTCCATGGATACGGTGAAATTGAATTTAAAAAGAATCCAAATGATGGCAAGTTTTACATGATTGAGATCAATGCCCGCTTGAGCACGCTTAATGTCTTATTTGATAAATGTGGGGTTGAGTTTACTTATGTCATGTATAGAGATTTGATTGGCAATCCTCTGCCGGATTATCACCTTACAGATAATAAACCCTGGGTTTTCTGGCACGCTTATGAAGACTTCTTGAGCAGCACTGCTTACCTCAAGCAAAAGCAGCTTTCACCGAAAGCAATTATTATGCCCTGGCTAAAACACCATAAAGCTCACGCAATCTGGGCTCATGATGATATTAAGCCGCTGTTTTCTTTTGCCAGGCTGATTATAGGTAAAGTTGTTTCTAAATTGCATTGGTTAATAACCCGTCACCTTTAATTGGCGGAAAGCACCCTTCAAAAAAGAGGGCAGCTTTCAGGCTGCCCTCCGTCTCAACTTCTTTTCAGTATTATCTTTTATT
Organism: Bacillota bacterium; assembly: GCA_051748445.1. GTDB lineage: Bacteria > Bacillota > Dethiobacteria > DTU022 > DTU022 > T3SED10-7. The sequence continues at coordinate 12,037 of JBNJHL010000016.1, forward strand.
CTTCTTCTGAGTCTTCCTTTTTAGATTCAGCAGTAATCTTCTCGGCCACCTGGGAAGGGACTTCTTCGTAATGTGAAAACTCCATAGAAAAGGAACCTCTACCCTGGGTCATAGAACGAAGGTCAATGGAGTACTTAAACATCTCGGCCATGGGAACCTGGGCGCGAATTTTTTGCACTCCATCACCTGGTTCCATGCCCTGAATTTTACCACGCTTGCTGTTTAAATCGCCCATGATATCTCCCATATAAGCTTCAGGCACAACAACCTCAAGGTTCATAACCGGTTCAAGCAAAATGGCCTTGGCTTGCTCCATACCTTTTTTAAAAGCCTGAGAAGCGGCAATCTTGAAGGCCATTTCTGAGGAGTCAACCGTGTGGTAAGAGCCGTCAACCAACCTGACGATAATATCCTGGACAGGGTAGCCGGCAACCACACCTTCTTCCATTGCTTCATTGACACCTTTTTCTACTGCCGGGATATACTGCCTTGGCACAGAGCCACCGAAAATTTTATTTTCAAAAATTAATCCTTCTCCTGTTTCGGCAGGTTCCATTTCAATATAGACATGCCCAAACTGGCCGCGGCCACCGGACTGCTTTTTATGTTTACCTTCTACCTTTGTCTGACCTTTTATTGTCTCCCTGTAAGGGACCTTCGGTGTTGATAGCTCCACTTCCACTCCAAACTTCTCCTGCAGGCGGTTTACGATAATATCAAGGTGAAGCTCTCCAAGTCCGGAAATGACTGACTGTTTTGTTTCAGCTCTTCTTTCAAGGTGAAATGTGGGGTCTTCTTCCAAAATACGTGAAAGACCACTGCCAACTTTTTCTTCATCGCCCTTGGTTTTTGGTTCAACCGCAAAAGATATAACCGGTTCCGGGAAATCAAGTTTAGGGAACACGATCGGCGCATTGCGATCGCAAAGAGTATCGCCGGTTACCGTTTCCTGCAACTTGGCTACACAGGCAATATCCCCGGTAACAACTTCATCCATACTGACCTGGTTTTTACCGCGCATGGCAAACACCTGGCCAAATCTTTCAGTAATATCCCTGGATGAATTATAAACCTGGCTGTCAGGCTGCACTGTTCCGGAATAAACTCTGAAAAAGTTAATCCTGCCGACATAAGGATCGGCCAGTGTTTTATAAACGAAGGCCGACATTGGCTCCTCGGGGCTAAGTTTCCTGGTTGTCTCTTCCTCGCTACCCGGCAAATAACCTTTTAACTCCCCCTGATCCAGCGGTGTTGGCAGGTAAGTTTTGATCAGGTCTAAGAGAGTTTGCGTACCATAGTTGCTGGTTCCAGCGGTGCAAAGAACCGGTACAATTTTGTTTTGTAAAACACCCTGGCGAAGTCCCTGCTTAACTTCATCATCAGTCAGTGGCTCACCTTCCAGGTATTTTTCAAGCAAGCTGTCATCAGCTTCGGCAACAGCCTCTACCAGCTTCTCGCTCAATTCTTCGGCCTGGTCTTTTAAATCGGCCGGAATATCTTCATGGGTTACTGACTTACCATCATCAGAAAACATTATCGCCTTCTGACTAACCAGGTCAACAACACCTTTGAAATCCGCTTCTTTACCAATAGGCATCTGTAATGGGGCAACGCTGTAGCCAAAGTGATCACGCAGCTGCTCAAGAGTGCCTTCATAATCTGCATTTTCCCGATCAAGCTTGTTGACAACGACCAGGCGGGGCAGGTTAAAATCATCGGCATAACCCCAGACCTTTTCCGTACCTACTTCAACTCCGGACACGGCACAAACAACAACTACGGCACTGTCTGCAACCCTTAGAGCGCCTAATACATCGCCAATAAAATCGAAATAGCCGGGCGTATCAAGCAGATTAACCTTAATCCCGTCCCACTCAAGAGGAGCAAGGCCGACGTTTATTGTAACCTGCTTTTTGATTTCATCGGGATCAAAATCTGTTGTCGTATTTCCCGCCTCAATTTTTCCCAGGCGGTTTATTGCTCCTGACGTAAAAAGCAGCGCTTCGGTAAGAGAAGTCTTTCCGGCACCGCCATGGGAAATTAGTGCTACGTTGCGAATATTTTCGCTGGTGTACTTCTTCATGCATATGCCTCCTCAAAATCGCCCGGACGGCACACCGGCCGGGAAAAGTATAATAGCCATAGCGCAAAAATAGTACCATTCATGGTAAAAATTCTTCACTGGTACGCTTAAACCCTACCATTATAGCAAAAAAAATGCAAATGAAATTTATTTGGCTGACTGTTTTTCCAGGCGAGCCTTAACAAATTCAACAAGCCCTCCGCAGCTAATTAATTCCTGCATAAACGGTGGAAAAGGCGCAGCGCTGTATTCTACTCCACTTTGCAGGTGGATGATTTTTCCGAGCTCTAAATTAACTTTTAATTGATCTTCACCGGATCGAAGTCCGGAAAAGTCTGCATCACATTCCAGGATCGGCAAACCAATATTGATTGCGTTGCGATAAAATATCCTGGCAAAACTGTGGGCGATGACACATGAAACACCTGCTCCTTTGATAGCCAGGGGTGCATGTTCACGCGAACTGCCACAACCAAAGTTGCTGCCCGCTACAATAATATCACCTTTCTGCACGATTTCCGGGAAATCGGGTTTTATATCTTCCATTAAGTGCGCAGCCAATTCCTCTGGCTCAGTTGTGCTTAAGTAACGAGCCGCTATTATTGCATCGGTATCAATATTATTTCCAAACAGCCATACTTTTCCCTGCAGAATCATGACATAACCTCCTCTGGGTGGACAATAGTACCTGCAACCGCGGATGCAGCAGCCACAACCGGACTCGAAAGGTAGACTTCGCTTTCCGGATGCCCCATCCGACCGATGAAATTGCGATTTGTTGTAGCCAATGCTTTTTCCCCTTTGGCAAGAATGCCCATATGCCCCCCGAGGCAGGGACCGCAGGTCGGCGTACTTACAGCAGCTTCTGCATCAATAAAGTCAGCCAGCAGACCCTCATCCATGGCCTGTCGATAGATTTGCTGGGTGGCAGGGATAATCAGAAGCCGTAATCCTTTATTGACTTTCCTGCCCCTGATAACCGAAGCGGCAGCCCTAAGATCACCAATACGCCCGTTAGTGCAGGAACCAATCACTACCTGATCAAGCTTTACACCCTTTGCATCGGAAACCGGATATACATTATCCGGGGATGGGGGAAAAGCCACCTGAGGTTCTAAGTTGGTTGTATCAAAACTATAGACTTTTTCATATGCTGCATTAGAATCACTGTAAACCGGGAAATAATCCCGATCTACCCGACCTTCAAGATAATCGAACGTCACTTTGTCGGGCTGCATGTAACCGCATTTACCTCCAGCTTCGACGGCCATGTTGGCCATGGTTAAACGCCCATCCATGGAAAGAGAATCTATCACACTGCCGGCGAATTCCATGGCCCGGTAGCGGGCTCCATCTACACCTATTTCCCCGATTGTGAGCAAAATCAAGTCTTTACCGCTAACCCAATGTGACAGCTTCCCATTATACTCAAAGCGGATTGTCGGCGGCACTTTGAACCAGGCCTCACCAATCGCCATTGCCGCTGCCAGATCGGTGCTGCCCACACCGGTAGCAAATGCTCCCAGGGCCCCGTATGTACAGGTGTGAGAGTCGGCTCCGATGATAATCATACCCGGCCGAACCAGACCCTGCTCCGGCAGCAGGGCATGCTCAATGCCCATCCTGCCAACTTCAAAGTAATACTTGAGACCGTAATCTTCTGCAAAACGGCGCAGCAGTAAGGCTTGCTCTGCCGCTGCAATGTCCTTATTAGGAGTGAAATGATCGGGCACCAGGACAATTTTTTCAGGATCAAATACCCGATCAAGGCCAAACCGCTCAAACTCTTTAATTGCCACGGGTGCTGTTATATCATTGCCGAGCGCCAGGTCAACTTCAACATTAACCAGTTCTCCCGGCACCACTTTATTTTGCCCTGCTTTCATTGCAAGAATTTTTTCCACCATGGTCATGCCGACAATATTATTCATAATCCACCATCTTTCTATTATGTGCTAATGAATTCGGCTTGTTGAAATTGCTTAAACTGCCAGGCAAAATAGTTACGCGCACTAAATAGAAACTTAATTAGCTGCGGTTTAATTACTTTTTGTTCTTTTGAATATTGAATTTTGATTCCAGAATCCTGCTTTATTATACACCCTTGGTTATTTTAGAGCCACGCAGCAGGGCAACTTTACCGGTACGCACTATTTCCAGTATGCCAAAGTGTTCGAGCAAAAGCTTGATTGCTTCCATTTTTTCTTCATTTCCGGTTATTTCTATGACCATAGAATTTGGCGAAACATCAACAACCTTACCGCGAAATGTTTCTACAATCTGTTGAATATCACTACGGTTGCCAACTTCTGCCCGCACCTTAATTAACATCAGTTCGCGCATTACAGAAGGTTCTGCAGTAAGATTACTTACCCTGATTACATTGATTAATTTATGCAGCTGTTTCATTACCTGTTCAACCAGGTTTTCGTTGCCTTCTACAGTAATAGTCATCCTTGAAATCCCAGGGGTCAGCGTTTCACCGACAGCAATATTTTCAATGTTAAACCCTCTGCGGCTGAATAACCCGGAAACCCTGGTCAAGGCACCAGGCTTGTTCTCAACCAGCACTGCTAAAACATGTTTCATATCTGCTCACCCCCGATAATAATGTCACTAATGGAATGGTTTGGCGCTACCATCGGATAAACATTTTCTTCCGGATCAACAAGGAAGTCAATAAGTACCGGCCCTTTTTGTGTTAGGGCTTCTTCAATAACCGCAGTAGTTTGCTCGTTGGTAGCTGCCCGGAAAGCTTTTACGCCGTATGCTTCAGCAACCTTGGCAAAATCTGGGTTGCCCTGCATTGAGGTAAAAGAGTAGCGCTTATCATAAAAAATATCCTGCCACTGGCGAACCATACCCAGGTAGCGGTTATTAATAACGGCAATAATCATATCGAGCTCATTGTGAACTACTGTGGCCAATTCCTGGATGTTCATCTGGAAACTGCCGTCACCGGTTATACAGATAACCCTTTTGCCTGGAGCTGCCAGTCTGGCGCCTATCGCTGCAGGAAAACCATAGCCCATTGTGCCCAGTCCACCGGAAGTTAAAAATGTTTGCGGTTCCCTTATAATAAAGTGCTGGGCTGCCCACATCTGATGCTGACCAACATCGGTAGCAACAATTGCATTTTCGCCCCCCAGCCTGCTCAGTTCCCTTATAACAAATTGCGGCTTAAGAGTTTGACAATTAACTTCTGAACCAAGGGGTGTAGGGTACTGGCTCTGCCAGGTGCTGATTTGCTTAAGCCAGGCATCGGTACTACCTGATTTCAGCTTTTTAACCAGCTCTTCCAGTACCAGCCTGACATCTCCTACTATGGGAATATCGATAGCAACATTCTTGCCAATTTCTGCAGGATCAATATCAATATGAATGATCTTTGCATTATTTGCAAAGGACTCAAGCTTGCCTGTTACCCTGTCATCAAAACGCACCCCTGTGGCAATTATCAAATCGGCCTCGGTTAAGGCATAGTTGGCAGTAACACTACCATGCATGCCGGGCATGCCCAGGAAAAGAGGGCTATCTCCGGGATAAGCGCCTAAGCCCATCAGTGAGAGGATTACTGGAATCTTCGCTGTTTCAGCAAGTTCACGGAGAGCCGTTGAAGCGCCAGCCCTGATCAAGCCACCGCCTCCAAAAATTACAGGCTTCTTCGCTTTGCGGATCGCCTTAACGGCCCGGGAAATCTGTCCGACATGACCTTCATAAGTGGGTTTATAACCACGAATATCCACTTTTTGGTCATAATCAAAATAGGCTTCCTGGTCAAAAACATCTTTAGGAATATCAATCAGTACAGGGCCACACCTACCAGTAGAAGCTATATAAAAAGCTTCCGCAAGAATATCAGGAAGGTCCGTTACATCTTTAACCAGGTAGTTATGCTTAGTAATGGGAATGGTAATCCCTGTGATATCGGCTTCCTGGAAAGCATCGGTCCCGATAAAACTACTGGGCACCTGGCCTGTAAATACAATCATCGGCACAGAATCCATATAAGCATTAGCTATACCGGTTACCAGGTTGGTAGCCCCGGGACCGGAAGTGGCAAATACAACTCCCGGCTTTCCGGACACCCTGGCATAACCGTCTGCAGCATGAACAGCTGCCTGTTCATGCCTGACCAGGAGGTGTTTAACCGGGTCATCATATAGAGTGTCGTATAATGGCAGGACTGCACCTCCGGGAAACCCGAAAATGATATCCACATTTTCTTTCTGCAGGGCCGACAAAATCATATTCGCCCCTTTGATTTTCTTTTTACGCATAAATCATCACCTGTCTCCTGAAATTAATCATTCTCCAATATGGCTCCACTGCCTGCCGACGAAACCTGGCAGGCATAGCGTTTTAAATAGCCTCGATTAATCTTTGGTTCGGGTAACTGCCAGTCTTTTCGGCGCAAATTGATTTCTTCATCTGTTACATCAAGCTCGAGCTTGCGTCGAGGGAGATCGATATTAATCGAATCTCCATCTTTAACCAGCCCAATCAACCCGCCGGATGCCGCTTCCGGGGATACATGACCGATCGAAGCGCCCTTGGTAGCACCAGAAAAACGGCCATCAGTGATCAAGGCTACTTTGTCATCCAGCCCCATCCCGGCCAAAACAGAGGTCGGGGCAAGCATTTCACGCATTCCTGGACCACCCCGCGGACCTTCGTAGCGGATTACAACAACATCGCCAGCCTTAATCGATGACGCATTAATTGCTTTAACTGCATCTTCTTCACTGTCGAAAACCCTGGCTGTTCCAATGTACTGCTGCATGGCTTCTGAAACCGCTCCCTGCTTAACTACGGCTCCACCAGGAGCCAGATTGCCAAATAAAACAGCCAGCCCTCCCTTTAGACGACGCGGCTCTTTTACGCTGTAGATAACAGAACGGTCTTTTACAGCAGCTTTGGCAGCATTCTCACTTAATGTTTTGCCCGTAACAGTTATAAGATCCGGATGCAAAAGCTGTGCTGCCAGTAACTCACTGATTAAAGCTGTCACCCCTCCAGCCCGGGCCAGATCTTCTATATGATCAGTCCCGGCGGGGCTAAGCAAGCATAACTGCGGTGTCCGACTGCTAATTTCATTTACACGGTTTAGATTTAATTTATAACCACATTCATGAGCCAGCGCAGTCAGGTGAAGCAGGGTATTAGTCGAACACCCCAGGGCCATATCAACAGCCAGGGCATTGTCAAATGCCTCGGGGGTTAATATATCAGAAATCCTGATTCCCTCTTTTAGCAGGTTCATTAACTGGATTCCGGCTTCCTTGGCCAGAAGTATGCGTTCAGAGCTAACCGCCGGAATTGTTCCATTACCCGGCAGAGCCAATCCCAGGGCTTCTGCCATACAGTTCATAGAATTGGCGGTAAACATTCCGGCACAGGAGCCACAGCCGGGACAGGCTTCCTCTTCCATCTCTGTAAGTTCTGCCTCGTTCATACGACCCGAACGGACAGCACCGACCCCTTCAAACATACTGCTTAAATCAACCTTCCTGCCATGATAACTGCCGGCCATCATCGGGCCTCCGCTGACTATGATTGCAGGCAGGTTTAGCCTGGCTGCAGCCATCATCATACCCGGAGTGATTTTGTCACAATTGGTGATAAACACAAGAGCATCAAAACAGTGCGATTCCACCATCAGTTCTACGCTGTCGGCAACAATTTCCCTGCTGGGCAGGGAGTAATGCATCCCGGCATGATTCATGGCAATGCCATCACAAATAGCGATCGTTGAAAACTCAACCGGTGTTCCACCATTCATCCTTACTCCTGTTTTAACGGCTTCAGCTATTTTATCCAGGTTAATATGACCGGGCACTATTTCATTAAAAGAATTAACTATTCCAACCAGGGGACGATTTAGCTCTTCCGGGTGAAAACCGGATGCCCGGAAAAGTGAACGGTGGGGGGCTCGCTCGATGCCCCTGGTAACTCTATGGCTGCGCATTAAAAAGACCTCCTTGACCAGGTAGAATTCGAAGCTGACTAAACCCTGCAAATTAGGTAACGATCAAAAACTCAGGGACTCCCTAAAGAGGTGTTCCTGTTGTCTGAGTCAGTTCACGAAATTTCTGCATAAGGCCTCGGGTTACCGGGCCCGGTTTACCGGTTCCGATAGTTCGCATATCAACCTCTATAACCGGGATCACCTCGGCAGCAGTTCCGGTCAGAAAACATTCATCGGAAACATATAGGTCATGCCGGGTAAAGGGTTCTTCCACCAGAGGAATTCCTTTTTCACTGGCCAATTCAATTACTGCTTGCCGGGTAATGCCTTCCAAAATACCTAGATATGGCGGCGGTGTAATCAACCTGCCTTTACGGAAAATAAAAATATTGTCACCAGTACCTTCACTGATATAACCCTGGTTGGTTGTCATCAGGGCTTCGAGCACTCCGGCCCTGTTTGCTTCTATCTTTGCTTGAATGTTATTAAGATAGTTAAGAGACTTGAGCTTGGGATCAAGAGCATCCGCAATGTTTCGACGGGTCGCTACGGTAATCACCGTCAGGCCCTTCTCGTAAAGCTCTTCAGGATAAAGAACAATTTTATCCGCTATGATTACAACCTGGGATTCTTTGCATTTTCTTGGATCAAGCCCAAGATCACCAACACCACGGGATACAACCAGCCTGATATAGGCATCTGACAGCTTGTTCGCATTAACCGTGTCGACCACCGCTTTTATCATTTCGTCCTGGCTATAGGGAATCGGAAGCATGATCGAGTGGGCAGATTCATAGAGCCTGCATACATGCTCTTCAAGCTTAAAAACACGGCCGTTATAAGCCCTGATACCCTCAAAAACCCCATCACCATAAAGGTAGCCATGATCAAACACAGAAATAACCGCTTCCTGCTCTGGAACCAGCTTGCCATTCATAAAAATTGTCCGGTTCATCTGAATCGCTCCTTTGTTTAATAGTAACTGCTAGTAAGATATAAAAAGCCCCTCGCCCAAAGGGGCGAAGGGAATTCCTCCGCGGTACCACCCTTTTACTGCTGAGCCTGTAGCTATATACAAGATCAATCAGCTCTGTGATGCTGGTAACGGTATCAACCCGGTCTGGTTTACAAG
>JBNJHL010000017.1:0-20913 GCA_051748445.1 Bacillota bacterium
ATGAAGTTCCTGGTGGTGGCTGCCGACGCCCAGTCGGGAGCTGCTGCTGGGAGTTAAGAAGGATGGGGCGATCTACAATGGCATGTAGGCGTTGACCCTGCCTTCGTGGAGACCCACTGTGGTAGTAGCTTGTTAGCTACAAGTTTATTACTGCCTGGGAATGAACCTGCATGTGGTTAAAGCTAGGTGCAGTGTAGCCTGCCTTGAGTGGAGTGGGTGGAGGGAGTCTTTCTTTAAACCTACTCTGCAAAAGAGGCTAGGAGAGATCAGGTGCCAGGGAGGAAATCTTCTAGACTGCTCTCGAAAGAGAAATAAACCAGGGATTAAAGTGTGAGCTAAGTGGTAATCCAGCTCCGCTGATGGTAACACGGCGGGGGTAGTCTGAAAAGGGAACTGCCTGAACGGTGACGACAGGTGACTGCCCGGGAAATCCTGCTGGACCTAAGCCGCAAAGTTTACCTGGTTTATTACCACTTATGCTTCTTTGTGTAAAGGTGATGACGGTTTGGCAGGTAATAATAAGAATCGCCGGAGAGTTTTCTGGGTACTGAAGATAACAATTTATACTTTTTTTCTGGCGATTGTATTTGGTTTTGTAACCCAGTTCTTTTTAACAAAAATTCAATCTCTTCTTATTTCTTTTATTATCCTGCTGTCCGTTGTAGCAATAGGAGTATTATTTGATGTGATCGGAACTGCAGCTGCTGCAGCTAAGATAGGGCCAATTAATGCCAAGGCTGCCCGAAAAACAATCGGTGCCAAAAAAGGGGTTTACCTGGTTAAACATGCAGAACAGGTTGCCAATTTTTGTAATGATGTAGCCGGGGATATCAGTGGAGTGGTCAGCGGAACTCTGGCCGCAATTCTGGTTTACCGGATCATGGTCACCTTACCCTTTGATCAATCCGGGTTTTACATCGGGATCATTTTAACTGCCGTGGTTGCAGCTTTAACCGTAGGTGGAAAAGCCTGGGGGAAAATTGTAGCGATTAATTATTCAACAGAAGTTATGCTGATGGTAGGGGCATTATTAACAAGGCTTGAGCAGCCAGTAAACTGGTTCAGAAATATGCGGTAAAAACCTGGAGTGAAAATTCGTGTCAGAATTAATAAACAGCTTGAATCTGCCTGGAGACCTGAAAAATTTATCTATAAATCAACTTGAGCAGGTAGGTGCAGATATCAGGCAGTATATGGTTCGTACAGTAGCCGATAACGGAGGACACCTTGCGGCAAGCCTTGGTGTTGTGGAATTAACCGTGGCGCTGCACAGTATTTACAGCAGCCCTGTCGATAAGATAATTTGGGATGTTGGCCATCAAAGTTATCCTCATAAGCTTCTAACAGGAAGGTGGGATCGCTTTCCTTCTTTACGTCGCCGAGACGGGCTTTGTGGGTTTCCCAAACCGGCTGAAAGCGAGCATGATCCGTTTTTAACCGGTCACAGCAGCACTTCTATTTCTGCCGCACTTGGTTTGGCCCGGGCGCGGGATCTTAAAGGTGAAACTAATAAAGTGGTTGCCGTAATCGGAGATGGGGCAATGACCGGGGGTATGGCTTTTGAAGCCCTTAATCATGCCGGTCATATCAATGCTAACGTAATGGTTATTTTGAATGACAACAAGATGTCTATCAGCTCTAATGTAGGCAGTATGTCTTCATACCTGGGAAGGATCCGCTCAGACCCAAAGTATTCCCGGTTAAAAAAAGATTTCGAAGCATTTGTCAATAAAGTACCGCTTATCGGCGAAAAGTTGATAAACTGTTTCGAACGCTTAAAAAGCAGTTTGAAATATCTGGTTATGCCCGGCATGCTTTTCGAAGAGCTTGGGTTTACCTATTTTGGTCCTGTTGACGGACATAATATTTCAGCCTTGAGGTCAATATTGAAGCAGGCCAATAAAATGAGCGGTCCCGTGTTTATTCATGTAGTAACCGAAAAAGGCAAAGGCTACCATTATGCCGAAAAATCACCAGAAATATTTCATGGTATCGGCCCATTTGATTTGAAAAACGGTCTTCCTAAAAAAGACAAAAAAGTTCCTACTTATACTGATGTTTTCGGACGTACTTTGTTGGATCTGGCTGAAGATAATCAGGATATCGTTGCTATGACAGCAGCAATGACTGCCGGGACAGGCCTGAAAAAGTTCGCTGAAGCTTATCCTGACCGCTTTTATGACGTAGGTATAGCTGAGCAACACGGGGTAACCATGGCTACTGCACTAGCTGCAGGGGGAATGCGACCGGTGTTTGCAGTTTACAGTACTTTTCTCCAGCGAGCATATGATCAAATTTTGCATGATACCTGCCTGCAAAAGCTGCCTGTTGTTTTTGCTGTCGATCGGGCTGGTATTGTTGGGGAAGATGGGGAAACTCATCAGGGTTTGTTCGACCTGTCGTATCTTCGCAGTATGCCGAATATGTCAATCATGGCTCCAGCTAATGAGATTGAGCTGAAAAACATGTTAACGGCAGCAATAGATTATCAAGACGGTCCGGTTGCAATTCGTTACCCGCGTGATAAAGGCCTGGGGTTGAAAAAACTGGAATCGAAGGCGATAGAATGGGGCAAAGGTGAACTCCTTAAAAATGGTGATAACCTTTTAATCATAGCAGTCGGCACAACGGTAAATGCGTCACTGGAGGCTGCTGAAAAACTTTTCTGGCAGGGTTATAAAACCGCGTTAATTAATGCACGTTTTGTGAAACCTTTAGATGAAGAATTAATTTTAGCATGGGCCGCAAAAACAGAAAAAGTAATAACGGTTGAAGATAATATATTAGCCGGCGGATTCGGCAGTGCGATAATGGAGTTGTTTGAAAGAAAAGGGTTAAGCTATCCGCTGAAGCGGCTGGGTGTTGGTGATTGCTTTGTCGGGCATGGAACCAGGGCAGAAATGCTGGCCTGCTGTAATCTTGATGCTGACGGGATTTACCATGAAGCGCTTTCTTTTGCTGGTAGATTTACCGCTAAAGGTGTAACTTGACAGCAAAAAGCAGCAAGAAAAGATTGGATTTGCTATTGCAGGATAAATATCCTGCTTTAAGTCGTAACCGGATCAAGGCCGAAATAATGGCCGGAAATGTTCTGGTTAATGGCACTGTAAATGATAAGCCTGGCAGCTTGATTGATCCCGTGGCTAATGTAGTTCTACAGAAGCCCGATAATCCTTATGTCAGCCGTGGAGGTTTAAAGCTGGCTGCGGCACTCAATGATTTATCTATAACAGTTAAAGATTACCTGGTTCTTGATGTTGGCGCTTCCACCGGTGGTTTCACCGACTGTTTGCTTAAAAATGAGGCAGGGCATGTTTATGCTCTTGATGTTGGTTATGGTCAGCTGGATTACAAACTGCGCCAGGATGACCGGGTGACAGTGCTGGAACGATTTAATATCCGCGATTTAGATGTAACTTACTTAGATGCCGTTCCTGATTTTGCCGTAGTTGATGTATCTTTTATTTCTCTTAAAAAAGTTATTCCGGTCCTGGCAAAAATCAATATAAATGAGGTACTGGCCCTGGTTAAGCCTCAATTTGAAGTTGGCCGTGTCGACGCAGACAAGGGTAAAGGAGTTATTCGTGACCCCTATTTACATCAAAAGGTACTATTTAATACCGCTTATTATTCTTCTGATAGCGGGTATTGCACAAGAAGCCTTACCTACTCCAGGTATCCCGGACCAAAAGGAAACATTGAATATTTTATTCACCTGAAAAAAACTCATTTCGAAGAATGTGTATGCACTGGTGATATAAATATTTTAATAAAAAAAGTAGTGGACAAAGCTCAAAAAGAATTAAATCCTTAGAAAATCTAATTTAGCAGGGTATTGCAGGAAGTAAATAATCTTTGCAGAATTTTATGTTAAGAATGTCTGTTTACCTGGAGGTTTAAGTGAAAGATATAGGGATTATACCGAACTGGCATAAAAAAAACTCAAGTCTTGTAGTAGATAAGATTGCCAGCTTTTTTGGACAACGACAGATGAAGCTCAGGATAGCCGATCAGAAAATGGCTGACTTTTACAGCGAAGCTTCCCTGGCGGATCAGTTGCAGAATTGGTATGGCGATGTTTATTTAATTATAGTCGTCGGTGGTGACGGCACAATATTAAGGGTAGCCAGGGACCTTTCCTGCTGGGACGTACCTGTTCTGGGAATAAATTTGGGACAAAAGGGTTTTTTAGCCGAAATTGAAATGGAACAGATGGAGCGCTTTTTGCAATATATCAGTAACGGTCAGTACAGCTACCAGGAACGAATGATGATTGAAGCAAGGCTCCTGCGCGGCAAGCAGGAACTTGGCAATTACATGGCTTTAAATGATATTGTTATTTCAAGAGGACCATTTTCCAGAATTGTCACGGTTGAAACTTTTGTTAATGAAGATTTTATGGAAAGTCACTCCGGTGATGGGGTTATTGTTTCGACTCCGACAGGTTCAACCGGTTATTCTCTTTCAGCCGGTGGCCCCATAGTTAACCCTACAATGCAATTATTTATTATTACTCCAATTTGCCCTCACAGCTTGTATAACCGCTCGGTTATTATCAATGGTACCGATACCATGGAGTTACGTGTTGATTCCCGCCAGGTGCAGGTAGTGCTTACTGTAGACGGACAGGTCCGGTTTGCCCTTGAAGATGAAGACAAGATTATAGTTAAACAGGCCGCGCAGAAAATTAAGATGGTTTGTTTCCATGATTACTCTTTTTACAGGATGCTGCATCAAAAGTTAAAGGGTTAACTTTGACAAGAAATAAAAAATTATTTTGGGAGGTCAGTGATGCTTCTTCAGTTGAGGGTAACTAACTTTGCACTAATTGACAATCTTACCTTAACTTTTAATCACAGTTTAAATATTCTCAGCGGAGAAACTGGTGCAGGTAAGTCTATTGTTATCGGCGCAATCAAATTACTGCTTGGAGAACGGGCAAATACAGATCAGATCCGCCAGGGACAGGACAGCGCCTATATCGAGGGTATGTTTGAATACAACGACAACCTGAAGCAACAGTTAAAAAATAATATGAATGATGCCTGTATCGAAGAATCTGATGAATTGATTATCGCCCGTGAAGTGTATCGCAGTGGTCGCAGCGTGGCCAGGGTTAACGGCCGTGCCGTACCGGCCTCTCTTTTGAAGGAAATCGGGCAGAATTTAATAGATTTACATGGCCAGCACCAGCACCAGTCTTTATTGCACCCCGAACAACATCTCGAACTGCTTGATGCATTTGGCGGAGACAAATTAAGAGAAACCAGGTTAAGGGTTGACGATATTTACAGAAAGTGGCAGGAAGTTAAAAAAGAGCTTGCTGATATTGGCAAAGACAGCTCTGAGAGAGAACGCAAGGTTGATATTGCTGCTTTTCAGCTTAAAGAGATCAGGGATGCTAATTTGCAACAGGGTGAAGATGCTGAGCTGGCCCGGAGGGAAAAACTCCTTGCTAATTCTGAAAAACTCAATTCGCTGGTAAACCGGGCTTATACCGAGATTTATGCCGGAGAAGAGACAAGTCATGTAGAAGCAATTGTTGACTGCCTTAACCGTTCTGTGCAGATGCTTCAGGATGCATCGGACATAGACCAAAACCTTTCTCCTATTCTGGAACTGCTAGAATCGACTGCTGCTCAAGTGGACGAAGCTGCCCACGAGTTGCGTGATTACCAGGCCAAACTTGAATTCGAACCACATGAACTGGCCAATATCCAGGAACGGATCAATTTAATAAACAATCTTAAGCGTAAGTATGGTAGTTCGTTGGAGGAAGTCCTTGGGTTTGCCGATCAACTTGAAGCAGAAATAGAGCGCCTCGAAAACAGTGAGATTCTTGCAGAAAAGCTGGAACAGAAAGTATCTGAGCTAAAAAATGAACTCAGGGCAAAGTGTGAAGAGCTGAGTGTAATACGACAGGAAACGGCCGGTCATTTAGAAAAGCTGCTCGGTGATGCCCTGGCAGCGTTAGCTTTGCCGAATGCCACTTTCAAAGTTAACATTGATGACAAAGGCAGTTTTTCACCTTCCGGAAAGGACCGGGTTGAATTTCTCTTTTCAGCGAACCCCGGTGAATCTGTAAAACCACTGGCCAGGATAATATCAGGTGGCGAAGTTTCCAGGGTAATGCTTGCCCTGAAATCCACCCTGGCCCGGCAGGACCTCATTCCAATTTTAATCTTTGATGAAGTTGATTCAGGTGTTGGAGGGACAACGATCCAAAAGGTAGCAGAAAAGCTGGCAGAACTATCAAATTATCACCAGGTTCTTTGCGTAACTCACAGCCCACAAATAGCATCTATGGCCGATTGTCATTACCGTCTCTACAAAGAGACAGAGGGTAAGAGAACTATTACCAGGGCGGCCTGCCTGGATAATAAAGAAGTTCGAGAGGAAATAGCCCGTATGCTTGACGGGGCAAGTATAGATCAGGTTAGCTTACAGCATGTTGACAACTTACTTGAAAGAGCCCGTCGTTTTAAAGAAAATGCCCTTAAGTAAGGTCGGGTAAACTGTGGAGCAATACCGGAAAACCTGCTTGAACCTGAATTTTTCGGTTATGTTAGCGGAGCATTTACGGGAGCAGGTAACAAAGGTAAAGATGGCCTGCTGGATCGCGCTAACGGAGGAACTTTGTTAATAGACGAGATTGGTGACATACCCTTAACCCTGCAGGGCAAACTGCTCAGGGTGCTGCAGGATCAAACCTATGAAAGGGTTGGTGACCCTGCTACTATAAAGGTCGATATTCGTTTTATTGCCGCAACAAACCAGGATCTTGAAGAAAAAGTAAGCAGGGGGACTTTTCGCAAAGATCTTTACTACCGTTTAAATGTGATTCATATCCCGATTCCCCCGCTGCGAAAACGGATTGAAGATATTAAACCACTTGTCTATGCATTTTTGACCAAGCACAATGAAATATTTGGCATGAAAGTCAGTGATATAAACCTTGGTGCCTTGACTGCACTGCAGGCTTATGACTGGCCGGGAAATATTCGTGAACTGGAAAATGTTATTGAGAGGGCTCTTAATTTTGCCGTTGACGATACTATAAAGCTTGAAAATTGACCTCCCAGGCTTTGTACAGTTTTTATTAATAGTGAAATTAGTGACAATGAGCAGGATTCACCCAGCAGCGAAGCTGATCAGAAAAGCCATTTGACTGAAAATGTAATGTTGGCTTATTGGTGCGAAAGAGAAAAACAGGAAAATGATACAATAAGCAGGGCAATCAATCAGGCAAAAGGAAACAGGAGCGAGGCTGCCCGTTTTCTTGGCATCAGCCGTTCATGGCTGTATAAAAAAATGGACAAACTTGGGTTAAGATAGACTGAACCAAGATTATACAGGCTTTTTTTAGTATAAATATGGACGCGAGGTGATTAGAATTAGTGATTATTTAAGTGAAAAAACTTTATCCAGAAGCTATCTTTACCGGGGCAGAATTATTAATGTGCGTCAGGACAGGGTCCAGATATCCGGGAACCAGGTTGCTTTCAGGGAAGTAGTCGAGCATCCCGGTGCCGTAGCCATACTGGCCATTGATGAAGAAAATAATGTGGTTTTGGTTAAACAACACAGGCAACCGGCAGGTGATATTTTACTTGAAATACCAGCCGGCAAACTTGAACCCGGAGAAGATCCCCTGGAATGTGCCAGGCGTGAAATGGCAGAAGAGACTGGGCTGGAAGGTGCTTCATGGGAGGAACTATTTGTTTTTTATCCATCACCGGGTTTTTGTGAAGAAATAATAAACATTTTTAAGGTTGTTGGTTTAAAAAAGGTCGAATCACCTGCCAGCGATCCGGAAGAGCGGGTGACAGTGACAAAAATACCCCTGAATAAAACCAGGCAGATGATATTAAATGGTGAAATAAAGGATGGCAAGACTATTATTGCCATCCAGCATGCCTTAATCGAGAATATTTAAACAAGACATTATATTACTAATTTTTGTGCTTGAGAGTATAATTGAGGCAGGTAAAAGAGTACTTTATGTTGAATAAAATTTTATGCGATATTTGCGGAATTTACGGAGAAAACAAAGATCATGAAATATCACCTTAAAAATTTTACTGATTACCTTGCTGTAGAAAAAGGCTTATCAAGTAATACCCTTGATTCGTACCAAAGGGACATAAATAAATTTATTGAATATTTAAATCAGCAAAATGTAGATAAATCCGAGTTGATTGATCGCGAAAAATTGAACTCTTTTATTTTTACTTTGAAACAAAAAGGATATGCCTCTTCAACAATATCACGATGTATAGCTTCGATCCGTTCTTTTTTTAACTTTTTGCTTCAAGAAGGGATTATTACTGATAATCCAGCCATCCATTTAAATTCTCCAAAAATAGAAAAAAAATTGCCAAGGGTGTTAAGTACCCAGGAAGTTGATCAGCTTTTAAGCCAACCTAAAAAAAGCAACAACAATGGACTCAGAGATAAAGCAATGCTTGAGCTGCTGTATGCTACCGGGATCAGGGTCTCAGAACTGGTCTCCTTAGACATCAATGACTTTGAGCCCCAGGTTGGTTTTTTACGATGTCGAGGCAAGGGAATGAAGGAGCGTATTGTTCCTGTAGGTTCTGTGGCCATAGATCTTGTAAATGAATACCTGGACACTTCAAGGGTGAGCCTGCCCAAAAGTAACAGTGAACCGGCTCTATTTATAAATAACCACGGAAAGCGAATGAGCAGGCAGGGGTTTTGGAAAATATTAAAGAAATACGCCCGACAATCAAAAATAAATGGTGAAATAACCCCCCATACCCTTCGCCACTCATTTGCTACTCATTTACTGGAAAATGGAGCAGATCTCCGGTCAGTGCAGGAAATGCTCGGCCATTCTGACATTTCTACTACCCAGATCTACACGCAGATCACCAGGAGGAAAATAAGGGAGATTTATGACCAGACCCATCCCCGGGCCTGATTTGAAAATTATCTGCTGCTCCGTTGTTTTAAAAGTCCCTAACTTATATTAAGATATATGTAATTATGCAGATCACAAGCTTTAAAATACTTTGAATTAATGCTTTTGAAAGTGTGGACGGCTAAAATGAATATAATTATCACACACTCTAATGGAGATTTTGACGCCCTTGCTGCCCTGGTGGCAGCTTCAAAATTATATCCAGGAAGCCTGGTAATTTTACCCGAGCCCCAGCATACAAACGTACGCGCTTTTATAAATCTTTACCGTGATTTGCTACCTTTAAGCGATCCGGGCGATCTAAACAAAGAGGAAATAGAAAACGTTATCGTGGTTGATACTAACAAAAGAGGTAGGCTGGGCAAATGGGCATTTATTATCGACTACGCAATGCAGGTATTCCTTTATGATCATCATCCCGGCCACCCGGACTTCATAACAGAATTGATCAGTCTTGAAGAGGTCGGCGCTACAACAACAATTTTGTTTGAAGAACTGCAAACTCGTAATATTGATCTTACTGAATTTGAGGCAACCCTTTTATTACTTGGTATTTATGAAGATACTGGCTGTTTGACTTATGATATTACTACTTCCCGAGATGCTGAAACTGTTGCCGGCCTGTGGAAATATGATCCCAATACCAGGCTGATCCAGGAGTATCTTCGCTCACCGTTAACTAATACCCAGAAAGAACTTTTAGAAAAACTAATTCACAATAGTGAACTGTTAGAAATAAACAGGCGCCGTGTTTTGATCAGTATGACTGTTTTAGATGAATATGTTGTTGGAGCGGCAGTACTGTTGCAGCTTTTAGATGAAATCGAAGATGCCGGGCTAACCGTGGTGATCATTCAGATGACAGATGCAATTTATCTTGCTGCCCGCTCCATGGATGAAGACTTGAACCTGCTGGAACTGCTGGCGCCGTTCAATGTTAAAGGATATTCCTCAGTTGTATCAGCCCACTTCAAGGGCGTTCAAGCTGAAGAAGTCAAAAAACAGGTGATTGAGTTTCTCAAGTATTATCTTCCACCTGCCCCGACGGCAGGCAAGGCAGCTTCAAAACCTGTTTTTACCTTAAAAAGTGATGTGACCCTTAAAGAAGCAGACGATATCCTGGCAGAACACAGTTTTAAAGGCTGCCCTGTTGTTGAAGATGGAAAACTGGTTGGAATTATTTCGCGCCGTGATATACGCAAAGGAATACGCAGTGATCTGGGACATGCACCGGTAAAGGGCTATATGACCAATGAAGTTATTACAGGATCGCCGGAACAGTCCTTAAATGAAATGCGGCGACTGATGATTGAAGAAAATATCGGCAGAATTCCTCTCCTTGATCAAGAGGGCAACCTTGCCGGCATTATTACCAGGTCTGATATTTTACGCTATTTAAACTACATGGATCGCCGGGGCAGGTCCATAAGAGCCAGGCTTTATGCAGAAGAAGATCGCAAAGATGCTCGCTCGGATCGCACTGAAAACGACCAGCTTAATAATCTCGCTGCAATTTTAGAAAACGGGCTGCAGCAAAGAACTAAAGAAGTGCTGAGAGAGGTTAGCATATTGGCCAGTGAGGAAAAGATTAAGGTGTACCTGGTTGGAGGCATCATCAGGGACTTGCTTATCAACTATCCCCCAGAACAGGATCTTGATTTTGTAGTAATCGGCGACGCCGTCGATTTTGCCTTTAAACTTCAAAATAAATTGGGAGGCAGCATCAGGCACTTTGCTCAGTTTGGTACCGCTTCCCTGGAATTAAACGATGGTTTAAGGCTCGATTTAGTCACTGCACGCAAAGAATTTTACACCTCACCAGCTGCCCTGCCAAGAATTGAAAAGTCGGGTTTGAAGAACGATCTTTTCAGGCGTGATTTCACTATAAATACAATGGCCTGTTCCCTTGAAGAAGAACAATACGGAGAATTTATAGACTACTATAATGGTAAAAAAGATCTTCAAAAAGGAGTCATCAGGGTGCTTTATCAGCATAGTTTTATTGATGATCCTTTAAGAATACTGCGGGCAGTACGTTTTGAACAGAGGTATAACTTTGAAATTGAATCTAAAACCTTAAAACTGTTGCATGAAGCCGCAGGGAAAAATATATTAGATAAAGTAAGTCGGCAGCGTTTAAACCAGGAGTTAAAACTGATTTACCGAGAGCCATCACCAGTTAAAATACTGAAGCGTTTTACAGATCTTAATATAATAAACTCTCTTTACCCCGGAATACAAATCGATCAAAAAACCTGGCAGACTCTCTTTAAATTAGAAGGGGTTCTCTCCTGGGTGGAAAGCCGGGGATGGGAAGAAAACCCTGATTTTGAAGTTGCTTACCTGAGTGGACTGCTTTGCAATTTGGAATCTCAAGTGCGGTCTGCTATAATTAAAAAGTTGTATTTATCCCGGGAAAGGGAAGATACCATAATAAAATCCTGTGAAGAAGCACCTGCTGTTCTGGAAAAATTGAATCAGTCTGATTTAAATCCCAGTACTGTAGTTAACTACCTTGAACCGCTCCCGGTTGAAGCGATTCTGCTGGTTTACACTCAAACAGAGAATAGCTGGGTCAAGGAAAATTTGAAGCTGTACATGGACGGCCTGAGATATATCAGGCCCAGGCTAAGAGGCGGGGATTTAAAAGAACTGGGTGTAAAACCAGGGCCTCTTTATCGCGAAATAATTGATAAGTTGAAGCAAGCTGTACTCGATGGTGAAGTCCGAACTCCACAGGAAGAACTGGATTTTGTGATAAATTACCTTGAGGGGGAAAAGAAAGAAGAGGAGTGAATTAAATGTTTTTTGGTTTAGATCCGGCAATAATTGCTTTACGCATTCCGATTTTACTGATTGTTATAACGGTTCATGAATTTGCCCACGCTCGCATGGCATACCACTTTGGCGATACAACCGCACATAGCCAGGGTCGGATGAACCTTAACCCGATAAACCACCTTGACCCGATCGGTTCACTGATGATTCTATTGGTTGGTTTTGGCTGGGCCAAGCCGGTTCCGATTAACCCTCGAAAATTCAACCAGTACCGTTCCGGTTTACGCTGGGTATCATTTGCCGGTCCTTTGTCCAACCTTATTTTAGGCTTTGTAACTATGTTAATTTTTACGCTTCTCTTTAATACAGGGTTGTTTAGTTATGGCGGGTTGGCTTTTGATTTTTTCCAGCAGTTAATTATGATCAATATTTATCTGGCACTTTTCAACCTGGTTCCGATTCCACCCCTGGACGGCTCGAAAATCCTGATGTCTTTTCTGTCTGATTCTCACCTGGGCATATATCAGCAGATTGAACGTTATGCCCCGATAATATTACTGATGTTTATATTTTTAGGAGTTTTCAGGGTAGTGATTTTCCCCCTGGCCAATTATATCGTACAATTTTACAGCTTAATAATCAGTTTACTACCCGGGTTTTAAAATGAGTCAAGCTGGACAGGAGGTTTTACAACAATGGATAAAAAAAGAGTATTTTCGGGAATTCAGGCAACAGGCAGCCTGCACCTGGGTAATTACCTGGGTGCTATAAAAAACTGGGTGAAGATGCAGGAGCAGTATGATAATTATTTCTGTGTAGTGGACCTGCATACAATAACTATTCCGCAGGATCCCGATATGCTGAAGGGTAATATAAAAGAAGTAGCCGGTTTATTATTTGCTGCCGGCCTTAATGAAAATAATTCAGTTGTTTATATACAATCTCATGTCAGGGCTCATTCTGAACTGGCCTGGCTGTTAAACTGTATAACACCAATGGGCTGGTTGCACCGAATGACTCAGTTTAAGGAAAAGTCCGAAAAGCAAAAAGAAGAGGTAAGTGTTGGTCTTTTCGATTATCCTGTTCTTCAGGCAGCAGATATTTTACTTTATGATACTCACCTGGTACCGGTTGGTGAAGACCAAAAACAGCATGTAGAATTAAGCAGGGATATTGCTCAACGTTTCAATTACCGTTATGGAGATGTTTTTGTTCTGCCGGATGCTATGATTCCTCCTGTAGGTGGCAGGGTTATGGGTCTTGCTAATCCCGAGAAAAAAATGAGTAAGAGTGAAGACAACAAAAATGATGCGATTTTCCTGCTTGATACACCTGATCAGATCAGAACCAAGTTAAAGAAAGCAACAACCGATTCTATGCGTGAGATCAAGTTTGACGAAAAAAGACCGGGTGTCAATAATCTGTTAACTATTTATCAACTCTTAACTGGAAAAGATCAGGAAGAAATCGAGGATTATTTTGCCGGTAAAAGCTATAAAGATTTAAAAGAAGATCTTACAGAAGTAGTAGCTGAGAGTTTACGCCCCCTGCAGCAACGTTACTATGAATTGACCGGCGAACAAGGCTACCTTGATAAAATGCTTGCTATTGGTGCTGATAAAGCTGAAGCGCGGGCCGAAGAAAAGCTGCGGCAGGTTTATAATAAAATTGGATTGAGGTAATTAACATGCAGCAGGTGGAATATCAAATAAAACTTCCCACCTTTGAGGGGCCTTTTGACCTTCTTTTTCACCTGGTTAAAAAGGCCGAGGTTGACATCTGGTCTATTTCTGTAGCAGAAATAACCGAACAATATTTAAGCTACCTGAAGTCGATGAAAGAGTTAAACCTTGATATAGCCAGCGAATTTTTAGTAATGGCGGCCACCCTGCTGCGCCTCAAATCTAAGCTTTTGCTGCCGCGTGCTCCTCGCAGTGAAGAAGATGACGACGAAGAGCTGTTTGAAATCAACACAGCTGAAGAGTTGTTTCAGCGAATCGAAGAATATCGCTGCTTCAAGGAAATAGCCTGGCACCTGCAGGAACGTGAAGAGGGCCAGCAGAAAATTTACCTGCGATCTACCGGTGGCCAAAAAGTCATGGTATTTACCCAGCAAGAATCGGTTTATACTATCTGGGAAGGCGCTGATCACCTGAGCGACATTATGCAGCGTTTTGCAGAAGCCACTTTAACAGATTCTTATATCCCAACTTTTAATGCAGTTGAAGACTTCGTAGTTGCCGATAAGGCTAATTATATAGAAGCGATTCTTATTAATAAAAAGCAAGCTGTAGCCATGAGCGAACTAATCAGCGGATCCGGGATCTGGGAGGTAATTGTTACTTTTATAGCATTACTGGAAATGGCCAGGCAGCGCAAAGTTCATTTGCTGCAGGATAACACTTTCGGCCCGATTTTGGTCAGGCTAAAGCCGGTATCGGCACGAGAGGAGAAAATTGGTGGAGAAACAGGAACAGAAAAAAGTAATTGAAGCCCTGCTTTTTTTAAACGAAGAGCCGGTCAAAACAGAGCGAATAGCAATGATGCTATCTGTATCTTCGAATGAAGCAGAAAAACTTGCGAGAGAGCTCATGCAAGACTATAATGATGATCGGCGCGGGCTGCAGATCATTGAAATAGCTGGTGGCTTTCAAATGGGCACCCGCCCTGAACTGGCACCCTACCTGGAGAAAGCCTTCAGTGAAGATGTTTCAAGTAACCTGACTGCAGCCGCTCTTGAAGCCCTGGCTATCATTGCCTATAAACAGCCGGTAACCAGGATTGAAATAGAATCGATACGCGGTGTCAGGTGCGAACATGTGCTCGATAATCTTGTTAAACGAAAACTGATTAAAATCAGCGGCAGAAAAGAGGGCCCAGGCAGGCCTTTACTCTACAGCACTACACCTGATTTTCTGAAATACTTTGGTCTAATGGATTTAAATGACTTGCCTCCTTTTGATTTGGAACAGAAACCGGAAATAACCGAAGAAGTAGGAGACTCCGAAATACAGAAAAACAAGATAGAAGGAAAGGCTGATTTTGAAACCGAGCAGTTTGATTCAGATAGCTAAATATAAATATTTATGGATATAGGTGGAGGAATAAAAAAATGAGACTGGCCAAATTCCTGGCCAGGGCCGGGGTCGCATCTCGCCGCAGGGCCGAGGAGTTAATATTTGAGGGGCGTGTTGCCGTAAACAACAAGCGAGTGGATAAACCCCAGATCCAGGTCACTGAAACCGACAGGGTCACCTTAGATAATAAAATCATCGAAGGCCCGGAAGAGAAAGTATACCTGCTTATAAACAAACCGCAAGGCTATATTTCTACAGCAAAAGATACTCATGGCAGACCTACTGTTATCCAGCTCGTTAATGAACAAGATACCAGGTTATACCCGGTCGGCAGGCTTGACGCCGATACCAGTGGAATGCTACTGCTGACAAATGACGGGGAACTGGCTAATCGACTGATGCATCCGCGCTACGGGGTAAAAAAGGTTTACCATGCATTGATTTATGGACTGCCCGGAAGCGAAGCAATGGCAAAGCTAAAAAAAGGGCCGGTTATTGATGGGAAAAGAAGAACACCAATCAGCGCAAAGCTTATAAAAAAAGACCCGGGCGAAAATACTGCCATTTTAGAAATTATTCTTGCTGAAGGCAAAAAAAGACAGGTTAAAAAAATGTGCAGGGCGATAGGTCACCCCGTAAAAAAATTAAGCAGAGTTTCTTTTGCCGGTCTTAACACCGGGAATCTTAAAGAAGGATCTTATCGTCGCCTGAATACAGATGAGGTAAAGTCTTTATATGCCCTTGTTAACCTTAACCCTCATCACTGTCAAAGGTAGCTTGCAAAATACCTTTTTTAATGAGAAAATAACTAATGCTTTTAGATGAAAAGCAATTCGGGTATATTATTGTGGAATGTAAGGAGTCTTATGCAGTACAACAGCAAGCCTAAAATCGCTATAGATGGCCCTGCAGGTGCCGGGAAGAGTAGTGTTGCCCGTAAAATAGCCGTGCTTCTTGAACTGAAGTACCTCGATACAGGAGCCATGTACAGGGCGATAACTCTGAAAGTGATTACCAATAAGCTGAAACTTGATGAACCGGATGTTTTAAATAAAACTCTCAATGAAACTGAAATTAAATTCGGTGAGGACAATAAAATATACCTTGACAACAAAGATGTCACCGATGCTATTCGCCAACCAGAAGTAAACAGTTTGGTATCCCCGGTTTCAGCAATCCCGGTTGTGCGTAAACATCTTGTTTCAATGCAGCAGGCCATAGCTAAAGAATCCGGTGGAATAATTATGGAAGGCAGGGATATTGCTTCACGAGTTATGCCCGACGCCGATTTTAAATTCTATCTTGATGCTTCAATAGAAGAAAGGGCAAAACGCAGGTGTAAGGAACAGCTGGAAAAAGGAATTAAACTAACCCTGGATGAAGTTATAAAAGATATAGAAAGCCGGGATCGAATTGATTCACAGCGGAAAGACTCACCTTTAACCGTAGTTGACGATGCTATTTTTATAGATACAACCGGCCTGAGTTTTGAGCAGGTGGTGAATAAGGTTGTTGGAACTGTCAATAATAAGTTGCAACAGAGGTAAACAAAATGAGCGGGATATGCTATAATATTGGGCGTTTTATTGCCTGGGTTTATTTAAGGCTTTTCTTTAAAATTAAAGTGCAAGGTCTCGATAATATCCCAAAACGAAAGCCATTTATTTTATGCTCCAACCATATTAACTGGATGGATCCTCTAACCATTGGCACTACTTTACCGGCATCTTACCGAATTCACTTTATGGCCAAGCAGGAAATTTTCAACAATTTTATTACATCTATATTTTTTAGAAAACTGGGCGCATTCCCGGTTAAGCGTAAAAATGCCGACCTGGCTGCGATAAAAACAGCATATCAACTTTTAAAAGAAGGTCAGGTTCTTGGTCTCTTCCCGGAAGGGTCTCGCAGTAAAACTGGGAGATTACAAAAGGCCTATAACGGGGCTGCATTAATTGCTGTGCGCAGTGGTGTTCCGATTGTCCCAATTGCAATCAGCGGGCCCTATCGTTATTTTAAGCCTGTCAGGATGTTTATCGGTGAACCATTTGTTCTTCCACCACTTATTTATGAGAACAAGGAAGACAAAAAAGAACACCTTGAGGAAATGAGCGAAATGATAATGATTAATATAAAAAAACAACTACCACAGGATAGTAATAAATAACGAACGACAATAATCTGGAGTGAGCAGGATTGCCGGTAATTGTAGCAAAACACGCAGGATTTTGTACCGGGGTAAAAAAAGCCGTCAACACTCTTCTTAATAGATCGGAAGAGGTGGGCGCTGGAGTAACCCTGGGCCCGATTGTTCATAACGAAGAAGTAATAAAATACTTGAGTAATCAGCAGATTGGTGTTATAAATGATATCGGTGAAGTTTATGGGTCCTTTATAGCAATTCGCACCCACGGAGTAAAGCCTGATGTTTATGAGCAGCTAAAATGCTTTGAAGATAAGGAAATAATAGATTTAACCTGTCAAAGGGTAAAAAAAGTCCAGGATATTGTCGCTAAATCTAAAGAAAACGATTACCAGATTATTATTTACGGGGATCCCGAACATCCGGAAGTTCAAGGCCTGCTTGGCTGGTCTGGTGAAAACGCTTTTGTTATTTCCTCACCGGATGATTTGAACAGCCTGCCTGATAATAAACAATCCATTCTGGTCTCGCAAACTACCGGTAAGGCTGAAACATTTGCGATAATATCGAAAGCTTTTGCAGATAAGTACCCTGAAGGTATAATTTGTGATACATTATGCCCTGAAGCACACTCAAGGCACAAAGAAGTTTTTGGACTGGCTAATAGGGTAGATGTATTTGTGGTGGTAGGCAGTAAAACCAGCGCCAATACAAAGTCCCTTTACAATTGTTGCCGGCAGCTAAAACCATCTTGCCTGGTAACGAATGCGGAGGAGTTAGATTTTGCTTTCCTGAGGCAGCACCGGAATATTGGAGTTACTGCAGGAGCATCAACTCCCCCATGGACGATAAAGGAGGTCGTGGAGAGAATGAAAAATGAGAACCTGGAAGTGAAAAACGAAGAGCCAGAAAGTGAAGAAACTGAGACTCAAAAGGATGAGAAAGAGACTGAAGAAGTGGTTCAGGTGCAAAGCAATGACCAGGATACGCAGTCAGAAGGTATGGAAGAAGCTTTGAAGGAAGAACAGTTTAATTTTGGAGGGGATGTTAAAGTAGCCCAGGTTGGTGAACAGGTAACCGGTAAAATTGCCAGGGTTACTGATGAAGAAGTTTATGTTGATATTGGATCTAAAACTGAAGCAATCCTTCCTGTAAAAGAAGTTCATCTTGAAGAGGAGCAAACCCTCACAGATTTGTTTGCTCCGGAAGATGACATTGAAGTTACAGTCTTAGACGTTGATGAGCAGGATGGGACAGTAACAGTTTCTCATAAAAGATTGGCCAGGGACAAACGTCTGAAAGAGCTGGAAGAAGCACTTGAAGATGAAACTATTCTTGAAGGGAAAGTAAAGCAGACCGTCCCGGCAGGGATTGTTATTGATTTAGGACGCGGGATAGAAGGATTTATGCCGGGCTCACTGGTGGATACCAGGTATATTCCTGACTTCAAAGAGTTCAAAGACCAGGTCATAAACTTCAAGGTTTTGGAATATGACCGTGAAAAAGGCAAATTAATATTAAACCGCAGAAAAATCCTGGAAGAAGAAACATCTAAAAAGAAAGAAGAAACTTTGAAAGACCTGGAAGTCGGTTCAACCATTACCGGAACAGTAAAGAGACTGACTGATTTCGGAGCTTTCGTTGATGTCGGAGGTATTGACGGACTTGTTCATATATCTGAGTTATCATGGGAACGTGTAAATCATCCAAAGGATGTTTTGCAGGTTGGAGATCAGATAGATGTAAAAGTTCTTGAAGTATTACCTGAGAAAGAAAGAATTAGCCTCAGTATCAGGAAAACACAGCCGGATCCCTGGACAAAAGCAATTAAAGATCTTGAAACTGATCAGATATTAATCGGCAAAGTTACCCGACTGGTTAATTTTGGAGCTTTTGTGGAAATTAAACCGGGAGTCGAAGGACTTGCCCATATTTCCCAGCTTGCTGATTATCATGTCAAGCACCCTTCCGAGATTTTAAATGAAGGTGAAGAGGTTGAAGTTAAAGTCTTAGAGGTGAAGCCTAAGGCTAAAAGAATCAGCCTGAGCATAAAAGATGCCGGTGGGGTTAATGTTGAGCAACAATCAACTGGAGAAGAAAATGCTGAAGATGGAAATGTCACACTGGGTGATGTTTTTGGAGATCTATTTGATAAAGAATCATTTAAAGAAAATGCAGATGCAGAAACCAATGCTGACTATGAATCTGATTCGGAAGGTGGACAGGCATAAATGTCCAGGGCTCATCGAAAAAATGAGCATCTTTTTTACAGCCTGAAAAGAAAACCGGGAAAAGCAGATTTTAAAGATGTCAGTTTTGTTCACAATTGCATTCCGGATAAGGCCCTCGGTCAGATCAGCCTGGAAACGGAATACATGGGGCGAACTTACCGTTCGCCCCTTTTCATTAATGCAATAACCGGTGGCAGTCATGTTGCTCATAAAATAAATGCTGCCCTGGCTGATGTAGCCAGAACTTGCAATATTCCAATGGCGGTCGGCTCTCAAATGGCTGCTCTTGAAAATAGCAGCTGCACAGAAAGCTATAGCGTAGTACGCAGGCGAAACCCCGGTGGTTTTATCTGGTCTAATATAGGAGCGTACGCAACCCCTCAAATGGCAGCCAGGGCTGTTAATATGGTCCGTGCCGATGCTTTGCAGATTCATTTAAATACCGCACAGGAGCTGGTCATGAAAGGCGGAGACCGCGATTTCATTGGAATGCTCAAGCGGATTGAAGAAATTGTGAAAGTCATGGAAGTACCTGTTATCGCCAAAGAGGTAGGGTTTGGTATTGCCAGGGAACAGGCTGAAGCACTTCAAAACGCAGGCGTTAGCGCCATAGATATTGGGGGAAAGGGCGGGACAAATTTCATCGTAATTGAAGGCAGTCGATCAGACAGTCAACATATAGCAAGTCTAATTAAATGGGGTATACCAACTGCAATTAGTTTGTGTGAAACAGTCGATGTATTAAAACCCGGGGTTGATCTTTTCGCTTCTGGTGGCCTGAGTAATGCATTGGATCTAGCAAAAGCCCTTTCCCTTGGTGCAAAAGCAGTGGGGTTGGCAGCGATGCCATTATATATTCTTGTAAAATATGGTCGAAAGGCATTAATTAGAAAGATTCACGATCTTGAAAATGACCTGAAAAAAATTATTTTATTGACTGGAGCCGGCAGCATCGCTGATTTGCAGAAAGTCCCTCTGGTCGTTACCGGTTACACTTCAGAATGGCTTATAAACCGCGGTATTGATCCCGGTAAATATGCCAGGCGATCATTAACCTATGAAATGTAAGGAGTAATAAATGAAAAAAGCGGACGGCCCGATAATTGATAAAGTTGTACCAGGATCGCCCGCCTCTAAAACAGGGATAAAACCGGGCTGGAAACTGATCCGTATAGACAACCAGACGGTAGGCGATATTATTGATTACAAGATAATGGAATCAGATCAGGAACTGAGTTTGCTTGTGCTCACTGACAGGGGGATCATGCGCAGGATCAAAATAAAAAAATCATCAAACACACCACTGGGGCTTAGTTTTAACCCTCCTACTATAACTAAAATAATGCACTGTGGTAATCAATGTATATTCTGCTTTGTCGATCAAAACCCACCCAACATGCGCTCGCCGCTTTATGTGAAAGACGATGATTACAGGTTATCTTTTCTTTACGGAAATTTTATTACATTAAACCGGTTAAGTGAAAGAGATCTTAAACGGATTATCAGCTTAAGTTTAAGCCCTTTATATGTATCAGTTCAGACTACCAATCCGCAGCTGCGTGCAGAAATGTTTGGCACTGAACGTGCTGGATACGGACTGAATAATTTGCAATACCTGGTTGATTCAGGAATAAAAATTCACACCCAGGTCGTACTTTGCCCTGGGTACAATGACGGCTGCGAACTCGACAAAACTATTGCTGATTTATTTAATATGGGACCTGGGATATTAAGCCTGGC
>JBNJHL010000018.1:0-20599 GCA_051748445.1 Bacillota bacterium
CGGGAACTTTATATCTTAAAGAAGGGCCATGATTCTCACGGTGGGTTTGGTTTTAATCGGCCTGGCAGCAATACTTGTCTTTGCCCTGAAATCTGATAACAGGGTTTATGCCGAAGAAGATGCAGCAGTAATCAATGAAATAGAAGTTGGCGATATGGCCTTTTTGGCCTTGTTGCTGACCGCCGGGGTAAAGTTGATGAAGTGTTTCCCTTTCCAGTTTTTCGATTTCCTCGGCCGAAACGTATAGCCAAGAAAATCGAAGCTGATTTCGGGGTAATCGCCTTTTCTGTCGTCATCCTTGCAATAAATAATACGGATCTTTTCCGGATGCAGTTCCAGTCCGCATTCCTCAAACCTTTGTTTTAGACTGTCCTGCAGAGCTTTTGCATCATTTAAGGTGCTGCAGTGGGCTATTCCATCGTCGGCGCACCGACAAAATTTATGCCCGCGTTTTTCCAGTTCCTTATCCAATTCATCAAGCATGATATTTTTCAGAAGTGGGCTCAAAGGGCCGCCCTGCGGGCAGCCTTCTTCTACTTCCACCACTACGCCGTTTATCATCACCCCTGAGTTTAGGTAGGCTCGGGCTAACTTGAGCACTCTTTTGTCTTTTACTTTCCTTGCCACCAGGCGCATTAACTTGTCATGGTTGACAGTATCGAAATACCGGGCAAGGTCAATGTCTACCACCCATGTATTGCCTGCTTCGATGTGTTCTTTAGCTTTAAGAACCACTACTTTGGCGCTTCTTCCCGGTCTGAACCCCCTACCTTATCTATTGCTGGGTACGTTTCATTACTCCAGGCTGATGTCAAGCCAATTAGAGGTAGCACGAATATATTCCTAAGAATAAAACAGTTATAATAACATGTTATAACCAGATGTTTTCTAAAAAAAACAGCTTGCCTTGAAAATATAAAGTTTAAGCCGCTGCAAGAAATCATGATAACAGATCTATTCTATTACTCCTATCCTAAAATATTCTTTCGACATACTTTGCAAAGATTTCTTCTTGTCTGATATATTTTTTGTAACTACTACTGATATGGAAGTGCATGTCAGTAGTAGTTACAAATTATTTAGTTTCTTAGTAATAAATATATATTCACTGACAGGGGGCTCTTTTATTGATAAACAGTGAAGGAAACAAGACGCCTTTAAAGAATATATCAGTAAATTGCGGAGGTGACTTCATTGACAGTATTAATCGGTATTACGACTGCCTGGAGCATTGAAACCTAGGGGGAAAAAGCAGGGCATCCAGGTGGGATCTTATATGATCCCGCTCACTACAGCAATGCTATTTACCAGAATGGAGGGCTGCCTTTTTTGATCGCTCCGCCGGTAAAGGTTGCAGATGATCAGGCACTGCAAATAATTGTTGAACAAACTCTTGCGCATCTTAGCGGACTTTACTTTTCGGGAGGCGGTGGGAACAAAAGGTTTATAGCTCCTGATATGCCGGGTTTAGAAGAACAGCAGCCGTTTCGTTACCGGTTTGAAAAAATGCTGATTCAGGAGGTATATAAGCGTAATATGCCCTTTATAGGTGCCTGCCGGGGGCACCAGACAATCCTGGAGTCACTGGGAGGAAAGATAAAGAAGGATACTGTTACTGATCACCAGCAGAAGGATGAAGAAAAAACTTCCCACAGGATTGAGATTAAAGATAACACCCGGCTAAAAGAGATAACCGGGTTAAATGCCTGGGAAGTTAACAGCATGCACTGCCAGGTTGCTGCAGAGGTTCCCCCCGGCTTTATAGTATCGGCCAGCAGCCCCGAAGGATATATTGAAGCAATCGAATCTGAAGATGAAGTTTTTCAAATGGGTTTTCAGTTTCACCCGGAGGTAATGTGTGAGTTTGATCCACAGGCGCGGGCTTTAATTAAAGCTTTTATTGAAGCTGCCGCAGGTTATCGTTCAACTGCATAAAAGGCAGGGCATTCCGTATAGATTGAAAAGGTAGGCAAACCCCTCGGGGCGCCCACCTTTTATGTTTTTCATCAGAACGTTTAAGCTTCTTAGACAATGGCAATTTTTTCTTTACAAAGTTCTTCCCTGACTTCCATCTTCTGCAGAAAACGCTTCATCATTCTGAGCGCCCTTTCGGGGTCAAGCCTTCCGTAGAGACCGCCCAGGATAGAGACAAGATACTGGGCATCCATGTATACCTGTCCGCTGGGTCTAAGAACACTGCCTTCACATTCATTGTAAAGGGCTCCTGAAGCAATAAGTTCAAGGTCTTTGCCGTGATACTCGAGCCCTTCGATACACTTGTGATAGATCGTTCCGCCGATTAGAAGTAGGTTTGTATCATGGGTGAAGAAGTTAACCCCATACTGCATAAAGTAGGTGTCGGTTTCTTCGACATAGCCTACATTATTGCTGGTAGCTATCTTCATAATCTCACGGGCTAAAAAGGCAAACACGGTATTCCACTCTTCAGTTACCGGCATAACGTGCGGGTTGGCGTTAATCCACTTGAGCATCTCTTCAAGTTTAAAATCCCACTGCCCGTTTTCTTTTACCGCAAACTGGTCGAAAGGATCACCCTGCTTTTTGAAGTCGGGATAACGCTTATTAAAGTATTCTTTGAGCTCTGCGTTAATACTGCCATTCTGAAAGCGGGGCAGTTCGAGAATATTTTCGGCATTATAACTCAAACCGTATTTACCCTCAACCCGGCGATAGGCCAGCGGGGCATTCGGTGTTTTGAGAATTGTTCTCTTAACCCTGCGGCGTGCATCAGTTCCGGGATAAATGTAAAGCGGGTTTTCAAGCACATTGGCGTAAAAGTCGGTTGTGCAGCCGCCGATATCAAGCGCTACTATATTACCTAAGCCTTTTTCCCGACCATAGCCTTTGGCTAATAGATTAATGCCGAGGAAAGCGGCCCGGGGTGTAGGGATAAACTTGGCGCTCATGTAGTCTTCAACGACATCAAAGCCTTTGCCCCGGATAATAATTGTCTGGAAAAGCTCGCGGATTGCTTCGTTAACCACTTCGATATTATAAGTGTTTACCTCTGGCATCACATTACCGGTAATGCGAACATCAACACCAGCATCCGTAAAGATAGTTTTTATCTCGTCGGCAATATCTTCGTTGCCAGCATAAATTACAGGTACGCCATATTTGGCATAATCAGCCTTCCCGGCACCCTCGGCAAGCACGCGTGCATTATGCAGCTGAGTCTCTTTTTCGCCGCCGTCATTTACCCCACCGGCAATGAGGATGATTTCAGGCTGATCAACTTCGTAAATCTGCCGGGCCTGTTCTTCGTTCAGGTCTCCTTCATAGCTGTTTAAAAGCTTGGCTCCCGCTGTAAGGGCAGCCAGTTCAGCGGCAAAGCCGCTTTCTTCTTTAACAAGTGAAACGGTAACCATTTTTAATCCGCCCTTGGCGCTGCTGCAGGGAAGCTTAACATCAAACTCTTCCATTTTTTGCGACAGGGGATCCCAGTTTCCTGCTTTCCGGCACTGATCTAAAACACCTAGCCCGTTGGCCAACCCTTCGCGAAGGTCGTCAACGGTAGTAGGTTCGTATTTCAAAGAGAATTCTTCTGTATCGGTATCGAAAATACCGACCTTGGTAAAGGTGCTGCCAAAGTCAACAACCAGGATCTTTTTATGTTCAAACTCGTGCAGATCCAGCTGGTTGCGGAACTGGGCAACCACTTCATCGAGCTCTTCGCCAAGCTCACTGATATGCGACTGATCATCAGCCATACTGATATCTTTATTGAAGAACCAGGGGTTACGGTTGTAAACCATATCGACACGTTGGAGTTCGTTATCCACGCTGACCCTGTTAAAGGCATTAATACGGCAGGCTCCCTTAACCATCTTGGTGCGGCACTTGCCGACCATTTCGTATCTTTTATCCAGCACTGTTAGCTGGGGAGCCTGGCAGAGGCCGGTCTGCAGGGAAAAGTCGAGAGTATCGGCGCTGACAATGCCGCATACCCCGCCACGGTAGCTGTTATCGTCAATTAAATCAAGAAGCATACTTTCAAAGTGCATCTCACGCTCTTCCGGGTTGCTGCGTTTTTCTGCTTCTTCTTTACTTACAGCCCAAATTTTGTAGTTTTTTCTGGTAACTTTACCTTCGTAGCCGCCCATCAGGGCCAGGTGCAGAGCATTGTACATTACACCGACCTTAAGCTCTTCCTTGCGCTCCTGGAACTTAGGATCGGCCGTTACATCAGGCTGATCGCCCAGGTTAAAGTCTTTTACAACCTGCTTGACGATATCACAGCTTTCAATGATATCTGGGGCCTTTGCTTCATGATGAGCTTCAGGGAAACTGACAACGTGAATTATATCGGGATCCATATACATTTGCATGTGAGTGGTTACCGCCAGGTGTCCCTTGGCCATATCAAGGTTTGGAGGGAAGCTGGAAAGGCCACCCCTGGTCTCCTTAATGATATTAAAATCATGGTGACGGGTTAAAGGCTCAATCAGTTCGTAAGAAGCCATCATCTTGGCCAGGTCATTCCGCGATGATATTTCAGGAGGCAGGTCAAACATAAGCTGCATAATATAGGTTTTAACTCCGCACATCAAGGCAATTAGAGCACAGATAAGGTGATCAAAGGCATACATATCATCAGAGCAATTACGTAGTTGCCACTGGTGTGGATCGTTAATCTCAACCGGCTTGTTTTGCTCAGCCCACCAGCGAATTACTTCCATATGCTCATCGAAACCTTCGCGAATAGCTATAGGCCCTCTGCCATCAAGTTCATTATAGAAAAAGATCGGCACAGCAGGAAATGGCATATTAAAATGCTTTTCGAAGAGCTTTGCCAGCTCAAGCAGTTCGTCTGTGCCTGAATAGATGCGAATAGTAGGGTAGTTACCTCTCCTTGTCGCCTCTTTAAGCTTAATTAGTTCTTCTTCAGTTCTAATCGGCACTCCGCCCTGACCCTTTAAGTATTTCTCAGGATCCTCTTCTCCACGAATAAACTTGGCCAAGTAGGCCTGGGAAGGCTGATCTGGACCAAGGGAAACTATTTCTAAAGCGTGAGCATCACAAACTTCTTCTATGTCTTCAATGGTCGGCTCAACTGACTCTGCGGCTATGCCGATATGAGCTCTTAGGATAGGCCTGTTTTCTCTTTCTCTTACTTCGCGAATCCGCTCTAAAAGATCATCTGACCAAAGCTGTTCTTCAATTGCGTGTGGCGGTAACCCCTGGGCAAAACGATCAAGTTCATCCATAGTTACATAATCGTCAACAATTAACTCAAAAAAATTCTTATATTGAACAAACTGTGCGTATTCAGCTGCAACTTTATCTAGATCATAATTGCGATCATCGGGGGGTGAAAATTTATCTTCAAGGATATCCTGTCCTGTCATCGCTCTGACCAGATTTGCTGCCGGCCGGAGACCACCAAACGAATATCGGATTCCGCTGCTCCTCGGGTCGATTTTATGTTCAAGCGCCTTATCCATGAACTCACGGATCAACTTATCGACATGAAGGTCACCAAGTCGGCTGGAAACTCCAATAATAGTCGGCCTTGCTTCACGTATTTTGTTAATGACATCCTGGATCGGTACTGCAGGCCCTAATTTGACCGCATAGTATCCAATGTTCTTATCTTCCATCCATTCTGCAAAAGTCTCTACGCCCAGAGAGTGAACACAATCACCAATTGAGCCTACCATTACTCTTCTTTTCCTACCGGATTCTTTTTCCATAATAGATTCCTCCTTACCACTTTTCGATCGAGATAATTATAACTAATTTTCAAGACCCTGGCTGATCTGGACCAACTGCAAGGAACTATTAATGCCAAAGTTTTGAGGAATTCTGGCTTCCCTGGCATCTGGTCCGTTTATTGCACCGCTTGCATCAATATATTTTTTATCAACCCAGATTTCTGTTGATCTTATGATCTGATCTATTTTCGGAGTCGGACAGCCTACCATACCGGCAACTGCTTTGCTATACAGTAAACCATAAGGAATATCTTCAATAAGGTAACGGCTTTGAAAATCCGGTTTATAGCCATCGCCTGATTTTACCACCGGTAATTTCAGTCCTCTGTAGCTTCGATTAGTGCAGAATGCGTTAGCCAGTGTGCTATTATCTTCAATTGAATCGCTGTATGCTTCGTTTAACCACTTACTGACCGTTATTACCTCATTTAAATCAAGATCATGTTTCTGAGACAACAGGTGGGCTATATGAACAATTTCTGCGCTTAAGGCTTCCAACAAGCTTGCGATTTCGTCTGTAACTCCCTGGTAAAACAGGGGAACTTGATCTGCAGTCCAGACAGTATCATTGTAATTACTTAGTAACCCATACATAATACCGGGGTGAATAACCTGACCGACGTTGCCCAGAGAAACAGCAAGGCTGCTGGCCATAGGCTTAAAGTTAACCTTCAAAACCCTTGAAAACCAGGCGCTCAAATCAACTGCTGCACTAGAAGGGACCGTTGCCAGGCCAACCTTCTCCTTTGTGCCGAGAACATTAACTTTGGAACCTGCTTCAATTATTCGACAAGCCCATGGTAGAGTCTGCCCGCTAAAAACAACTCGCTTTTTTAACTTTATATCAAGTAAAGAGGCAGCCTGTAGTTCAAAACCGCTGCGGGCAGGTATAGCCCCTATAAAAACCTCGGAGCCAAGATATGGCGCTAATGCTTCCAGGGTTGGCCCGTGAGCAAAAGCCGGCAGGACCAGTAAAATTAATTCGGCCTTTGCTGCTTCCTTCGGCTCGGTAGTAACTAAATCTGCAGCGCCTGTTACAGGATTTTGAAGGCCTTTAATCAGGGTAATACCACCACGGGAAGCACCATTAATGAATACTTCAGCCTCTTTAACAAATGGAGTATAAAGAGTAACTGAAAGACCATAACTTTTTAATAGTGGTACTACCACGTGAGCAGCATTTCCGCCCCCACACACAGTTACCTTTTCTATATTATCTAACATTTTAACCTCACTTGTATTTACAGGTTACTACCAGTGCCTACAATTGTCAAGTTTCTCGATCTGATCGTAGAGTGTTCCATATTTCTGAGTTTTGATAAAATAGTAAACTGTAAAGATATTTACTAATTATAAAGATGACACATCGCCAGCCGTCCTTTTTCTACTTCGCGTAATTCTGGTATTACTGTATGACAAATGTCACCTATTTTTTCAGGACAACGCGGGTGAAACGGGCACCCGGGAGGAACATTGATTGGACTGGGAACACTTCCCTCAAGAATAATTCTTTTACGTCTGACAAAATGAGGAAAGGACTAGCAAGATTTAAATATCCACTCGCATATAAGAGAAGATTAATTCTTTTTCTTTATAGCTTTTCCTAAATTGGAAGCAACTATTTCTCCACATCTTACTGCAATAACATCATTTATAAAAACATATTCCATACCTTTTGGCTTCGAAAACAGCTTATCATATGTTGAATTATCACTAATTTCATCTTGATTAGAAATCACAATGTCAGCGTCATATCCTTCTAAACTTCACCCTTTTTGTTTAAGCCTAATTTGGTAGCTGGTATTTTAGACATTTTCTCTATGTAAAATGTTAACTCTTCATCACTTTTATCCTTTGCATATTTATGCAATACCTTGGGATATGTTCCTGAAACTCCAGGATGACCAGATCGCATATTTATATTTCCATCACTTACCACTATTACTCCAGGATGTGATAAAACCTTGTCGACCTCTTTCTGCTTCATTACAAACGCAATTGAAGATGTTTCGGGATGTTCTTCTCTTATATGAGCAAATAGATATTTATCGCATTTACTCCCTTTGTATTCTCCATCTGCCACAACTATTTGGTCTTAGTTTATGTTCCACCTCTTAAAACATCCATCAGTAAAAATAGTGGACCCGGCAGAAGTACAAAAAGCATTATACGGATAAGCATCCGCCGTTAAGTTAACACCTTCAGTTATGGCTTTATCAATCATCTTCAAAGCAGTAGTTACACCCATCAGAAAAAGATGTTTAGCTGTTTCGAATGTATCGGAATTATTTATTTTGTAGTTGTAATTCAGATGGCTATGGATATCTATAAACCCCGGTGCAGTTATTAAGCCCTCTGCATCTATAATTCTTGCTCGGGCACATTCAATATCAGTGATAATATCTATTTTCCCATTTTTAAATCCAACATTTTTATTAATAAATTTTCTATTCCGAAAATCAACAATTCTGCCATTTATGATTACTGAATCCAATGTAAATCCTCCAATATGCAACATTTAGGAATAAACATACAATAATTTTATTCAATTGCCTAACTATCACTACTAACTAATTTTATATAATTTAACCGGCACCTTAAATTCAAGATCTCCTAAGGAATTTAATATAACACCCTCTCGTATTGAAACAACTGGTTCAGAAATAGTGTAACCTATTACTTCTGAACCTCTTTTCACTTTTGTATTTAAAGTTGGTATCGTGCTTCCACGTTCGCCTTTGAATATTGTAAAGTCTTTAGTCATTATTGATTTAACTATTAGATTATCTTCTATTACAACAACATCTTCAGAAGCCAATTCGATTTTTAACCCAGCTTTTATTGTTATTTCCAGATCTGATTCCCTCGCGCCTGTCATAATTTGCATGCATTTAGCTGCAACAAGTATTGCTACTTCTTTTGGGTAAATTTCATTAGTTAAAACAGCAACCTTATACCCAGCATCTGGATCTTCTCTTACTACTTTCATTACATCCGATCGGTTGTTAACTATCTCAGAGTTTTCACAACCTATGTTCCCTTTTATATCAAGAGCTACAATTCCAGCATCAAAATACGGGTATTTTTTTATCACTGATTCTGTTGATTCAGGCGCTGTCATACCTGTTTTCATGTAATCAAATACGGTTTCAACTACAGTTCTCTCGGAACCAGGCAACTTTGAACCTGAATGTCTATGACCGCTCACTAAACCTACAAGCGGATCTCCAGGAATCTTTTTGGCAAGAAATTCGCCTCTGTCTGGACCACTTGATATAATAGCTGCAAATCTTGCTTCTTGAGCTTCAATAGGAGGCAGGCATCCGGTAGTTTCACCGCAAGTTATTAAAGTAGTTGTTCCGCCTCTCTGTGTATCATAGGTAACAATTTCACCTCTGTCTGTTATAACTCGAAGCACAGCAAACCCAAAAATAGAACCTTCCGACACTTTTTCTGCAGCTTCCAAACCTTTAAATATTCCTAATCCTGCCTTCCGGCCATATGATACTATACCAATTGTCATTTTTTACTCCCACCATGATTCTTTTTAACAGCTACAAACATTATGCATGGCTACAATTTTATCTAAATAATAACTTACCGTTTACTAGTCCATTATATCCATCCGAAGTTACTATTACTTTACCATTTACTAAAACATAAGCTATCCCTTCAGGATAGAGATGAGGTTTTTCAAAGTTAGCTTTATCAATTATTTTATTGGGATCGAATAGCACAAGGTCAGCAAAATAACCCTCCTTGACCTGCCCACGACGTTTCAAACCAATCTTTCTTGCCGGAAGAGCAGTCATTTTTTTGATAGCTTCTTCTAAACTCAACAGCTTCTTCTCACGAACATAATATCCAAGAATCCGGGGAAAAGTTCCATAGTAACGAGGGTGAATTTTACTTTTACCCATAGGACCATCTGAGCTAACAGCCCTGCCGTCACTACAATAAATCGCACGCGGATGGATTAATAATTTTTCCAAATCATCGTCACACATGGCAAAAACAATAGTTTTTACCGCGCCTGCTTCAATTCGAAGTAACTCCAAAACAGCCTCGGATGGTGACCTTCCCATCATTTCTCCAACTTGAAGCAGGGTTTTTCCTTCATAAACTTTGCTTTTTTCGGAACCTACAGAAGCAATGTGAACAGTTTCCCATTCGCCTTTACTAACTGGGTTCTCCCAATCAAGATTAACCCCATTCATTTCGTCAATAATTTGAGAATGGTTTTTGCGCTCAGAAAGAATTTCAACCATTTTTGTTGCGCCATCTTCCCTGATCCAAGGCGGAACCAAGTCAATCAAGCCACTACCATAGGCAGTATAAGGGTATACATCAAAATCGATATCTACACCCTTTTCTCTTGCTTCATCGATAAGATCCAGAGCTTTCTCTACTTTTCCCCAGTTATCTGAATAGGCGCTCTTTAAATGTGAAACAAGAACCGAAACTCCGGACCTTCTACCAATTTCAATAGCTTCCTCTATTGATTTGAGCAAATTTCTACCTTCACTTTTCATATGGGTAGAATATATACCACTGTAATTAGCCACAAGTCGGCACAGATATACTAATTCTTCAATATTAGCAAAGCTTCCTGGATCATACTGCAAACCACTAGATAAACCCCAGAGGCCTTCGGACAGATCAGTCTCCAGAAGCGCGCCCATCTTCTTCAGATCTTCGGATTCCAGAAAACACCGGGAAAACCCAATTGTTGCCACCCGAATAGTGCCATGTCCAACAAGAGAAGCTACATTTACAATATTTTTCCCACCAATGACTTCTTCAAGAAAATCCCTTTGGCAAGGCCAGTACCAGTTCTTCTTATCATTCTCGCTTAAAGCAACTGTATTGACAAGATACTGCATTAGTTCATCGAAGTGTTCTTCTTTAACCGGTGCAGGAGTAAAACCACAGTTGCCAACAACTTCAGTAGTAACACCCTGTCTTATTTTACTATCTGCGAAGGGATCATTTATAAAAGTAAAGTCACTATGAGAATGAATATCTATAAACCCGGGAGCTACAACTAAACCGGTTGCGTCGATCATTTGCTTGCAGCGACCAATGTCGATGGTCGGTGCTAAGCTACAGATAATCTCACCCTGCACAGCAAGATCACTTTTACATGGCTTGCTACCAGAGCCATCTATAATTGAAGGGTTTTTTATTAGTAAATCATACATATTATTTAGTTACCCCTAATACGATTTTCTAAAATACAAACTAACAACACCATCATGACTGACAAATAACTCCTGCTGATAGTTAAATACTTTAATAAAAATGGCAGGCAATAAAATGTCCATTTTCTTTTTCCTTAAACTTTGGTTCTTCTACTGAACATATTTCCATTGCTTTATAACATCTTGTATGGAACCTGCATCCGGACGGAGGGTTAACCGGGCTTGGGATATCACCTTCCAGAATAATCTTTTCAGTTACAACGTCGGGATCAAAAACTGGTATTGCAGATAATAGAGCTTTTGTATATGGGTGGAGCGGTTTATTAAACAAACTTTCCCGATCAGCCAATTCCACAATTATACCTAAATACATTACTACGATACGGTCACTTATATATCTAACGATTCCAAGATCGTGTGATATAAACAGATAAGTAAGCTTTAAACTATCTTGAAGTTCCTCTAATAAGTTTATAATTTGTGATTTGATCGAAACATCTAAAGCAGAAACTGGTTCGTCACAAATTATAAGTGTCGGCTCCACAGCAAGCGCTCTTGCAATGACAATTCTTTGTCTTTGCCCTCCACTAAATTCATGAGGATAACGTGAAAGATAGCTTTTTGTCAAACCAACCATATCTAATAACTCAACTGCTCTTGCCTTACGGGTTTTTGTATTGTTCCCTATTCTATGGGTCTTTAAAATTTCTTCAAAGACACTTCCAATCGTCATTTTCGGGTTAAGAGAACTAAAAGGATCTTGAAACACCAACTGTATTTTTTTACGAACAGGTTTAAGCTCTTTCTTATTTAGAGTTAACAAGTCTCTCTTTTCAAATATTACTCTTCCTGATGCTTCTTCTAGTCTAAGAATTGCTCTTGCAACTGTAGTTTTTCCACAACCGCTTTCACCCACTAAACCAATTGTTTCTTCCTTTCTAATCTCAAAGCTAATTCCATCTACTGCTTTTACATTCCCTACAATTTTTGGCAATAATTCTCCCCTAATTGGAAAATATACTTTTAGATTATCTATTTCTAAAATATTAATCGACATTTATTAATCATTCCTCAACTTATAACTTAAATCAGATATAATAATCAATACTTAATCTTTTAATCTTGGGTCTAGAGCATCTCTGAGAGCGTCTCCAAATAGATTAAATCCCAAGACTACCAATATAATCATCAATCCTGGGAATAGAGCTATCCAAGGAGCCTCTAAGATAAAACCTCTGCCCGCATTCATAATATAGCCCCAGCTAGGCGTAGGAGGTTGGGCCCCCATCCCTAAAAAACTTAAAGATGACTCCACAATTATAGCTTTAGGAAGTTCAAGAGTGGTCATAACAATAATTGGTGCTAATGCATTAGGTAGTATGTGCCGAAATATTAATCGTAAGTCGCTCATACCCATAACAATAGCCGCTTCAATAAATTCAGTTTTTCTTAATGAAAGAAACTGACCTCTGACAATACGTGCAAATCCACTCCAACTCACCAGAGCTACTGCTATCATGACATTTACCAGACTAGGCCCCAATATCGCAACTATGGCTATAGCCAATAAAATAACTGGAAAACCCCACGCAATATCGGTAATTGCACTAATTATATAATCTATAACCCCTCCGTAATAACCAGCTAAAGCGCCTAATACTGTTCCAATTAAAAGAGATAACCCTACAGCAATA
This sequence comes from Bacillota bacterium, assembly GCA_051748445.1. Classification (GTDB taxonomy): domain Bacteria; phylum Bacillota; class Dethiobacteria; order DTU022; family DTU022; genus T3SED10-7. Next base: position 12,631 of record JBNJHL010000018.1, read on the forward strand.
AAACTAATTTGCAAAGAAATTCTTGTACCATAAATAAGTCTGCTAAAAAGATCTCGTCCGAACTCATCTGTCCCCAATAAATGTTCAGTCGATGGCTTTTGAAGCATATTTGGCAGATTTTGCGCATCATATGCGTATGGCGCAATCAGAGGTGCAAAGATTGCAGATACTATAAGTACAATAATTACACTTATGCCAAATATTGCTGCTTTATTTTTAAAAAGTCTTTTTTTGAACTGTCCAAATTCACTGCTTTGTTCATTTAGGTTATCAATAAGCACATTATCTTTCATATAACACACCTCGATACTTAGCGATACTTAATTCTTGGATCCACAACTGCATATAAAATATCAGCCAGAATATTACCGAATATTATACAAGCGGTTAAGACTAGCATAGAGCCCTGTACAATTGGATAGTCTCTAGCGTAAATCGCTTCTACCATGAGGCGGCCAAGCCCCGGCCTGGCAAAAACTAATTCAAGTATCACTGCCCCGCCCATAATCCATCCAACTCTTAATCCTAGAATTGTAATAATAGGTATGAGAGCATTTTTCAACGCATGTTGATTTATAACTACTTTTTCTTTCAATCCCTTGCTTCTGGCGGTCCTGATATAATCTTGTCTAATCACCTCCAGCATACTAGATCTAACCATTCGTGCAGTCACAGCTGCATCAGTTATACCCATTGCAAATGCTGGTAATATCAAATGTTGCCAGGTTCCATACCCGGAAACTGGAAATATCCTAAAAGTGTAACCAAAAATATATAGTAGTAAGAGGCCAAACCAAAAAGTAGGCATAGACATACCGATCAAAGACCCACTCATACACAGATAATCAATAATAGAATTTCTTTTCACAGCAGCAATGACGCCTGCCGGTACTGCAATCGCAAATGATATCAATAGAGCTGCTATTCCAAGTTCAAGAGTTATCGGTAGTCGTTCTTTGATAATATCAGTAACAGGTCTTCTTTGAAGAATTGAATTACCTAAATCGCCTTTAATAGCACCACTAATAAAATAATAATACTGTGTTGTCAAGGGTTCATTTAAACCTAGTTTTTCCGTTATGTTATCATAAACCTCTTGACTTACATTCGGCCCAACAATCATATGAACGGGATCTCCTGGAGAAAGGTGCAGCATTAAAAACACTATAACACTGGCCACAAAAAGAATTGGGATCATAAGTAATATCTTTTTAATGATATACTTTAGCATAGTCTAAATCCCCAAACCTAAAGGATAATAATAAGTTAGGCTGTGGCAAACCCGAATCACTCGAAATGTGCCACAGCCCAACGCTTTATTTTATTCAAAAACAAGGTCCATTCCGTCGCCTACCTGCGGATGAAAAGCCGTAGCGTTAAAGTTCTTAACTTCTTCCCTAACAGCTATTAGTGTTTGTGGAACATAAATTGGGCACCATACTGCTTGCTCTATCAGATATTTCTGTAATTCGATATATGCTTCTGATCTTTCATCCCAAGTTGGCATCCGTCCAGCCTTATCAATCAACATATCTGTTGTTTCATCTTGCCACCTGGAGTGGTTTGGGAATGGGAACCTGCTTGAATGAAGGAACCAATCAAGAATGTCGGCATTAGACCAGCCATACAACCTTATAAAGAGCTCCTGTTCGCCTTCTTTTAACATATCGGCGTAGGAAGAACTATCATAAAGTCTTACAGTAACATTAATTCCTACTTCACCCAGCTGAGCTTGTAAAACCTCCGCTAAACGAGTGCTTTCAGTTGAGTTATCTGCAGACAATGTTAGTTCTAAACCATCAGGATATCCGGCTTCTTCTAATAATTCCATAGCCCTTTCCGGATTATACTCATAACCATCTTTTTTACTATCCTCATAGTATTCAGAGGCAATAGAAGGAGGCAAATAGCCATATTCAGCTGTTGCAAGACCCCTGAAAATATATTCAACAATATCTTCACGATTTACAGCGTGGTTTATAGCTCTTCGAATTCTTACATCTGTAAAAGGATCTTTATCGGTCGCATAAGCCAAATATCCTAACCGGAAAGACTCTTTTTGAACTACATCAATCTCGTCATTATCTTTTACCTGTTCATAAATAGAAGCAGTAATATTTCTCAAAATGTGGATTCCACCAGTTTCAAGCTCCATTAGCCGGGATGTTTCTTCAGGTAGAATCCTTAATATTACTTTATCGATTAATGCTGGCCCCGAATGGTTCATCCACTCGGGATTCCAATTATAATCAGGGTTCTTGACAAGAACTGTTTTATCGCCCCTTATCCATTCATCCAGCATGTACGGTCCAGTTCCAATTACATGTCTAACCCCATAATCATCACCGTATTCATCGTATATCCCTTGCCAGGTAATTCCTGCTGGGGTCATTGAAAGGTTAAAAAGTAAGTTGGGAAAAGGGTATCCCAAAACAAAAGCCACAGTTAATTCATCTATAACATTAATTTCTTCAATAGCTGCTAAGTCTCCAGCAAAAGGCGCTGCAGTATCAGGATCTAAAATAGTATCAAATGTCCATTTTACATCCTCCGCGGTAAGTGGTTCACCATTGTGAAACTTAACACCTTCCCGCAAATAAAATGTCCAAGTCAGGCCATCTTCTGATACATCCCAACTCTCAGCCAAACCCGGCTGATACTGGTTATCGTAATCCATATCTACCAGTTGTTCAAAGATATACACCAAAGCATCCGAATACCATGCTGTTTTAATATGATCTAAGGTTTCTGCATCCTGCTCAAAACCCATTACTAAAACTTTTTCAGCTGGGGCACTTACTTCAGGGTCTTCATCACCCGTTGCTGGTGCACAACTTGTTAATGTCATGGTAGTAATAAATACTACCATTAATACATAAACAATGCATTTGAATTTTTTCATTTTTCCCTCCATCAATATTTGATATTTATGAGCACTACCTTAATTTAAATATAATGCCACCTCCTTGTACAACATAGACTAAATTTATAACCTTTATGTATATTTCCAGCAGCTTACCATATTTCCGCTAACTTCTTTTAAAATTGGTTCGTCTTTCCAGCAGATCTCCACTGCATCATCACAGCGCTCCTTAAAACGGCAACCAACAATATCCTTATCTAAGGTAGGTACCATTCCTTTTATCGAATATAACTTTCGCTTAGGGCCTTTAGCTTGAGGAATTGATTTAAGCAAAGCCTTAGTGTAAGGGTGCATTGGATATTTAAAAATTGAGCGTACAGAAGAACTTTCAACAACCTTGCCACAATACATGATCACAACCTGACTTGCCATTTCAGCTATGACACCTAAATCATGACTAATTAAAATCATGGACATACCCAATTTTCGCTTTAGCTCTTTAAGTATTTCTAGAATTTGAGCTTGAATAGTCACATCAAGTGCTGTGGTGGGCTCATCAGCAATTAATAATTCAGGCAAGCATGACAAAGCCAGTGCAATCATAACCCTCTGGTTCATCCCACCACTAAGCTGATGTGGATATTGGTTAATTCGTTTCTCCGGTAAGGGCATTTTAACTAAATTAAGCATTTCCAAGGTTTTCTTTCTAGCTTCTGATCGAGATAATTTTTGATGGAGAATTATTGCTTCTGATATTTGATGCCCAATAGTATAAACCGGATTTAGGGAGGTCATCGGTTCTTGGAATATCATCGAGATGCTATTTCCTCTTATTTTCCTTATCTCTTCTTCTTTTTTGATTAGCAGATCTTCCCCTTTAAAAACAATATTGCCGCCAACAATTTTACCTGGGGGGTTAGGAATCAAACGCATAATTGATAAAGCAGTTACACTTTTGCCTGAACCAGATTCACCAACTATGCCTAATGTTTCTCCTCTGGGAACAGTAAAACTAACTCCATCTACTGCAGGAATAACCTTTTTTTCTGTGTAAAAGTAAGTTTTCAAATCATTTACTTCTAATAATATTTCAGACATTTTTAGCACCCTTCAACCGGCAATTGTGATATACACATTAACTATTTATTCTAACCGTTTTTACTTGAAGCATTGATAAATGCCTGGAACAATCGCTGTGCTTCAAAGCTGTCGTTATACATTTTTTCTGGATGAAACTGAACGCCTGCAAAAAAAGATTTATCAGAAGCCTCTATAGATTCGATAAAACCCTCATGACTATTAGCAGAGATTCTAAATCCTGGAGGAACTTTTTCTACGACCTGAATATGATAACTGTTCACCAACCAATCAGTGCATCCACATATAGATTTTAACTTTGTATTTTTACATAAAGAAACATAATGATCTAAAGTATTTATATTTAAATAAGGACCAGGGCTATGCCCTTTTATAAATTCTCTTTGAATACAACCACCAAGTACTTCAGCAATCATTTGATGCCCTCTGCAAATTCCCAACACAGGCATATTTCGTTTCCATGATTCTATTATTAAAAACGACTCATATTTATAACGGGATGCCTGTTGTTTACTCAGCTCTGGTGAAGTTTCATATAACGATCCTTTCTCGTCTGAAAAACCCCCTCCTCCACCCGTTATGAGCAAACCATTTACTCTATCAAATACTTCATCGCTATATTTACCCTCATCCTCAAAAGGTGTAGGTAATATTACCGGAAATCCTCCAGATAGAAAAATAACATCACAATATAATTTATCTACATATGCAAAACCTTCTACCTTATTTATTACTGGGTATGTTTCAGTACTCCAGGCTGATGTCAAACCAATTACAGGTAACATAAATATCCTCCTAAGAATAAAACAGTTATAATAACATGTTATAACCAGATGGTTCTTAAAAAAACAGCTTGCCCTTGAAAATATAAAGTTTAAGCCGCTGCAAGAAATCACGATAACAGATCTATTCCTTCGACACGATATGCAAAGATTCCTTCTTATCTGATAAATTTTTTTATTCTATTTTAAATTAGCTTACAACATCCCGGCTTATGTTAAATTTATATCGGTCCCCTCGATAATAAGCATGTCTAAGCTCTATCGGTTTTTCCTGGCGGGTATAGATAATTGAGGTTACCTTAAAGAGGGCGCTGCCAATAGGAAGTTTGATTAACTCTGCTTGCTCAGTACTAGCTACAGTTGCTTCAAAAGTTTGCCTCGCTACTCCCAGATCAATTTTTTTCTGCTCGCGATAATAGCGTGTAAAAGAAAACCAACCCTTTTCCTTTTCATAACCTTTAACCAATGCTATAGCATCGATTCCGAGATCGGCAGGAAGGTAATAGTGAAAAATAACAAGAGGTGTATTATTGGCGATGCCAAGCAGTTTAAAACTGGCGATGTCTGATCCAAGGGGAAGGCCTAGGATAGAAGTTATTTGAACATCAGCAGTCATCAACTGAGCTTCTAAAACTTTCATTGAAGGAGTTAGACCACGGCCAAGGATCGTTTCTTCAAAACCGGTCAGGCGGACCAGACCCTGATCAATTTTTGCTTCAGCGACAAAGGTCCCTTTACCCTGAATTCTATAAAGCAAACCCTCGCTGATTGCCAGGCTAATACCCTGTCTGACAGTCGTCCGGCTTAGATTATGTTTTTCGCATAATTCACGTTCGGAAGGAATCTGATCGTGTGGAATTAGCTTTTGGTCTCTTATATCCTGAGCCAATAAATCTTTTAACTGTACGTATAAACTGATGGGAGATCGATTTGATAGCTGCACTGGCATTCTCCTTATAAATTTTGATGAGTTTTAACAATATTTTATTCTATCAGCATTATTAGTTAATTCTATAGACCAACCGATATTCCTTCCTGTTAACCACTCCGGATATTTCCTCTATAGGCTACTTAATAAGAATAATAACAAGGGGTAAGGTTAATTTGATTGTGATCAATCTTGCCATGTGCAGCAGGCTTACTTTTAGTGGGTCAGAATCCATCTCAGCAGCTATCGCTGTCAGGGTAATTAATCCCCCCGGGGCCGTAGCCAGCAGACAGGTGCTCAATTTCCAGCCCATTGTTTTAGAAATAATTACTGCCAATGCCGCGCATGACAACAGCATTAAACCTGTTACGACCAGAACAACAGGATATATTTCAACTATATTCATTAATGCTTCACGGGTAAAATACTGGCCAATCAACACCCCAATACCAATGTATGCTGCCGTCCTAACCAGATCCGGCAACGGCTTGATTTTCAAACCACTGACTGAGGATATGCCCACTGTTATCATCGCTCCAACCATGAATCCTGCGGGAATCTGTAGTGAGTAAAATAGAAAGCCACCTAAAACAGCAATAACAAGACCGGGGTTGAGCATCTTTCCCATGAAACTGCGAATATTATTGTTGTGATTACCTACAGGCGCAGCAGATTCAATTGACAGTGAGTGTACATATTTTGTAGTGGTTTTTTTTCCTAACGATTTAGTGACTGTATTAAACCTTTTACTAAAAAGCGGTATCAGCAACAACACCGCAAATAGCCGGGCCATTTGGATCACTGTTACCGTTGTTACATCGGCATTAACAGATAATGCCAATATGCTTACTTCGGGGGCCCCACCCGGACTGGCACTGAGAATTGCAGTAGGCAGACTCAATAAAGTGCTTCGATATACAAAGTAACCCAGTACAAAGGTGATAATCAGGGACCAGGCTGATATGGCTAAAGCGGGCAGAGAAACAGCTTTTATCTCATACAGGTTATCGCGGGTAATGCTTGAGCCAAGATAAAACCCGAGGATAACCTGGGCTGAATTGTCAAACCATGTCGGCAGCAGGGGAAACGTCATGCCGGCCAGGTTTCCAAGGCTCACTGCAAACAGGGGGCCCAGTAAAAGAGGCGCCGGCAATTTTAACATTCTAAAAACAAACCCTCCAAATAATCCCAGTAGAAATAGAATAATAATTGCCGATATCGCACTTGTTTCAGACAATTTTATTCCCCCTCTTAGAATATGCATGTTACAGCTTCTTCAGTTTATCGAATAAACCCTCTTCTGACCAACTATTTATTTTAATTATTGCTGTGGAGGTTTTTCAGGCTTACCTGAACTAAGCGGCCTAGGAGCTTACATCAGGGACTAAATGGAGAGCCTTAAGAAAATAAAGATATTAGAGGGCAAATTAAATTAAAGAAGCAGACCTGCACAGTCAAAGAGAATAAACCGGGAAAGAGATGATAATGCTGTTACCAGTGGTATTTTAAAAAAATTTGCTTCCTCTGCATATGGTTCAGTCAATCTTTCCAGTTTTCTAAGCTCTTCCTCAGTATAAGGCTTGAATTCAGATGCAATGCGGATATTTTCTTCAACCTCCGCTAAGTTCGTAATACCAACAATAGCGGTGCTGACAGGGTGAGAAAGTGTGTAACCCACCCAGGGCCTGTTCCATTGATACGAGGCCGCATTTTTAGCAAAAGCGGTAAATGCTATAAGGATAAATCTGAATGGATCACAGTTCACAATACACAGCCTGCTATACTTACTATTGATGAGGTTAAGGCTGCTCTTACAATAAAAAAAAGCCGTCAACCACGTACACCGGCTGCAAGAAGTTATGACAGCCCTTGGCTTTTAACCGGATATAATTTAGAAGGTCATCCTTTTTTCACCTTCAAAGAATGTGGTAAAAGCGTAAGAGGTATTCGCTCCAGCAAAAAGCATCTAGGCAATTATGGCTGTTGCACTTATCATAATTACGGTAAAAATGCTTGTTCAAATAACAAGAAAATAGGAAGATTATACCTTGAGAGAAAACTTCTCGATGAAATTGAAAGGGTATTCGGAACACCTAATTCTATAAGCTCATTTGTTGCAGATTTAAGTAATCGATTAAACGTTGAACTTGATAATTATACTATGTCCCTTAAAGAAAAGAAAAAAGAACTTGCAAAAATTGCGATCGTCAAGAAAAAAGTGATCCACGCGCCAGAAAAAAATTGATCCACCAACGCCAGGAAAAAAGTGATCCACTTTGGGGCTCAGCGCTGGAAGAA
>JBNJHL010000019.1:0-20168 GCA_051748445.1 Bacillota bacterium
CAACAGTTTTGGTCTTTTGTTTTCCTTTATCATTTAGAACAGGTTCACCTTTATCATCAAATACCTTGACCCGGTTGATTCCAACATCAATAACAATTGCCCCTTCCTTAACATGCTCGGGACCAATTAAATTTGCTTTTCCAGCGGCAACAATCAGGATATCAGCACCGGTAGTGTGCTTCTCAAGATTTCCTTTCATACTGGTAAAAACATGGGTAACTGATGTAGTAGCGTTACGGTTAAGCGCCAGCAGGGCTGAAGGTTTCCCGACCGTGTTTGAGTGTCCGACAACTACTATTTCTGCGCCTTCGAAGAAATCTTTAGGATCGACTTTTTCTTCATCACGGGCATAACGTTCGAGTATTTCTATACATGCAGCCGGGGTTGCCGGTGGAAATGTTGTTTCACCCAGCGTCAACTGTCCCATGTTAAAAGGATGGAAGCAGTCAATATCTTTGCCTACATCAATAGTATTTATAACTGCATAATCTGAAATATGCTCCGGGAAAGGCCTCAGGGGCAGGATACCACTGACTTCACGGTTATTATTCAATTCTTTAACAATTTCTTTTACCTGTTCTTCCGTAGCATCATCAGGCAGTGTTTTGTTGACGTAATTAAAACCTGCTTCTTCACAGAATTTTTCTACCTGCCCACGATACATTTTAGAGCCAAAATCATCTCCGACCAAAAGAGTTGCGATACCGGGAGTAATATCCTTATCTTTGAGTTTTTTAGTCTCTTTTTGAATCTCCTCCATAATTTCTTCACCAATCGCTACGCAATCAATAACTTTTGTCATCTTACCAATTCCCCTTTCCATTGTTTTATTATATCGCCTTAATCAGGCTAATTAACCCTATTTAAATTTATCAACTACATTTTTTAAGGTTTGATCGGCAATTTTACTGCCCTCTTCAACCAGCTGGTCCATTTCTGCTACTGTTTCTTTTATGAATTGCTCGTCTTTAATTGCGCCAAGGTTGATCAGGACATTTAACTGCCCGCTGAGCAGGGCTGCCTTGAGAAAAGCCACCCCACAACCAACGTCAGAAAGGGCCAGCTTTGTTCCAATCTGCCCCATTCTTTCATGAATTTGAATACCGGCGTAAGATTTGCGGATTATTTCCATGGGAACAGAACAAGCCTCCTTGGAGCACTCTTCCAATACCCTGGCTTTATGCGCTGCTTCTTCGGCAGTACCTTTGGGCAAGCCATAAGCTTTCGAGAGGGGTTCAAATACCTCTGCATCCTTATCCACCAGCACTTTTAATTCTTCAATAATCTTGTAACCCTGGTCTAACAAATCTTTTACTTCATCTTCTACATCGGCAAATTTCTTTTTCCCCACAGTCAGGTTGCCGACCATGTTTGATAGGGCCATACCGATTGCCCCACCCATTGCCGCTGCTCCACCGCCACCGGGCACCGGTGCTTTTGAAGCCAGGACATCAAGGAAATAGCTGCAGCTTTTGTCTGCCATTGTCATAAATATCAACCTCCTAATAATTTAATTTAAAACCGGAAGTTCTGTTACCGGAAACAATCAAGCTTTCTAATCACCAGCTTTTATAAAATATTCAATATCTACATTAAACGTTAATACTAATTCTTTCGGTTAATTATTTTTTTTGCGAGCGCTTCCAGTATCTCTGTATTATGATCGAGATCTTTTATTGCAGTTAAAGAAATATCGTAAAGTTCATGTGCTTTTTCTCTTGCCTTTAAAGGACCAAGCAAGGCCGGGTAAGTCGCTTTTGCCTTTTCCCGGTCCGCACCGGTGGGTTTGCCAAGCTCTTCAGCAGTTCCTTCATAGTCAAGTAAATCATCAGTTATCTGAAATGCCGTGCCTATATTTTCTGCATATGTTGCAAACTTTTTCAGCTCAATTTCACTGGCATCTGCGGCAATAGCTCCGCAAACTACTGATGCCTTTAGCAGGGCTCCGGTTTTTAATTCAGATATATTCTCTATTTCCCTAATTGACAGTTCTTTTCCTTCTGCTTCAAGATCCAGAACCTGTCCACCGATCATCCCGCCCATACCGGCTGATTTACTGAGCAGGGTAGTTATTTTCACAGCTTTTTCAGCATTACCTTCCAGCTGACCATAACGGGCAATCGTTTCAAAAGCCAGGGTTAGCAGCGCATCGCCGGCTAAAATAGCCAGCGCATCTCCATAAACACAGTGACAGGTTGGTTTTCCCCTTCTCAGATTGCTGTCATCCATTGCAGGCAGGTCATCATGAATAAGCGAGTAAGTATGGATATATTCAAGGGCACAGGCAAGATTAACCAGGTTATCATCAACTGCCTTGATTGTCTCTGACGCAGCTAATGTTAATATCGGCCTCAGCCTTTTCCCGCCCGCTTCAAGACAATAGCGCATTGCTTCAATTATGGACGAAGGAGCCTTCTTAGGAAGCTGATTTATCAGGGCAATATTCACTGAATTCCTTTTTTCCTCCAAATACTCCTCGATATTTATCATCAGCCATTTTCGCTCCCGTCATCAACCTGAACATTGTTTGCTTTTTCACAATTAATCCCCTGTAAAGTTTGCTGTTCTTCTTTCAACAGGTAATCAACTTTATACTCAATTTCTGCAAGCTTTTCACGGCAATATCTTGATAGGGCTACCCCTTCCTGAAATGAAGCAAGAGATTCTTCGAGGGGTATATCAGTATCTTCAAGACGGTTTACAATTTCTTCAAGCTTTTTTACAGCTTCCTCGTAACTCATATTTTCGTTTTTTTTCTGTTTAGCTGTCAAGAATATTGCCCTCCTCAATTTCTTCAGCCCGGCAGCGGGCCAGTCCATCTGTAAAATTTAATTTCAACAAAGTATATTTTTCAATATTTTTAACGCTTCTGATAATATTATTGTCCTTATCTCTGCAAAAACAGTAACCGCGGTTCATTACCTGCAGGGGGCTATAACTATCCAGTTTATCCTGCAGGGCTCCCAGTTTCATACCTTTATACTGCAGCAGCCGTACTGTGTTACGGTTCAATCCTGTGCAAAGCAGTTGCAGAGTTTCCCGTGCTTTTTTTGCCCTGTATTTTGGCAAATTAAAAAAGCGCTCACTAACTATATAATCAAGGGTTTGTTTTTCTCTTTGTAACCTTCTTCTTAAAGTAAGGGCGGCTCTTTCGCTGAGCTGTTTTAAGCGCTCTTGTACCTCTTCCAGGTCAGGTACCGCTGCAGCTGCAGCTGCTGTTGGTGTTGGTGCCCGGTAGTCAGCCACAAAATCGGTAATCGTAAAATCTGTCTCATGTCCTATCGCTGATATTATAGGTTTTTTGGCTTTAAAAACGGCCCTGGCTACAGCTTCATCATTAAAGGGCCATAAGTCTTCTATCGAACCTCCTCCGCGAGCAAGAATGATCAGTTCCACTTCTTCTTTTTCATCAAGCAATTTGATTGCATGAACAAGGTCTCCGGCCGCCCCGCTACCCTGAACCAGGCTTTCAACCACCAGGATCTCAACATGGGGAAACCGTTTTTTGAAAGTGGCAAGCATATCCTGTAGCGCGGCTCCCGTAGGAGAAGTAATTAGTCCAATTTTGCGAGGTAAGAGGGGCAGTTTCTTCTTTTGCTCCGCTTTGAAAAGCCCTTCTTCTTCCAGGCGTGACTTTAACTGCTCGTAGGCAAGATACAGCGAGCCCATTCCGGCAGGTTCCATATCAAAGATATAAAGCTGATAAACACCGGATGGTTCATAAACGGAAACATTGCCGTGTACAATGACTTCCATTCCATCAGAAGGCTTAAAAGTACAATGTTCATTATCCCTGCGGAAGTAAACACAGCGCAGGGCAGAATTACCGTCTTTCAATGTAAAATACATGTGTCCTGAACGGTGGTGTTTGAAGTTAGAAAGTTCCCCCGCCACCCACAAATCGCGCAAACGGGGATCTCCATGGATTAAACCCTTTATATAGCGGTTTAACTCTGAGACCTTCAAAACTATAATGTTATTCTGCAATCAGGTCCTCCAACTCTTCACGAACATTTTCTAATGACTGGTATTGCCACTTAGCACCAAGCTTATTGGCAAGGTTAAGAATTACCCGCCAATCTTGAGCACATTCATTTTCGGGCTCCAGGGCTGCCTGGTTTAAACGAATTCTACCCATATAATCGGCAAACAAACCTTCCTTAGTTTCAATTGGTTGAGCCGCAAAGGTGATAATGTTTTTACTAACAGGACTTTGACCAGCATTACCGATTAAAACCAGGGTTTCTAGGTGATCGGTTTTAACAGCCTCAGGTGGAGTTCCGAAAGATATCAGGGCTTTTAAAGCACCCTGTTCAACTGCATCTGCCAAGCCTTCTCTGTTGACAGCCTCAAAACCGTTTAAAGAATTAAGTCCCGGTCCAAAATATGGCGTGCCCCCGGCGATCAGGGAGCCGGCGGCATTACTAAATGCTGAAAGCAGCATCATCCGGCTGAGCCCTTTTTCGCAAATTCCACTTTCCTTTGCAAATTCCAACAGAGTGGTAACCTGTTCCTGGTTTGCCTTTACAAAATAATCAGGACACACTACCAGGTAACAGTCCGGCATTTTTGATAACTCTATTGTTTTAGTCAACTTATCATGGTCCAGTCCGCTATCAGCAGCTACCTGCTCACTGTTTTCACCACGCATTAGCTTTAATATACTCTCAAGCAGAACTGTCTCTTTTCCTGCAGTAAGATTAAAATCAACCTCATTCCAGCTTGTAGCATTTTCTTCTTTGATTCCAGACCTGATTATATCCGCCTCTGCGAAACGACCGGCACTTTTTATGGCCATGTCTGCTACAGGGTGACTTTCGGAAAGCCCGGTTCCCAGCACAATTACACTGCCGGCAGTGCTAAGGGCAGCAGGAGTTGGGCCTTCAAATTCCAGGCCGGTTAGTGTAAGCATACCGGTATATGCTTTTATCCAGGCATCCTCTGCACCGAGATCTATATTAGCTGTATTCAAGGTATGCCGGGCTAATTTCTGCAGCAAATAGTTTTCCTCAATGCTTAACTGGCCAGCGGCAGTGATCGCAATCTTTTCAGGCCCATACTTATTTTTAATAGTATTAATAGCGTCAATCGCTTTATCATATATATCATCAGATACCTGTTGTTCTGCTTTATGTTCAAAGTAGCCAAATTTTCCTCTGCGGCATAACCAGCCCGCTTTATCTCCTTCAGCGGGTACTGTGACCCTGATCAGTTGATCATCGTATACTTTTCGCTCGAGGAAACAGCCCAGTGAACAATCTATGCAGAAACCGGGATAAGTTTCCAGTTCCCATTCCCTGCCGCCGCGCTCACGGCCATTCTCGGTTAAAGCTGCAACTGGGCAGACATCGACACACTGGCCGCAGAAAATGCAACCGGCTTCTTCCAGGCTGACTTCCCGTCCTTCACGGTAAGGGACAACCCTGGTATTAACACCGGTGCCGATCATTTCATAGACAAAACAGCCTGGGCCGGTCCGGCAGATCTGAATACAACGGCCACACAGGATGCATTTTTTCTCATCCCTGGTAATAAAGGAGCTGCTGCTATCTTTTTCTGCCGGAATATCGCGTCCAATTTGTTCAGGCAGCGATACCTGGTAGGTATAGGCATTATCCTGTAATTCACAGGTTCCTGTCCTGACACAGGTCAGGCAGTCTTTATAAGGGTGAGTCCCCAGGGCCATTTCCAAAGTTGCACTGCGCATCGCCTCCAGCTCCGGAGTACTGGTAGTAACTACCATTCCATCAGTTACGGGGTTATCACAGGACGTCACAGGTCTTTCCAGACCCTGTACATCTACTATACAGATCCGACAATGCCCGAGTGGTTCCAGTCGGGGATGATAACAAAGGGTAGGAATATTAATCCCATTCTGTCTGGCAGCTTCTAAAATGGTAGCGCTTTGATCTGCAAATATTTTCTTTCCATCAATATGTAAGCTAACTGTTTTACTCATTACTTTCCCTCCCCGCCTCGACAACTATCATTCCCAGGCGCAGGCATTTAACACAACGCCTGGCTTCCTCCACTGCAACTGAAGGGTATCTAAAGCCCAGCTCGGCTTCACTAAAATCACTCATTCTTTGCTTCACCGGCATTACTTCCTCTTCCTGCCGTCTTCTTTCGCCAATCATTTCAGGGACTATCTTTTCCTCGTATACACCAGCCTTCTCAATATGCTTTTCCAGCCTGGTATTTTTACTGACGTAGATTTTGCCCTCCCGTAAATACTTATCTATCGCTTCAGCTGCACGGTTAGCTGAAGCAATTGCCTCTATTACTGTGCTTGCACCCAGTACTGCGTCGCCACCGGCAAAAATACCCGGGGACTCGGAGGCCATCGTTTCTTCATCAACTACCAGGGTTCCCCACTTTGTAACATCCATCCCACAATCATCATTTAAAAAACAAAAATCGGCAACCTGACCAATGGCCGGGATTACCGTATCTGCGCTTAATATAAATTCAGAACCATCCACGGGGATAGGGCGCCTGCGTCCGCTTTCATCAGGCTCTCCCAGCTCCATTTTGACACACTCCATACCGCTGACTGCCCCGCTATCTTCAAGAATACAGGTGGGGTTGGCCAATAAGTGAAACTGAACACCCTCTTCTTCCGCAGCATCAATTTCAGCCTTATTTGCCGGCATTTCATTTTTGCTGCGGCGGTAGATCAGGTGAACATCCTTCACACCAAGGCGGACAGCTGAGCGAGCACAGTCCATGGCAACATTGCCACCACCGATAATGGCAACACTGTTTCCAAGCTTGACCGTTTCACCAAGGTTTATCTTACGTAAATATTCAACTCCGGGCATATAGCCCATGTAGCATTGATCTTCTCCCTCACAACCCATTGTTGCGCTGTCATGAAGTCCGCTGGCAATAAATATTGCTTTAAAGCCTTTTTCCCAGATCTGATCAATAGTAATATCTTCACCGACCTTGGTATTATAAATAAACTCTACCCCAAGACTTTTTACCAGATCCACTTCCGCGTTTAAAATATCCCTCGGCAGCCGATAGCTGGGAATGCCTACAGCAAGCATTCCACCTGCTACCGGCAGGGCTTCATATATTGTCACGCCGTAACCTTTCTGGGCCAGTTTGTAAGCAGCATTTAAGCCGGCCGGTCCGGCACCAATGATGGCAACCTTATCGCCGGTAGGAGGTGCCTTTTTGATCTTAATTTTACGATCGTAATCATTCCTGGCGCCAAAATCTGCAGCATAGCGCTTCAGAAGTCTGATTGACAAAGATTGATCATAAGGTTGTCGATTGCAGTTTGACTCACAGGGGTGCACACAGACTCTGCCCAATGTGCCAACCAAAGGTGTCTTTTCCCTGTTTACAGCAAGAGCCCCTTCATAATCGCCCTCCTTGATACATTCAATGTAGGCGGGAATATTTATATGGGCAGGACAGCCGTTACGGCAGGGAGCGGTTAAAATCGGATGATAGGAATAGTTTCCATCTTTCGGTTTCCCTTCTTTACCATTAATTAGCGCTTCAAAATCCTCATTAAAATAATCCAGCGCATCAAGAAGAGGAACCGGTGAAGAAATACCAAGCTCACAGAGCGATCCGTTTCTGATTAAACAAGCCACTTCTCTGAGGAAAGAAAGATCTTTTTTGCAGCCGTTTCCGTTTAATAAATTTTTAAGGCAGTCTGCAATAATTTTGCTGCCTGCGCGGCAGGGGACACAACGTCCGCATGACTCCTTTTGCACATTTTTATAATATTCGTTTAGGGAGCTTACAATATTAAGATCCGGGTCAACTATTACCAGCCCGGCCCAGCCAATCATTGCCTTAATATCTTTTTGATCATACTGAATAGGGATATTGAGATCATTTAAATTAATTCGATCATCATTTTCTTTTTTACGCTCATCAACAATTTTTCCGTTCCAGCTGCTAAATATTACTTTGGACATTTATCCCTCTCTCTCCCCCACTACTTATAAATTTCTTATCAAATTGTTCTAACTTCAAGCATTTAAATGCCTTCGAAATTGCCAATTTATTTCTTCGTCATCTTTTAATAAATTCCTTTTATTCTTTTTTAACCAATTCTGCCTGCTTGTATGTCCTCGCGGCCTGAACTGCCATGCCTGCAGCATTGTCGGAAGCATAGTCCGGGCTTGAACTATAAAAATCCCATTTCTCCAGTTTATTTGCAAGCCGGTCTTTAATATAGCGGTTAGCAGTCACTCCCCCTACTGTGAGCAATCCTTTATAACCTTCTTTTTTTACTTCAAGGTTGGAGACAGCCCTGCACAGGGAATCAGCAATGCATTTTTCGACTGCCCGGCCCAGGACGGCATGGTCACAACCTTTTTGCAGTAACCTTTCTGCCTGGCTGGCCGGGCCGGAAAAACTAATCTCACAACCTTTCACCGCAACCGGCAAATCGATTTCCTCACCAGCTGCATTTCTGGCCAACTGCTCCAGCGCCGGGCCTGAAGGAAAAGGCAACCCCATAGCCTGTCCGATTCGATCAATAAACTGACCTGCATTCAAATCGGAACTGCCTCCCAGCAATGTCAGTTTTAAGTGGCCTGGACTGTATTCTTCAGAGGAGATTATTTCTGTTGTTCCTCCTGACAGATGAAGGACAAGGTATTTTCCTTCGGGTGCTCCAGCCGACCATAACCCGGCCATCACATGCCCTTCCTGGTGGGTTGAAACTAAATAAAAAAAACCCATGGTCCGGGCTAATAAAGAACCAAAGGCTTCACCTACTTTAAATACCGGCATATATGAACCCTTGACCGGCCTTGGTTTTGCAGCAGTAGCTACAGCTACAATTGCTTCAGAATCATACTTTTTCTGACATTTTTCCAACAGCATTGGCAGATTAGAGAGGTGGGCAAATACTGCTTCCGATTGACGCAAACCAAGCTTCCCTGCCTTTACTGGTAACGCTTTTCGTTGATCAATTATTAATTTTTCGTCCTGATCAGCAATGGCCAGCGAGGTAGTATAAGCAGATGTATCAATGCCCAGGGCCAAAAATTTTTCAGTTTTTATTTTCAAAGGCCTCTCCTACTGAGCGGTCTAAAACTCCATTTATAAAACCAACAGCCTCACTGCTGCTACCATACTTTTTAGCCAGTTCAAGGGCCTCATTGATAGAAACAGCATGGGGTATATCCGGCCTGTAATTAATCTCGTACAGGGCCAACCTGAGCAAATTTCGATCTACGGCTGAAAGTCGGCTTAGCTCCCACTTAACCAGGTGCTTTTTGATAATCTCATCCAGAAAAGCCCTCTTTTGATCCGTGCCTACAACTAGTTCGTTAATAAAATTACGTTCAGACTGTTCCAGGTTATGACTTTCAAGTAAATGCCGCAAAGCCATTTCAGTACGGCATTTCCCCACATCAACCTGGAAGAGGGCTTTAAATGCAATTTCTCTGGCTAATCGACGGGACAATTGATTAGTACCTCCATCATTATTGATGCAAAAGAGTCAAAATAAAACAGGCTACAGGGGAAACTATAGCAAACTTTTCAATCCCTTATAGCCTGTCTATTATTATTGATCATCCCTGGGAGCGAAAATTCGGTCTAAGTAACGGCCAACATTTTTGCTGACATCCAACCTCCAGCCGATCAATAAGCCGATCCCTACACACAAGAACACAAATACGCTCCACCAAAACCCGATGTTAATTACTAAAATTGCAAATATTAGACCGAGCAGGCCGCCCAGTATTTTACCCCAGTGTTCCTTGACTACATACCACCAGTTTTGTTCGGACAACGCTTGCTCCTCCTTTTTAAAGTGTACCGTTTATTTTTAGCTCTTTGAAGAAGACTGTTCTGTGCTAAGATTTTCAACGTTCACTTTGACTTCCAGCACTTTTATACCGGTGATCTCTTCAACATATTCCTTGGTTCTTGCCTGCAGGTCACTAATCAGACCGGGCAGTGCAACATCAGGCTTAACACCAATGCTTATGTTAATTATAAAACCTTCATTTGTAAATACGACTTTCCTGCTTATATCTTTGATACCGTTTATCTGCTGGACAATCCTTAAAACCATATCTTCCACAGCAGCTATTGAAATAACTACTTCCCCATGTTCACTGCTTTTTAAGACTGCATCATTGGTTTTCTTCGCCGGGCGGAAACTAAAAGCCAGCAGAACTATTGCAATGAGGGCAAGTATTGCTATACCGGCAATCATTACATTTTCGCCAGCCCATGCTGGTATAAGAAATGCCTCGTTCAGTCCTGGTATAAGATCATAGTTTATTAATGCCAGAAATAAAGCTCCACCAATAAGCACCAATGCAATAAACAACATCAATATACGGCCTACAGCTCTCAATACGACTTCCCCCTCTCCGCACTAACTATCCCTTTACTGCTATTTGATTTCTTCTTCTTGCACTTCAACTATTTCACTTTCCTTTTCTTCTTGCTCTTCTGGTTCTTCTTCATCTTTGGGGAAGTGAACACCCTGGATATGAATATTTACATCCGTTACTCTTAAGCCGGTCATAGTTTCAACCGCTTTTTTTACTGATTCCTGGATGTCCCATGCCACATCAGGGATGCGTACACCGTAATCAACTATAATAAATATCTCAATTTTTGTTTCTTCTTCTCCTACCTCGACTTTAACACCCTTGGAAAAGTTGCGGCGCCCGAGCACTTCTGCAATTCCACCGCCTATTCCTCCGCTCATCGAGGAAACACCCTCAATTCCTGTAGCAGCCAGTCCGGCAATTATAGAAACAACTTCATCGGCGATTTTTACTACACCTAGCTCTGTTGGCAAAGTGCGAAATTCTTCTTGTGCCATTAAACTAACCTCCCGTTTCTAAATTTGCTCTGAAAAGATTTCTTTTACTAACATTATTATAACAGACTGCCACAATCCATTCAATTTAACAAGCGGACAACCTGAGTGACAACCGATTGTCGCATGGTTGGTTATTCTTCCTTATCTAATTCGTCGGGCGATTCCTCAATATCCATATCCCATTCTTCATCGTCTACAAGAACTACTTCACCGCAGCCTGGGCAGGTAACTTCAATCGAATCATCATGATCGAGAATATCTTCATCAACAACGACAATTTCCCTGCAGTTGGGGCATTCCATAGAAAAACCACCGGCAAATCCTCCTGCAAGCTCATCGTCAAAATATTCGTCTTCCTCTTCTTCATCTTCTTCTTCATAAAAATCATCTTCCAGTTCGGTCAAATCATCGTCAATAGCCTCGGTATACTCAAAAAGCTCTTCATTTTCAATACTGAGTTGCTCAATTTCGTCAGTCATATCCTCGAGCAAACCGATAATACGCTGCAGCACCTTCTCTTCCTTACTTTCTTCTCCCAATTCCAGTCCTTCTGCAAACCCACGTAAATATGAAACTCTTGCTTTTAGATCATCAGTCATTGCTAATCCCTCCCTATTTAGTATCAAGCTTAAGCCCTTTCCAGGTAAGAGCCGTTCCGTGTGTCAATTTTAATTTTATCTCCACTGTTAATGAACAGCGGCACCTGAACAACCAGACCTGTTTCCAAGGTTGCAGGTTTAGTTGCTCCTGAAGTTGTATCTCCCTTTATACCCGGCTCCGTATCAACCACCTCGAGTATAACATTAATTGGTGTTTCCACGCCTACCACTTCATCACCAAGCATGACAACAACCAGGCGATCATTTTCTTTGAGATATTTGCTTTCCTCTCCTATTGTTTCAACCGGAAGTGGCAGCTGTTCGTAGGTTTCGGAGTCCATCATATAAAAAGTGTCTTCATCACGATACAGGTATTCCATCTCTTTGCGCTCCAGGTGCGCGCGGGCAACTTTTTCGCCCGCCCTGAAAGTATGATCAACTGTAGATCCAGAACGCAAATTTTTCAGCTTGGAACGAACAAAGGCCGCACCTTTACCCGGTTTGACATGTTGAAATTCTAGAACACTGTAGATTTCGCCATTCATCTCAATAGTAATACCTGTTTTAAATTCATTTGTTGAAATCATTGCCATTCCTGCCCTTCAAAATAACTTGATTATAAATATATAAGTTCACGCGGGCTATTAGTCAGAGATTCCCTGCCCTCTTCTGTAATTACAAACATATCTTCAATCCGAACCCCTCCCATATCCGGAAGGTATATTCCCGGTTCGATCGTTACAACCATCCCCGGCTTAAGCTCGGTTGTTTTTAGATGGTTTAGAGTTGGCTGTTCGTGAACTTCCAGCCCCACCCCGTGTCCAACCCCATGCCCGAAGTATTCTCCGTAACCGGCTTCTTTGATAATAGTCCTGGCTACAGCATCCACTTCATTTACAGGCAGTCCCGGCTTGACCACAGCAGCAGCTTCACGTTGCGCTTTGTAAACAATATCATATATTTCCTTCTGCTGTCCGTTAATTTTTCCTATCGCGATTGTTCGGGTCATATCGGTAGCATATCCTCCAAATATACTGCCGAAATCTATGGTTACCAGCTCACCACTTTGCATTATTTTATCACTTGCTACCCCGTGAGGCAAAGCACCTCGGTGCCCGGAAGCCACGATAAAGTTGAAAGATTTTTCTTCCGCCCCTTCTCGTAGTAAATATATTTCAAGTTCCAGGGCCAGCTCCCTCTCAGTCATTCCAGGTTTTGCAGTTTCTTGAATCATCAAAAAAGCCCGGTCCAACACCCCCGCTCCCCTGCGCATCAATGCTATTTCCTCTGAATCTTTTACAATTCGCAGTTTCTCAGCGGTTTCTTTAACCGGTACCAGTTCCGCAGACAGCTTTTCTTTCATTTCTTCGTAAGTTGAATATACTAACTGCCCTGCTTCAAAACCGATCTTTTCCCAGCCGTTTTCCCCTACCAGGGGAGCAATACTTTTAAAAAGGTCATTTTGCCAGCGTATCACCTCAAACAGCGGAGCCTGATTTTCTGCCTGGCTAATATAGCGAAAATCTGTTACCAGCAGTGCTTTTTCCTTGCTTATTAGCAGTACTCCCGCCGTCCCGAGGAACCCGCTTAAATAGCGACGATTTTTAGGGCTTATTATAACCAGGGCATCTAAGCCTTCTTCACTGATTAGCTGCCGGATTTTTTCTAACCGTTCTGTTAAATGCTTAACCTGGTTCAATTTATAATACGGCCTACCTTCTTTTTTTAATGATATTAACGAGAGCTTCCAATCCAAGGAAATAGCTGTCAGAGCCGAAACCGCAAATAACTCCACTGGCAATAGGGGAAATAACCGAGTGATGCCTGAAAGATTCGCGTGCAAAAGTATTGCTGAGATGTACTTCAACCAGGGGCAGTCCAGAGCCAACCAGGGCATCACGCAGGGCATAGCTGTAATGAGTCAGGGCCCCGGGATTAATCAAAATGCCGCTGCAATCCTGTCCGACTGACTGGATTTTATCAATTAGTGAACCTTCATGGTTTGACTGGTAGCAATCCAGTTTAACCTGCAACCCTGCAGCGCGTTCTTTCAATAAAGCATCGATTTGTTCCAGGGTTTCTCTGCCATAAATTTCAGGCTCCCTGCTGCCGAGCAGGTTCAGGTTTGGACCATGTAAAACTAATATTATTACTTCAGGCATACACAGGCCACCTTCCGGGATATCTCTGATCTTTCTATTTCCCCCGTCAGCAAAAAAATCCTGCCTGTTGGCGAAAAAACATCTATTCGGATTTTAATTTTTCAATAATCTCAGACGCCAGCTCTTCAATGCTTTTTTGATCAGTATTGAGGCATAGGTTATAGCATTGGTAATAAGGTTCTCTCTCTTTTATTATTTTTTTCACCTTTGCTTCTGGATCTTTGCCCATTAGCAAGGGACGCTCACCTTTTAAAAGCGCTCTACTGACAATAACTTCCGGATCTGCTGTTAAGAGAACAATTAGGCCGGCCCGGCCCAGGTTGACCCTGTTTTTTTCACTAATGACAGCCCCTCCACCGGTTGCTACCACCAGGCTGCCCCGGGGATATTCCGGTAACCCTGCGATAATTTCGCTTTCATATTTTCTAAATTCAGATTCACCGTAAGATGCAAATATTTCTGCAACAGTCATCCCTGCTTTTTCTTCAACAAGCTGATCGGTATCCAGGTATTTTCTGCTCAACCTGGCTGCCAGTTCTTTACCTACTGCGCTCTTGCCAGTTGCCATCATCCCGATCAGTATTATATTTTGGTCGCTATAATTATTACCAGCCATACTCGCCTCCATTTTACCAGTGCTGTGGCGGCTCATCATCAATCCTGACCCTGCCTGTGGCCGGAGTGACAATAATGTAGAGAACATCTCCGGAGTTATTAATTAATGCTACCGTTCCCCCGCTATTTGGAGCCCCGTTGCGGCCAAATGACAAAACCCGGTAACCGTCTTTCAGGGGAAAGTTATTAGAAAGATAGCTAACATCCGCTGGTAATTTTACTGTATGCTGCTCGTTTGTTTTCCCATCTTTAATCCGGTAATCATCAACATGGATCCGCATTTCAATTAACTGGCCCCAGCCTGTGGTGATCGCTTTTTGCCTGGTCTTTCGAATATCTATAGCCAGCGTTCGTGCGGTCAAATCAAGGTTTCTTTTCTGGCCAAAATCAGCCAGAACCGGGGTGGCAATCGTAAAAATAATGCCAAGCAGCATAACAACGCAAATCAGCTCAATTAATGTAAAGCCTTTTTCACTTTTTAACATTATTATACTCCCTGGAAAAAGTTTTGCGCTTTAATAGTTAACTTAAATATTAGATCTAAAAAGCCGGGCCATTACCGCGGTATTTTTTTCGGATCCTTCCACGGTATTATCGGCAATGCTGCTAAAAGTTGTTCTGACCACTTCGTTGACTGTAGTTATGCCATTTTCCACTGACCACAATCCGTCAAGAATCAGGGGTGTCATCCCCTGTTCAATCGCTTTTTGCTGTAATATTTCAGCCGTTACTCCCTGTAAAATGTAATCCTGCAATTGTTGATCAAGGACCATGACCTCCTGGATAGAAGTTCTACCCCGGTAACCGGTATTATTGCAAAAGCGGCAACCGGTTCCCCGGGTCAATATCTGCGGCGGCTCTTTTCTAAGATTATGCCGGTAAAAGTGTTTTTCGTCATCGCTCAAAATATATTCCTCTTTGCAGTGTTTACATATTTTGCGAACCAGGCGCTGGGCAATCACTCCGACCAGGGAGGCAGTGACCAGGTAATCCGCAAGGCCCATATCAATCAGCCGGGTTACCGCACCGGCCGCATTATTCGTATGCAGCGTGCTTAATACAAGGTGGCCGGTAAACGCAGCTTGGGTGGTTATTTTAGCAGTTTCAAGATCCCTGATCTCACCGACCATTACAACATCGGGATCCTGGCGCAGGATTGAGCGCAGGGCATTGGCAAAAGTCCGGTTAATTCTCTGGTTAACCTGGACCTGGTTAATCCCCTTTAAACGGCATTCTACCGGATCCTCTACTGTTATTATATTATCTTCGGGGCGGTTCAGATAGTGCAAAGCTGAATAAAGTGTTGTCGTTTTTCCACAACCGGTAGGACCGGTTACCAGCAGCAGGCCGGCATGGTTCAGCAGCAATCCCAACAAGGCGCTGTAATTTTGCCGCGAAAAGCCCAACTCTTCCAAAGGCAGAACAATCTTTTCCCTCTCAAGTAGGCGAATGACAACTTTTTCCCCCAAAACTGTTGGCAGGGTCGAGACCCGAAGACTGATATCTCCGCTGTTACCCTGCCAGTTAATATTGCCGTCCTGGGGCAGCCTTCGTTCAGCTATATCCAGGTTTGCCATAATCTTTACCCTGGAAACAATTTTGGCGGAAGCATGACCGGGTATTGCAATTAAATCATGGAGTATGCCATCCAGGCGCAGCCTAACTCTTAAAGTATCTTCAGCCGGTTCCAGGTGAATATCACTGGCTTCTTCATCAACAGCTCTTTCGATAAGAGAATTCACCATGCCGATCACCGGCGCTTCGTCTAAATGGACTTCGCTGTCCTCTTCTACTACTACGCTGCCTTCTCTTGAGCGATCGATGCCATAAAACTGGGTTATCAAGTAATTAACGGTACTTTCCCTTGCGGCAACCGGATTAATTTCCATACCGGTTAGCAGGGTCAGATCATCAAGACAGGTTAAATCAAGAGGATCGGTCATGGCAGCAGTAAGCTGTCCATCATTAACAGAAAGCGGCATAACCCTGAGCCTTTTTGCAGTTTCCTCCGGCAGCAGGGCAGCAGTTTCCGGAGAAATATTTAATTGCGCAGGTTCAATCCGGGGAATCTTGAAGTGTTCCTCTAAAACATTAAAAAAATCTTCTTCCGTTATGAGCTTATTGTCAATCAGGTATTTGCTTAAACGTTTACCCTGGATCTTGTGTTCTTTCAGTGCTGGATTTAATTGTTCTGTATTGATTAAGCCGGCTTTAAGCAGCGCTGATTCCAGGCGCCGCCTACCCTGTATTGCCAATAAGCTCACCTCGATATTTAATTGTAGCGTTTTCTTCATTTACGAACTGGTAAGTTAATATTTAACTACCCTTTGCATCTCGTTAACCGGCGCCTTCCTGCCGGTTATTTCTTCAAAAGCTATAATTGCTTGCCATAGAAGCATGCCGAGGCCATTAAAGGATCGGCCTCCAAGCTGTTTGAACTGCTTCAATACGGCACTTTCAGCAGGACTGTAGCGTAGATCAACGCAAATACTTTTACTAAAAGAAATGCCGCTTTTACAAAGCAGGGCAATAAACCGTTCAAGATCGGTTGGAAGAGTATAAATAAACAGCCGGAAACGCTTTATTTCCTCAACCAGTCGATCATCATCAAGAGACAGCGCGGAACACTTCTTGATCCCGGTTTTTTTGTTTATTAAATCCGCCAGTTTCTCGGCCTTACCTATGCTGCGATTGGCAATTAGGATTTCATTAGAGCCACTTCCGGCCATTGTAAAGGCAATTGCGCGGGCAGCACCTCCGGCGCCAATCACCAGCAGGGGCTGTTTGATGTCATAATCCGGCGCAGAATGCTTTAACGCCTGGTAAAACCCGGCTCCGTCTGTGGAAGAACCGTCTAGGTGCCCATTTCGGTTCACTATCGTGTTGACGGAACTAATACTGCTTGCTTCTTCTGTAACAGAATCCAGGTATGGTATAACCGCTTCTTTGTGGGGGCTTGTAACATTAGCACCGGCAGCAGATAGCGCCCTTAACCCGGAGACTGCTTCACCAACCATTTCTTCTTCCACCCTTGAAGCCAGGTAAACGTAGTTCATGCCAAGCGCCTTGTAAGCAGTATTATGCAATAACGGAGACAGGGAATGGTCAACCGGGTCTCCGAGCAGCAAACACATTTTTGTCTGGGCATTAATTGATAGCAAAACAAACAACTCCCGAAATAATTAAGCATTATTATAGCACAGGGATGGGAAGGATGGAATAATAATATACAGATTTTTCTCAAAAACTGTTTAATAAATAAAATGCAGGCAGGAATAATCCAGGATGCGTCGAATAATTATCATCGCAAAAGAATAATCAAACCAGTTTAACCTATTTGTCCTGAGAGGAGTCCTGAAAAGCTTAATGGAAGAATATTCGCCGAGTTTAATTCTTTTTTCTTTTCTGGTCGGACTATGCTTTGGCAGCTTCCTAAATGTGCTTGTATATCGGCTCCCGGCAAAGAAATCGGTTGTTTTCCCCCCATCCAGGTGCCCATCCTGTGAAACTAAACTGGGTCTGGTCGAGTTAATCCCTATCTTCGGGTATTTAATACTGCGGGGACGCTGCCGCCACTGTAAAAATGAAATCAGTCTCCGGTATCCTTTGGTTGAACTGGCCGTAGGGATTCTATTTGCTTTCTCTTTTTATCATTTTGGGTTTACAGTCAATGCCTTTTTTTACCTGGTCCTGATTTACCTGCTCCTGGCAATTGCCCTGATTGACCTGAAACACCGGATAGTCCCTAACAAACTGGTTTTCGCCGGTTTAATCGCAGGCCTGGTCTTTTACCTTCCCGCATTAGGAAACTTGTTAATAGATCTTCCATCATCGCTAATTGTTGAAAGAAACCTGCTTGATGCAGCTGGCGGTTTCCTGGTTGGTGGCGCAATCATGCTGGTCATAATTCTGGTCAGCCGGGGCGGGATGGGTGCAGGTGACATGAAGCTTATGGCGATGATCGGTCTTTTTGTCGGCCTTCGCGGCACTGCTGTAGTGATGTTTCTGGGATTTTTCCTGGGAGCCCTGGTCGGGGTTTCCTTGATGGCTCTTGGAATATTAACCCGTAAAGATGCTATTCCTTTTGCCCCGTACCTTTCACTGGCGGCAATCATCCAGGTTTTGTGGGGCGAATCAATCTGGAACTGGTATATAAACCTGCTTAACTGAGCTTAACCGGTAATAAAACTAAGACGACACTATTCAATGCAGTTTAATCGGACAAGGAGCAGCACTGGTGAACAAATCCGTATTTCAAAGCAGCAGCGGTTATACTTTTATTGAACTACTAATTGCCCTTACCATTCTGGGCTTAATCGTAACCCCTATCCTGATGATGTTTTCAGGAAGTCTCCTGGCCATTAATAACGCAGGCCACAATTCTGCAGCAATTAACCTTTGCCGCCAGCAGATGGAATCTATTAAAGCTCTTGGTTATGAATCCGCCTTGCTTCTCTATTCAAGCGATAATGGAAATAACAGCCACAGGGAAAATAACATCAACGGCTTCCCCGAATTTGAAAGGGTCACTACCGTCAAGCCCTATAATTTAAGCTGTCCAAATACCCCT
Organism: Bacillota bacterium; assembly: GCA_051748445.1. Taxonomy (GTDB): domain Bacteria; phylum Bacillota; class Dethiobacteria; order DTU022; family DTU022; genus T3SED10-7. The sequence continues at coordinate 18,769 of JBNJHL010000019.1, forward strand.
GATCTGGAAGTAAAACTGATCCTTATTGAAATTACAGTATCCTGGGATCACCAGGGAATTGTTAAGGAGGAGAGCTTGCAGGGGCTGCTCAGCTCACGTTAACTCAGATGATAATACACAAACAAAGCGGTGGCTTTACCATAATTGAACTTTTAATCACCCTTAGCCTGGTAGGCTTTGTTCTGGTTTCTACCTGTACATTTTACCTGTTAGGATTACGCAGCTGGCAGCGCAGCTGTGCTTCCATGGAAGCACAGCAAAGCGCCAGGATTGCAATCGACACGATCATTTCTGAACTTCGATACGCCCACGAATACAGCTTGCACAATGATAACAGTGAAGTAAGGTTTAAAATCAGCCCGGATGTCAGGACCCGTCGTTTCCGCCTGGCAGGAGAAGAACTGATCTATGAATCTTACCCGACAGGAACATTTAACTATTTTCACAACAAGGTCGCGCTGGGCATAACTGACCTGGAGTTTGAACAGTGTAATCATGGGCTGCTGCAAGTAACCCTGGCAGCGGAAATTGATAATTGCCGGGCCTGCCTGGCCGACAGTATCAGACCCCGCAATAAGCCCTGAGGTGAGGAAATGTTAAAAACATCTAAATTGCATAATGAAACTGGTTGCAAGCAAAGCGGGATGGCCCTGCCCCTGGTCCTTGTTATTTCGGCCGCACTGCTTGGTTTTGGTGCTGCATTACTTAATTACAGCCTGGACGAAAAAATAATCACCGGCTATTACAACCAGGATATAAATAAGTACTACCTGGCAGAATCAGGTCTGGAAGCAGGGTATGCTGTGTTAAAGGAAAATTTTTACTACCAGGGAGCAGTTAGCGGTTCTCTCGATCAAGGCAATTTTACAGTAACATTCATCGATATCGCCCCGGAAAGGCGCCTGGTAGTTGCCAAAGGGATGCTTGAGGATTACAGTCTCGAATTAAAAATGCTGGTGGAAAATGATCCTGCCAGTGGTCCGATTATAATTGAGTGGCTGGGAGAGTGAAGTTATGTCTGCAATACTTGATAAAATAAAAAACAGCAGCAGAAAAACAACCACCAGGCGGAGAAAATTTTCCCCCGTCGGCCTGGATCTTGGCAGCGCCATGATCAAGATGGTTCAGCTGCATCGGCAGCGGGGAATAATTTCCGTATCAAGCGGTTTCATCAGCAGAACTCCTGAAGGTGCATTTAATAATGGTGAGCTGGTCAATCCGGATTTGCCGGCCCGTAAAATCAAATCAGTCCTTGATCAATACAGCTGGCAGGGCAATATTATAAACATCAGTCTTAACCCCCAGTCCTTCTATTACCGCACGGTCAGGATGCCCAGGCTGGAAAAGGAAGCTTTAAGAAAGGCGATGTACTGGGAAGCCCTGCAAAATTTTCCGCTTAA
>JBNJHL010000020.1:0-20137 GCA_051748445.1 Bacillota bacterium
ACGAAGCGGAATTGATCAACACCCTCTTGATAAAAGCAAAGCAGTGCCATTCCAGTCACCTCCAGAACTGGCCGTTGAATTTGAGCGCCCCAATGGAGAACCAATTCGCGGCATGGGTATCCCGGAAGGAGGAAATGATTTTGGTAAAATTAATAATCGTCTCCCTCAGCCCGGCAGTTTTGAACCCAGAAAAGGACACAAAGTTAAGATTAAAGCACAGGGGATAAAAGGACTGCAGTTTGGCAAAGAAAATATCAACTTGCACTACGTTGAACAGCTTGTTGAACCAGGTCAAACCCGGGCGATCGGTGATATGATCTATTTTGCACTGCAAAAAGAATATATCAGCGGCAGGCATACCCTAAAAGAAATTATAACTTTACTTGACCAGATAGTTGATGAACAGGGCCTTGAAGTTTTTTCTCCCGATCCACTGAGACCAAACGGTGATTATTCCAGGCCCCGCTCCCTTGAGCTGGCAGCAGCGATAAATCGACTGCGCAGCCTGCTGGTTCATGTTCACGCGTAGATATGGAATAGGAAAAGATTATAAATAAAAACCTTTCCTGAATTTAACTGGAATAGTTATTAACCGTTTAGTATAATACATAAATGTATAGCAATTGGTACAATAGACTCTAATTAATGAAAGGAAAACCTATGCAGCTATTAATTATGACCCAGGGACATTACGGAGAGCGTATCGCCGATAACATAAAGGCAAAAAAACCGGAAGATTGGAAGGTGGAAGTCTGGTCAGTTCCAGCTATTACCGAGAGCATCATTGACGAACCGGAAGTATATCTGCCCGGTGATTTAATGCCGGCCGACCTTATTTTGCATCTCTGTGAATCGTCCCAGGCAGCACAACTGCTGCCTGCCGTAGTAGAAAAAGCCGGTGCTAAAAGCGTGATCGCTTCTATCGACAGTACGGCCTGGATTCCGCTCGGCTTACGCAACCAGCTGCGCAGGGAATTGGGTAGCAAAAGGGTTTCTATAGTTTTCCCCGAACCCCTTTGCTCGATTGATGATGAAACAGTCGGCTTTTATGAGAAGAACAAGGAACCTTATACCAGCGATATTATCAGAGAGTTTGCCCTGTATTTCGGAAAACCTAAACTCGAGCTAAATATAGATGAAAAAGGGCTGATCAGTGAAGCCAGAGTATTACGGGGTGCCCCCTGCGGTTCATCCGACTACACTGTTCGCCGCATTATCGGTTTGAAGGCTGATGAGGCAGTCCCCAAGGCCGGCCTGATGTGTCTTCATTATCCCTGCCTCGCTTCAATGCAGTTTGAGCAAACTGATAACGGTGTGGATACCATCATGCATACTTCAGGGCGGGTTTTTAACGAAGCAATGGGAAAAGCGCTGCCGAAAAGAAATAAGGCGGAAAAGGATTAAGAGTAACTCTATAATACAGTTCGATTTGCGGTAAGAATCATTTTATGTTATACTTTACGTATAATGGAAATCAGTGAGAATCCCCAAAAGGAAAGTCCCATCTTAAAAAATAAATATTTCTGGTGATTGTACAGCTGCTGATTTATTATCAATCGGCTGCTGCTTAATTGATCCCAGTTGGCTTATTTCGCATGCAGCTGAAATATGAAAGGGAAGTGTTATTTATCTGTGGAATAGCAGGAATGTGGAACGGAGTTAACCAGGAAGAACTGCGATCAATGCTCAATGTAATGGTACACCGTGGTCCGGATGCAGCCGGTGAATTAGAATTTGAGGATGTACCCGGTATGTTTGGCCACCGCAGACTGAGTATTATGGACCCTGAAGGCGGAAACCAGCCTATTAATAATGAAAATGAAACCATGTCGATCATCGCCAACGGTGAAATCTATAATTTCCCCAAACTCTATAAGTCATTATCAGAGACTCATAACATCAGGACTACAAGCGATACCGAGACAGTACTGCACCTTTATGAAGATATCGGGCCAAAGCTGGTTGACAGGCTGGAGGGCATGTATGCTTTTGCCATCGCTGATGGTGAAAACCTGTTTGTAGCCAGAGATTCAATTGGCATTAAGCCGCTTTATTATACTGAAACTGAAAAAGGTTTTTCTTTTGCTTCCGAGCTAAAGCCCCTGGCGGCAATATCGGCCGATGTTCATGAATTTCCTCCGGGCACTTATTATGATTCCCGCAGCGGTTTCAAGCAGTTTTATTCCGTGCCAAACATCGCTGTCGAAGATGAACCGCTTGATGTTTTAACAATTAAACTGCGCAGGACCCTGGAAAGAGTTGTAGAATCGCACTTGATGAGTGATGTTCCGCTTGGCGTTTTTCTTTCGGGCGGTCTGGACAGCAGCATTACAACAGCCCTTTCCAGGCAAATAATCGGCAAACCAATTCATTCTTTTTCAGTCGGTGTTGAAGGTAGCCCGGACCTGGAGGCTGCCAGGATGCTCAGCCGATACCTGGATACAATTCATCATGAACACTTGATTACTGTTAATGAAGTAATGGAAAAACTGCCTGAAATAATTTACTACCTTGAATCTTATGACCAGGACCTGGTACGCAGCGCTATCCCCACTTTCTTTACGGCCAGGCTGGCCCGTGAACATGTCAAAGTGGTCTTAAGCGGTGAAGGCGCAGATGAACTTTTTGCCGGTTACAGTTACTACAAAGACCTTGATGTCAGTGATGATGTCATGCAGGATGAACTTCGACGCTCTGTTTCGACCCTGCACAATATTAACCTGCAGCGCGCAGACCGCCTGACCATGGCTCATTCAATTGAGGCAAGAGTGCCATTTTTAGATCGCGAAGCAATTGAAATGAGTATGAAGATACCGGCCAGATACAAATTGTATGGCAATCCGCCTATAGAAAAATGGATCCTGCGCCGGGCAGTAGACGACCTGCTTCCGGATCAAATTACCTGGCGTAAAAAAGAACAGTTTGATGAAGGAAGCGGTATTGTAGGTTTTATCGGACAGGCTATAGAAGCTAAATTTAGTTCAGCTGAAGCGAAGCGTCACCGGGAACAGTACCCGGAGGTAGACCTTCGATCAACGGAAGAGTGTTATTACCATAAATTGTTTATGGATGTTTTCGACCACCCCGAGGCAATAATGAATAATATCGGTCGCTGGGCTGAAAGGCCAGATTATCAGTAAAGAAACACGGCAGCGAAAAAGTCTTATTAGCTCTCCCGGTAGATTTAGTTTAATCTGATTAAATAACAAACCCTTCAAAGTTATCGGGATAGGGGGCGGCCATTAGGCCGCCGACCCTCCCACACCAACAAGCAAGCCGTTCGGCACTTGGCGGTTCGTCAAAATGAACGTACTTGCGAGTATCTGTTACTAAGACTTACAAAACCTAATCTGGCCAAATATTCTTTGGTAAGAGTGCGATTCAGGATAGGGCTACCGGCTATGCGCCAGTAGCCTTTCCTTGTATTAGCGTATTCCCATGCCTTGGATTTATCCATCCCAAGTTGAACGAGTTTGTGATATCTGGCTCTGATTTTACGCCACTGTTTCCAGATACACATCCTGAGTCTGCGCCTAATCCATTCATCAAGTTCTTTGACCTTATTCTTCATATCGGCCAAACCAAAGTAGTTGACCCAGCCAATGTAGAAATGTCCAGCTTACTTAAGAAAGCTGGGCTGTGACTTCTCAACTTTAAAGTAAGCTTATTATTCCTCTACTTCTTCAACATAGTGTATACAGTAGTCCGAATGTTCCATGTTGCGATAAAACTCGTGGAAATCAATCCGGTAATTAAAATCATCCTGTTCTTTATCACGTTGGCCTTTAATATCTATATTCCTGATAATTAGCAGCTCTTCATTTATATTGGATGCTTGCAGCAGTTTCATACCCGAGGGAGCCCAGACCCCGGAGCCTCCCCAGAAATATTCCTGGCTTATTTCGTGCAAACCGACCCAGTTTGAACCAAGACTCCAAACCTGGTTGTATGCCGCCTTGGAAGCATTCATCAAATCCCACAGGAAGCCGTAATAATGATCGGTACGAGTGTTCATAAGTGCATACTCACGAACAGCTTGTGAATGCCAGGCTGCAGGGGTGATAATTGCATCAACACCGTCAATAAAGGCATATTGCCTGGCTAGTTCAACAAAACAAAGGTCATAACAGATCAAAAACCCGAAGCGGCCCCACTTGGTATCAATGCTTAATCGTTTATCTGTGCCCTGTTTAAAATACGGCCGCTCACTGGGCGTGAGAAAAACCTTGGCATAGATGTAGCCCTCTTCCATATAGTCGATAGCATGGTTCAGAATAAAGGTAGAATTATAATAACCGCCATTTTTTTTACGGGCATTTCCTTAAATAATATATTCAAGGCCATCTTCCCCTTCAGTCAAACTGCCCTTGATATTTTCCAACCATCTGGCAATCTGTTCATTTTCCCCCTCGGCCATCAAGCCCCTGATTTCACGGGAATCTTCTGCTTTCCATATATAACCAGTCACTGTAAGTTCGGGGAAAATAAGAATATTGACCTTCTTGCGATGGGCAACTTCAATAATCCTTTCCATTTTGTTCAAGTTATCCTTGACATTAGGTGTTCCGTAAATGTTGGCCAGCATAACGGTGGGAAAGGTTTCATCATCAGAAAATATCCTCTCAACAATTCTAAAGCTCATATCTTCCAACGCTCCTTTACTTTTTCATCTCTTTTATATCCGTTTGCAGCATAGATTTTATAGATTAATAAACACAAGTCAAGAGTTTTTGGCAAGGAAATATAATCGGGTTAGTAAAGGAGCGAATTACCTATACTGAATAATGACTAAAATCTTATCCAAGTTGGTTACACCTTAAAGTTATAATATTTTCAAGTTCGCAACAAATTGATCAAATTCCTGTAAACAAGATTCAGCCTGCTCGGGATTCCGGGAAATATAGCGCATAATTACTGCCTGAAGCAGAAGAAGAACAGAACAGCTGGGATCGGAAAAAGAAGTATACTGCTGGGGTACGACCAGCATGTAATGGGATACAGCCTTCAAAGGGGACAGAAAACTATCTGTGATGCCTACTATAATAGCCCCTTTTTTTCGAAACGCTTCACCTAAAAGTTGATCAACGTTTGGATACCGGGGAAAAGATATAATGTAAACAGCAGTTTTGCTACAACAGGATAAATACTGGTTATAAATATCTTTACTATCCCCACTTAAGGTTATAACTTTCTTTTTCACTTTGCCCAGATTATAACCAAAATACTTGGCCAGGTAAGCGGAAGAAAAAGAACCTACAATGACAATCTGTTCCGCCTCACAAATTGTATCAACAATTGCTTCAATTTCATCAATAGAAATGCTATCCAATAAGCGGTTAATATTTCGCTGGTCATTATTAACCACCGTTTCCAGGATATTGAGCTGCTTGAGCTGCTCACCCTTATAGGTATTACGAATAGTTTCAAAAGCTTCCAGTTCATGCCGGACAACCTGCTGTAAATCCTCAAGCATTTCAGGAAATCCCGCATAGTCAAGAAAAGTGGCCAGCCTGACTACCGTTGCTTCACTTACATTGGCTTCTTTAGCTATCTGGGCAATAGTTTGAAAAGCAGCAGTTTTGTAGTTATTAAGCAGGTACTTAGCTAACTGTGACTGTTTGGGGGTTAACTCTTCCCCCTTTTCTTTGAGCTTTTCAAACAGTGAATTCTTTAGTGAATTCTTCAATAAGGCTAATCTCCTCTGCTTAGAATTCGCCGTTAGACTGTTTATTTATTCAACAACAGTAACCTTTTTCCCTTCTTTATAGACGGCTGTAATACTGTTCAATAAAGGGTCCAACCCTGTTGTTAGGTCACCATCAACAATTACAAAATCGGCAATTTTCCCTTTTTCCAGTGTGCCGACTAGGTCATTAATACCTATTGCCTCGGACGCAATACGTGTCCCGCTGCTTATAGCTTCAAGAGGACTCATAAACCCATCGTTAACGTAATTTACCAGCTCCATGGCATTCGTTCCATGGTAGTTATGGGTGGTACCGGCATCAGAGCCAAAAGCAACTTTAATTCCTGCGTCAATTGCTTTTTGAATACTTTTCCCACGGATTTTACGCATTTCAATATTTTTCCTTACCATAAAGTCTGGTACGGCTTCGGTTTCCGCATGCTTAAGAATGTGATAACCGGCTACATAGGTTGGAACCAGGTAGATATCTTTTCCCAGCATCAGTTCAATTCCTTTTTCGTCAAGAAAACTCCCGTGCTCAATAGTTCTGACACCAGCCAGGGCTGAATTAACAATACCCTGGGCCCCATGGGCGTGAGCTGCTACATGTAAATTCAGCTTATTAGCTTCTTCTACTATAACCTGCAGTTCATCAAGATTGTACTGCACCGCCCCAGGCACTCCACCCGGATTCATATAAGCACCAGTAGCCATTACTTTCAAAAAATCTGCCCCGGCCTTAATTTGCAGACGAGCTGCCTTCCTGACCTCGTCGACTCCGTCCGCTTCAATATACATGCCCTTAAAATAATCATTACCCATCGCAGTCATACTAATAATCTGACCGGAAGTTAATATTCTAGGACCATTACACCAACCATCTTCAACAGCCGTTTTCACAGCAAAATCAATATGATTGACACTGCCGGCATTTCTAATTGTAGTGATGCCATGCTGCAGAGTCTTTCGCATATTGTGGGCCGTCCTAATCGCTCTTAGTTTATCCTCTACAAAATTTTCATCATTAGTATCGGAAAGACCATGTAAATCCATATGAATATGACAGTCAATTAAGCCCGGTATGACAGTCTTCCCATTCAAAGGGTTTATGTCTGCATCTTCAGGATAGGCAAATCCATCGGCTTTGCCGGCATATATTACTTTGTCATCATTAATTGCCAGTATTCCTTTATCTATTGGTGTGCCGCCATTACCATCAATTAACACGACATCTTTAAAAACTGTGATCATTGTGGCAAGCCCTTTCTATATTAAGATTACAGGGAACAGGAGCAATTACCCCTGCTCCCTGTAAAAGTATTTGGAGTTCTGGTCACTAGTAACTTACATCATGAGCCAGGACATTACCCAGTGAATCCAGTCTAAACCCATTTACTTCATCAGCAACGACCGCAGTATAATCACTATGAGCAATAGGGACCACTACAACATCACGGTGTATTATTTCTTGCATTTCCTTGTAATATTGTTCTTGCTTTGCAGGATCGTTAGTTCCCAGAGCTTTGTCTGATAGTTCATCTAGCTCGGCATTTTCATATTGATTATTCACCGCTCTTAACACCAGAAGGTTAAGAAAATTATTCGGGTGAGGCACATCAAACCAGCCAATGAATCCAACCTGATGTTCATGCTCTCTCAGGATATTACGATGGGTGCCCCATTCATTCACAATTACATTGGCATCAATACCAACATCTGCCAAATAACTTTTAAATATCTCAGCCGCATCTACAGGCCTGCCAACATATGCCCTTGATTCAGCAAATACATGGAGATCCATCGAAAAACCATCTGGCAAACCTGCTTCGGTCAATAACTCCACAGCCTTTTCAGGATCAAATTCATAAGGCTCAATATCATGGTTAAAGCCCAGAAGAGTAGGCGGCATTGGATTTATAGCCCTTGTCCCTAATCCTTCGTAAACATTGTCTACAAGAGCATCAAAATCAATCGCATGCATAAATGCCTGACGCACCTTAAGATCATCAAATGGTTCTGCCTCGTGATTAATTGCTGCATAAAACAAGTTTGAACCTGCAACCTGAAATAGCTCAAGGTCATCACTAGCCATTATCGTGTCAAGCTGTGCAGGAGAGATTGATTTAATTGCCTGCACATTACCGGATTGCAGTTCCATCAGACGTGTTGATTCATCGGGAACTACTTTCCAAACAATTGTATCGACTGCTGGGATTTCTCCCCAATAATCTTGATTAGCAGACATCTGAACATATTCATCCTTTTTCCATTCATCAAGCATGAATGCCCCGGTTCCAGCAGGATTCTGGAAATAATCTTCACCATGTGTTTCTACTGCTGTCGGGCTGACAATAAACTGGGAATATATCCCCATATACATTAAAAACGGACCAAACACATCATTGAGCTCAATCTCTACTGAATAATCATCAACTGCTCGAACTTCCTTAATTGCGCCTGACAGTAACCAATCCATGTAAGCCAGTCCCTGGTCTCCCAGGCCATAATAAGGATGTTCCTCATCTAAAATACGCATAAAACTGAACTCGACAGCTTCAGCATTAAAATCAGTTCCATCATGGAACTTGACCCCTTCTCGGAGATAGAAAGTCCAGATTTTTTCATCCTCTGATACTTCCCAATCAACCGCCAGGGCCGGTTCAATCTCCAAACTGTCATCATTTTTAAACTTAACTAATCCATCATAAAGGTGATACATTAAGTCAATCTCACCTTCATGATAGGCATAGCCACAATCAAGAGTTTTTGCATCAGTCCCTCTTGCGATTACAAAACTATCGGGAGATTCTTCCGAAGCGGTATCATCAGCAGGTTCTTCATCAACCGAAGAATCTTCACTTTCAGCACCACATCCCACTAAGAATAAAATAACCAACAAGGTAAATGCCAGTATCAAAGTAAATCTTTTCGACATTTTCGTTCAGCCCTCTCATTAGATAAATTTTCATCACTTAAAAACCAGCTATCTCAAGCTTTAACCCCTCACAACTTGCAATTACAGGTTGTTTTTTATTTTCACCCCCTTGCTTCATCTTAATATTAGCCAGCGACTGCCGTATTCTAATAATCGATTATTTGCTATTTTCTTTTTGGTCTTGATAAAGATGGCAGAACACTTCATGGCCTTCAGATATTTTGCACCTCCCAGGCGTAACATAATGACATATATCCATCACTTCCGGACAACGAGGATGGAAAGCACATCCTGGTGGTGGATCAATCGGACTTGGTATCTCACCCTTAAGAGTGGCTATTTTCATACCAGTTTCTGGGTCAGGTACAGGAATGGAACGGATCAGAGCTTTTGTATAAGGGTGGCTGGCATTATTAAATAGATCTTCTTTTCCGGCAGACTCTACAATTTTCCCTAAATACATTACGGCAACCCGGTCGCTGATATGCTTAATTACATTAAGGTCATGTGAAATAAAAATGTAGGTCAGGTTAAGTTGCTTTTTTAGATCCTCAAAAAGATTTATTACCTGGGCCTGTATTGAAACATCAAGGGCAGATACCGGTTCATCAGCTATAATCACTTCCGGATCAAGGGCTAATGCCCGAGCAATAGAAATTCTCTGTCGCTGCCCACCACTAAATTCGTGAGAAAAACTATCAATATATTCTTCCCTTAATCCAACCAGGTCCATTAGCTCTTTAACTTTTTCAGCACGGCTCTTTCGGTTACCAATTTTATGAATAACCAGCGGTTCAGATACCATCTTCAGCACTTTCCACTTCGGATTAAGACTTGAATATGGATCCTGGTAAACGGTTTGTACATTTCGCCTGAATTTTTTTAAATCAGCTTTACTCATTTCAAAAATATTTGAACCTTTATAATATACTTCACCTTCTGTCGGTTCTTCCACATAGAGCAGAAGCTTACGAGTAGTTGATTTGCCGCATCCAGACTCACCGACCAATCCTAAGGTTTCGCCTTCAAAAAGATCAAAATTAATCCCGTCAACAGCCTTAAGCAAATCATACTTTGTAAAGCTGTCTACCTTTTTAATCGGGTAATGCATTTTAAGGTTGCGAACAGACATTAATGGGTCCATACATACCTCTCCAGCAATTAATTGTATAACCAGCAACGCACCGTTCTACCGTTTATCTCTTTAACCGGCGGCACTTCTTCGACGCAAACAGGCATCCGTTCACTGCACCGATCATTAAAGCGGCAACCAGGTGGAACTTTAGACATATGAGGAACGGTTCCTTTAATCTCCTCCAGGCGATTCTGTTTCCTGGCAATCTGAGGTATTGTCTTTAATAATCCCCTTGTATATGGATGCAGTGGCTCAGCAAAGAGATGCTTTACCGGTGAATATTCCATAATATGACCCGCATACATAACTGCTACATCGTGGGCAACCTGGGCAATAACTCCAAGATCATGAGTAATCATCACTAAACTGGTTTGAAGTTGATTTTGCAAATCGTTCATTAGATCCAGAATCTGGGCCTGGATTGTAACATCGAGAGCTGTTGTCGGTTCATCGGCAATCAGAATATCCGGCTCACAGGCCATAGCCATGGCAATCATCACACGCTGCCTCATCCCCCCGCTTAAGCGGTGAGGAAAATCCTTCATTCTACGATCCGGGTTGGGAATACCTACCAGGCTTAAAAGCTCAATTATCTTTCTACGAATTTCTTTACGGTTCTGTCCTTTATGCAGAGAAAGCACTTCTGCCATCTGGTATTCTATTGTAAAAACAGGGTTGAGTGAGGTCATCGGTTCTTGAAAAATCATTGAAAGTTGATTGCCGCGAATATTATTCATTTCTCTTTTTTTCAGCTTGAGCAGATCCTGATCTTTATAATAAATACGACCGGATACCCTTGCATGTGGAGGCAACAAACCCATTATCGCTAAGGCAGTTACACTTTTTCCGCAACCCGATTCCCCGACCAACCCCAATGTTTTACCCTTATCAAGGGTCAGGTCTATACCATCAACAGCGAGTATTTTGGCACGGTCTGTCTGGAATTCAATTTTTAAATTATTAACCTGTAATAAAGGCGAATCAGACAAAAGCGCACCCCTTTCAAAGTCTTATCTATAAACGAAGCTTAGAATCTGTTGCTTCCCGCAAACCATCGCCAAAAAGGTTGAATGAGAGAACGGCCAGAAAGATCATGACCCCTGGAAATACAGTAATCCACCATTGTCCAAGTATTAAAAAGTCTTTGCCGCCGCTAAGCATTGCACCCCATTCAGGGCTTGCCGGATCGATACCGACACCGAGGAATCCCAGTGCAGCAGTGTATAATATAGCGTCACCAAGTAACAACGTTAAATAAACAATTACCGGTGTAACAACATTAGGCAGAACATGGCCCAGGATTATCCAAATATTGCCCCCTCCCATGGCCCGGGAAGCTTCTACGTATGGCATTTCTTTTATTGTTAAAACAGATCCGCGTACAATCCGGGCGAGGCTGGGTATATAAATAATCGCAATAGCCAGCATAGCTCGATCCAATCCCGTACCAAGAGTGGCCGCAATAACCAGCGCCAGCAGCAGTGGTGGAAAAGCAAGCAAAATATCAATAAATCTCATGATAACGATATCTACAATCCCGCCAAAATATCCGGAAACCAAACCAATTGACAATCCAACTATCGCGGTAATGGCAATTACAGCATAACCAACACTCAGTGAAATCCTGGCCCCGGCTATGATTCTGGAAAAAATATCTCGACCCAGGTTATCAGTTCCTAAAAGGTGTTCAGTGTTGCCTTCCCAAAAACCAGGTTCAAATTTTGCAGATAGGTTAATTTCAATCGGATCATGCGGCGCAATATAGGGTCCGATGATGGCAATAAGCATCAATATAATCGCAATGAAGAAGGCAACCACAGCCAGTTTATTTTTTTTATAAACGGTTATTACTTGTTTAAACTCGCTATTCAATGTCTCACCTCACTTCAGAGAACACTATTCATAACGTATACGAGGATCAAGATAAGCATAAAAGAGATCCACTACAATATTGATAAAAATAAAAGCAAATGCCACCAAAAGAACTACTCCCTGGACAACAGGGTAATCCCTGAAGCCAATAGAATTGATTAATAAACGGCCAATACCCGGCCAGGAGAAAACTGTTTCAGTTAAAATTGCCCCACCCATTAACTTGGCAAGTTGCAAACCAATCACAGTTACAACAGGAATCATGGCATTTTTAAGGGCATGGACAAAAACAACTTTTCTCTCCTGCAAGCCTTTTGCCCGGGCAGTGCGAATATAATCTTCACTTAAAACATCAAGCATACTCGAACGTGTTACCCGCACTACCAGGGCCAGAGACACCGTTGCCAAAGAAAATGCAGGCAGCAGCAAATGCTTTAAAGCATCAATAAAGCCACCTATATTACCACTGATCAGGGAATCAATAAGATAAAGCCCGGTAATAGAAGGGATAACAGTATCCGTGGAAAGCCGACCCGAGACTGGCAGCCAGCCCAGCATGACTGAAAAGAAGAAAATCAGCATCATCCCCAGCCAAAATATAGGGATCGATACACCGAGTAAAGAAAAACCGATCATGGATTGGTCAATAATTGTATTTCTATGCCTGGCTGCAGTAACTCCAAATAAAATGCCAAATAAAACAGCAATAAATAAAGCAACCACGGTAAGTTCCACCGTTGCCGGGAGCCGCTCTAAGATCTCCTGGAAAACAGGTTGAGTGCTTCTGATTGAGGTGCCAAGATCACCCTGCAATGCACTGGTAAACCAACGTAAATATTGTGTATGCAATGGCAAATCAAGCCCAAGCACTTCTCTCATTGCTTCACGGGTTTCATCAGTTATACGATCCCCGATCATAATATCAATCGGATCGCCCGGAATCATATGAATCAGCAGGAATACAATAATGCTAACGCCAATCAGGGTAGGAATAGTTAAGGCTATTCTTTTAATAAAATACTTATATAAGGTCATCTTGATCCACCTTTAAGTATTTTTACTATCACCGAAGATGAAGAAATATTTATTACAATATAGCACATTGATAAATTATTTGCAACATTAATTTTTTGAAATATATTTTACAACATTAAAAACAGCTTCCTCTAAAGACATTCTAACCTCCCCCTCTTACCACTGGAATCATATTTGAAGAGCGGTCCATATTGGCCCGCTCTTTTTTCATAATAGTTAATTTTTTTTAATTTACACAATCTCTCTCCCGGTTAATTGAAATTCCTCAGTTGTATAACTTTTCAATCTCCTCAGCATAATTATCGATAACAACCCGCCGCTTCAATTTCATGGTCTGGGTCAGCATTTTGTTTTCCACGGTAAAATCATCCTTCAGGAACAGGTATTTTTCGGGAATCTCGTAACCGCCGAATGTCTCACTAAGGTACGTTTTTATCTTTTCGGTGAGACCTGTCTTGAATTTTTCATTCACAAGCAGCTCACGAGGATCTGCTGAAACTCCCTGGGCGGCAGCCCATCTTTTGGCCACTTCAAAGTCTGGAAGAACAAGACAGATATTATACGGCTTACCGTCTCCATAAACCATGGCATTGGCAACTTCGGGTATTAACTTAATTTCTTCTTCTATCACTGCAGGGAATACATATTTCCCATTGGTCAACTTGTATTGTTCCTTGATCCTGCCGGTAATCCACAGGAATCCGTCCTCATCAAACCTGCCCCTATCACCGGTGCGAAAACCTCCATCAGGCATTAACACAGCGGCTGTTTCTTTCGGCTTATTATGATAACCTTTCATTACATTGGGACCATGAACTATGATTTCTCCATCATCTGTCCCTTCCTCCGATACAGATGTATCAATTTCCACCCTTTGCCCGGGCAGTACTTTCCCGACACTACCGATCCGCCAGGCTCCGGGACTATTCATAGTAACTGCCGGTGCAGTTTCGGTTAATCCATAGCAGTCGTAAATAGGAATGCCAATATCATAGAAGAACTCAGCAATCTCTTTGTTCATGGCAGCACTGGCCGTAAGTGATCCTTCCACCTTGCCGCCCATAGCGTCTCTAACCTTGGAAAAAACCAGCTTATCAAGAAGGGCATGTTTCAGGTTAACACCGGTGCTGGAACTACCCTCAGCTGCCATTTCTCTTTTTTGTTTCGCCGTGGCACAGGCAGCATCAAACAACTTCTTTTTCATACCGCCGGCATCAGTCATTTTCATATTGATTCCATCATAAATTTTATTAAAAACACGTGGCACTGATATTACATAAGTTGGTTTAACTATTGTCAGATCTTCAGCCAGGGTCGTTACATCCCGCATAAAGCCCAGGGAACCGCCAATATTGATCCACCCGTTTAACTCTGCACTGAAAGCATATGAATGAGCCCAGGGCAGCATTGAAATACCTCTCTGGTTCTCATCAAGGTTAGGAAATAAGCTGAGACCGGTCCGGGAACAATAGGTCAGGTTTCCGTGAGTTAGCAAAACCCCTTTCGGTTCGGCAGTGGTGCCCGAAGTATAAATTAAAATAGCGACATCATCGCAATGAGGCACTTCCGGCTCGACCGGATTAGCTTCTCCCAGTTCCTCCAGCTCAGCCATGCTGTTTTCACCGCTGCCTTCAATCAGGTAAATATTTTCCAGGGAGTCAATTTCGCTGGTAAAATTTTTGACCTGCTGATATATCTCTTTAGAAGAAACCAGTAAAAACTTTACTGAACCGTCATTAATAATGTACTTCCAGGTTTGCGGCAGTTCTTTTTCGTACATAGGAATATAGCGTCCGTTACGGCCATAGGTTGCATAAGAAAGCACTGCCCACTCCGGGCAGTTTGGTGCAATTACTCCCACCGCATCACCTTTACCAATACCCAGCTGGGCCAAACCGCCCCTGGCATTGGCAATCCGCCACCCGACTTCTTCATATTTAATCGGGTTAAGCCCCCCTTGACCATTATGCACCCAGAACAAAACATTACTGCCAAATTTTTTTTCGCTTTCCTTCCACCAGTCGACCAAGTTGTCCGGCTTTTCATAATTCCACATTTTCTGTAACCACCTGCCCCTTTGTTATTGAATCTCTATACCCTGCATATCACAACGACCAAAGCCGGGAAAATACACGTCAGGTAATTTTAAATAGTTCGCCATATCTGTCAACAAACCTGCAAAATTGTATATTACCATTATTCTGACAGATACAGATATTTAATTGAGCAAGTTTCACGAATGACTTTAAAAAGGAATATGTTGGTGGAATAAGTGATCCCGGGAAAAATTGAAAAATTAACCTGATCTTACCCGAATAGATCTGGTCCAGGATGATATAATCACTGCCACATGTGCGGCAAGTACCTGATCATTACTCCCTGATCCAACTCAATTCCGGATAAAGCTAATTAAAAAACTTTGCAATCATATTTTTCAATCAACCTATAAAATCAAGCATGGTTACCTCTGGCGGGCCGGTTACTGCATCTTGTATTGATTCCCTGAATTCAAGATAATGCGGCAGTTTGCGATGTTCTTCAAGAGCTTCAGCACTCGTGTATTTTTCCAAGATATAAAGCTCCGATGGGTTGTCCTGCGCAATGAAAGGATCATAGAGCAGGCACTCCTTTTCTTTTTCTCTAACATTCTCCGCCATCTTAACCGCTGCCGCTTTTACCTTTTCCTCCATACCGGGCTTTATTCTAAGAACTGCTACCAGACCGATCATAGAATACACCTCCCTGGCTCACTTTTTAACTACCCATAATATGATAGCCACAATCTACATAATGTATAGTCCCCGTTACCGCCCGAGACATGTCAGCAGAAAGATAAAGCGCCGTGTCCGCAACATCTTCTGCCGTTGCCAGGCGGCGCAGTGGGGTTTTTTCCTCTATTCCCTCGAGCATCCGGTTAAAATCCTTGACCCCCTTGGCTGAAAGGGTCCGGATTGGGCCGGCTGAAATTGCATTGACCCTGATTCCGTATGGACCAAGGTCTGAAGCCAGGTAACGGACACTTGCTTCAAGGGAAGCCTTGGCCACACCCATAACATTATAATTTGGCACTACCCTCTGCGAACCCTGAAAAGTCAGGGTAATAATGCTTCCCCCATCTTTCATTAAAGGGTAAAGCTGCCTGGTTACAGCAACCAGCGAATAAGCGCTGACATTATGGGCCAACAAAAAACCATCACGGCTTGTATTAGCAAAAAGACCATCCAGTTCTTCCTTTTTGGCATAAGCAATGCTGTGAACTACACCATGAATCTGACCCCATTTGCTTTTGAGCTCTTCTGCCAGATTATCTAGCTCAGCATCTTCAGAGACATCGCAGGACAGTAACAACGAACCTGGCATTTCCTCTCCGACCAGCTTTTTAACCTTATCTTTAAAACGCTCATTCTGATAAGTAAAAGCCAGCTCGGCCCCTGCCTGATGAAAGCCCCTGGCAATAGCCCAGGCAATACTGCGCTTGTTTGCTACACCCATAATAACTATTTTTTTACCACCTAGCATCGTGCTCTCCATTACTTAAAATCACCT
This sequence comes from Bacillota bacterium, assembly GCA_051748445.1. Lineage (GTDB taxonomy): Bacteria > Bacillota > Dethiobacteria > DTU022 > DTU022 > T3SED10-7. The sequence goes on from JBNJHL010000020.1 coordinate 16,210, forward strand.
CTTTAATGATTGGCTGCATTTTATAAGGATGTCTCTTATTATAGCTTTATAAATTGAAAGTTATCAACATCAAATAAACCACGATCAGTTATTTTAAGTGATGGTATCACCGGCAGAGCCAAAAATGCAAGAGTCAGGAATGGCTGATCAAGTTTTGTCCCTAACTCCTTTGCCGCTGTCAGAATTTTATCCATACTCGCCGCAACCTGACCAGCCGGTTGATCCGACATCAGGCCGGCTACAGGGAGAGCCAGGGTGGCTTTAACCATGGCACTGCCGTCTACAACGGTAAAGCCACCACCAGTGCGGCCTAACTCATTAACCGCAGCAGCCATTGCCTCTTCCTCCACCCCTGCAACCAGGATATTATGAGAATCATGCGCTACACTTGAAGCAAGCGCCCCTTCCCTGAGGCCCATTCCCTTGACCAGGGCAACAGCCAGCCTGCCGCTTGCCTTATGCCTTTCTACTACTGCAATTTTTATAATATCTTTTTCAGGATCCGCTTTTAATTCACCATTTACATCTGCAGTAACCGGAAGCATCAGCTTTTCCGTGACCAGTTGCCCGGGAACCACGCCAATTACGGGTAGTTTATCCTTTCCGGCAGGCATTTTAAAGTCATCAGCTTCCAGATTGCGGCCCATTTTGACAGTATTCAAAGCGCTTTCTGGCAAGTTAACTTCAGGAAAACCTATCGTCAATTTGCCCGTTTCGGCTATCACCCGACCATTCTTTATAACCAGTTCTGCTTTGAAGTTTTTCAAATCATTGAATACTACCAGGTCTGCCAGAAAGCCCGGCGCCAAAACCCCGCGATCAAACAAACGGTAGTGTCTGGCTGCATTAATTGTAGCTATCTTTAATAGCTGCAGGGGATCTGCGCCCAGAGATACAGCAGTTTTCAATAAGTCGTTCAGATGGCCCCTGTTTAAGAGTTCACCCGCCTCCTTGTCATCACTGCCAAACATAAAGGCGTTAACAGTTTTACTGTTAACCAGGGGCAAAAGTTCGACCAGGCTTGAAGATGCTGAACCATGCCTGATAATAACTTTCATTCCACTGCGTATTTTTTCTTCGGCTTCAGCAGCAGTAATACATTCATGATCGGTACTAATTCCAGCACTTAAATAGGCCTGCAGATCTTTTCCGCTGAGGCCCGGCGCATGGCCATCGATTACTTTACCCTTTTGATGAGCAGCAGCAACTTTGGCCAGTACCTCTTGCTCCCCATTGATAATTCCCGGATAATTCATCATTTCACCCAAACCAACTACCCGGGCATGAGCCAGCAGTCTTTCAACTTCTTCTGCCGTCACTTCTCCACCGCTTGTTTCCAGTTCTGTCGCCGGAACACATGAAGGAACAGTTGAGAAAAAGTCACAGGGAAGCTCTGAAGCTGCATCCAGCATCAGCTTAACCCCTTCAACGCCCAAAACATTAGCAATTTCATGGGGGTCATTGATCACGCAGGTTGTTCCATGAATTACCAGTACCCGGGCCAGCTCAGGAGGGAACAGCAGGGTGCTTTCGATATGAAGGTGAGCATCAATTAAACCGGGGGTAACGTACTTGCCCTCAAAGTCAACTACCTCCCGGGCAGAAGTATATTCGCTGCCTACGGCAGCAATCGTATTATCCTGGATTGCCAGGTTTGTTTCTATGATTTCGCTGTTAACAACATTAACCAGCCGGCAGTTTTTTAAAAGCAAATCTGCCGGCTGATCCTGCCTGGCTACCGCCAGTATCTTACTCAGTTTATCAGGTATGTTTAAATGCTTAATAATCAAGGGAGCCCTCCTTAATATAGAGCTACTTAATAATTACTATTAAAGTTCTACTAGAGGAGTTGTACTTCCTTTATAAATTCCGGATTCTTTGACAGGGGGTTATCGACGCTCATTTTTTTGGCGGTACATATAACGGTCAGCTTCAATAAGGGTATCATCAAGGGCTTTTTCAGGCTCATCACATACAGCAAGGCCGAAAGAGATAGAGATCGGTACCGGGCAGGAAACCTCATTATAACTTGATAACTCGGAGTAAATTCTGCTTACTATACTTTCGGCCGCTTCGCGATCTGTTCGCGGCATGATGGTAACAAATTCATCTCCTCCTACCCGGGCCAAAATATCATTTCTACGAATAACTCTTTTCATAACTTCTGCTGTATCTATAATAAACTGGTCCCCAATATGGTGCCCATAGGTATCATTAATCTCTTTAAGATTGTCCAAATCCCCAACCATGATGGCCACGGGATAATCTCTACCACCTTCAAGTCTGCGTAATTCGCTCTCAATATAAGTTTTATTATAAAGGCCGGTCAAAGAGTCGTGTAAACTCAAAAACTTTAGTTGCTCCTCTTTTTCTTTACGTTCGGTAATATCTGAACCAATTGCCAGTATAACTTCCCGCCCATCAAACCATTTAATTACTGTTTTTCTGTATTCATAATATCTCTGGTTATAAGAACTTCTAAATTCACAGATCAGGTTCTTATCCTGTCCGCTTTTCAATTCATCCAGTCTCTTTATGTAACAAAAACTGCATGGACTTTCCTGACCTTTCTGTAACACTCTCCAGCAGGTACTACCCACTACATCACCGTAAATATCACGACCATACTTGTTAAGAAAAAGCAGTTCGAATGTTTGCATATCAGCGGCATAAACAAGAGCATTAATTTTATCGAGAATGATCATAGTCTGTTCATGAGAGCTTTTTAGCTGATCCATGTTATCGCGAATCACATCTACTGTTTGGTTTAAATGTAAAGCCATTTCACTCACTTCATCGTTTCCATTAACTGGTAGTCTTGTATCAAGATCTAAATCCGAAACCTTACGGAGAAAATTTTTAATATTATTCAATGGGTTTATTACTGCAGCCTGCATTAAAAACATAATCAGGATACCGGTCATTAATAGTGAAATAGCGAGAAGAAAAGCCATGCTTACCTGTTTTGTGACAAAACCTGAAATCATGTCACTATGATCAGAGACGATCTCCAGGTAACCGGTGACATCCTGGTTTCGACTTTGCAAGGGGATAAAAACGTAGCTGAAAACCCTATCTTCAAAATGGCTGTAAAATGGTTCCCCTGCCAGAAGTATTTCACGATTTATTTCCGGGCGTGGAAATAAATCAGGTTGTGTAGTTGAAAATAGCAATTGATCGCCATCAGCGGAGATATCATACAGAGAATAATCTGAACCATAATTGTGCTGCAGGTATTCCAGGAAGTGTTTTCCAGAGTTGCCATATATACTTTTAATGCCAGGAGGCTCGCCACTAAAATCAGTGTAAAACCTGCTTGATATTTCAGATTGAACTGCCTGGTACAGCAACTGGCAGCGTTCTTTCTCAGCGTCAGCCATGGCAATTCTATCCTGCTGGATACTATAAATTATAAAAAGAATATACATTAACAACAGGGCTGTACCTACTATAAGCAAAAGCCGAAATCGCAGAGCCAAGAAGCCACCTCCCGAGATTACTTCACCGTTTATTAATTAATAATAATCTGGGTGCCCGGGTAGTGAAGTATATATGTAATAATCAATTCTTAATTAAAAATCCCATCAACCACTGCTGATGGGATCTTAGCTTGCCTATTAGAACAGGCAGCCCGACTGACCTGGTACATATCTAATGTACTTTAGCCCCACTGGCTTTGCGTCACTGCCTTTCGACAGTTTTGCCTTTTGCAGTCCCATTTATTAAAAAGAGTATATTATATTAGCATTATTCCGTCAAGTAAAAGTTTTACCCTGGTCTGACTGTTGACAGCAAAACGCATATGTTGCTATAATATATGCATAATATCGCATGTATAAATTAAGGAGTAAGCAGTTATAGAAAAGAGGTGAAGTATGGAGGAATATTTAAAAGTCATTAAAAGCATATCAGAATCAACAAGGATTAG
>JBNJHL010000021.1:0-19803 GCA_051748445.1 Bacillota bacterium
CGGAAAATGAAATAACCGTTCCCCTGAAGCCATCAAAAACGGCGCAAGCCAATGCCCAGGAATACTTTAACCGTTACCGCAAAGCCAAGAGCGGCCAAAATAAAATTAAAAAACAGCTGCGGAAAACAAAAGCCGAAATTGAATACTGCCGTAACCTCCTTTATACAATTGAAGAAAACAGCGTGGAAGGGTTGGAAGAAGTCAAACAGGAGATGATCGAAAACGGCATGCTACATGAAAAGAAAAGGGGCAGCAAAAAAAAAGAAAGCGCGCCACAGCCGCTTAACTATAAAACTTCATCAGGCCGAACTGTATTGGTCGGCAAGAATAACCGCCAGAACGATTACATTACTTTTAAAGCGGCTGTTCGTCGTGACACCTGGTTGCATGCAAAAGACATTCCCGGCAGTCATGTGATTTTAAAGGAAGCTCCTTATCCGCCTCCCGAAGAAGATCTCGAAGAAGCAGCCTTTCTTGCTGCCTACTACAGCAAGGGACGTGAAAGCAGCGCGGTTGCCGTCGATTACACTGAAGCTCGTCATGTTCGCCGCCGTCCCGGCGGAAAACCGGGTTTTGTTTTTTATGAAAATTATAACACCATTACCGTTAACCCCCGGGAAAAAGATATGCGTGAAATGTTCAATTTATAGCTGCTCTTCCCTTAAGCGGTAGAGAGTTTTCTTAAATTCTTCAGGCAGGGCTGCTGTATAGCGGAGGGACTTGCCACTGCGAGGATGTTTAAAGCTGAGACGATAGGCATGCAGCGCATGTGAAGAAGTCATATTAACAGGCAGTTTGCTTCTATCCCCCTTCGCATATGTTTTATCTCCGACCACAGGATGCCCGAGATATGAAAGATGAACCCGAATCTGATGGGTCCTCCCGGTTTCCAGGTTCAACCTCAAAAGGCTGTAATGATCAAAATACTTTAAAACCCGGTAGCTGGTAACTGCTTCACGGCCACCTTCAACTACTGCCATTTTTTTACGGTGCCGGGGATGGCGGGCAATCGGTGCCACAATACGGCCTCCTGGCGGCTTAACCTGGCCGTGAACCAGAGCAATATATTCTCGCTTGATTAACCTATTTTTAAGTTGCTCGGATAAATTTTGGTGGGAATAATCATTTTTAGCAGCAATAAGCAGCCCGGATGTATCCTTATCCAGGCGATGGACAATACCGGGCCGCAATACTCCCCCTATGCCAGATAAATCTGTACAGTGACTGAGCAGGGCATTGACCAGGGTCCCACTGTAATGACCTGGAGCGGGGTGAACAACCATGCCCCCCGGCTTATTAATAACCAGAAGGTCACTGTCTTCGTATATAATATCGAGGTTCATCTCCTCCGCTAGAGGAACAGCCTCTTTGGGTGCCGGGATAGATAGCGTTACATAGTCACCTTCCCCCAGGCGGTAATTTTTATCTGCACAGCACTTCCGGTTTACAGTAACCCGGTTTTCCTCTATCAATTTTTGAGCCCGGCTGCGGGACAGATCGGTTAGTTTGCTGGTTAAAAAAGAATCAAGACGACTGCCTGTATCATCTGCACCGGTCGTTAATTCCTCCCACCTGACAGTGTTGGTTCCGTTTTTATCCATAAGCATTTAATACTTTCATTTACTTTTTAATCCCAACGTTTTTTTTGGCTTTGCCTTTGTCTTTGCAATTTTATCCCCGGCCAGGAAATGAAAACCGGCAGCCATTACAAGCAGGGCTGTAATGACCAAAGCCAGGCTAAATACCTGGGCATTGGTGAGACCGATCCAAACCGCTTCTCCATGACGGAAAAATTCGGTGCTGAAACGCAGCAGACCGTAAAGTCCAAAAAGAGCTACCGTTAAAAAGCCAACAAAAGGACGAACCGGACGTGTTTTTTTTAAAATAAAGAATATCAGCAACGCTCCGACTAAAGCATAGAGCTGCACTGGATGACGAAGCACCTCATCGCCGGGGCTGATTGGCAGGGCCCAGAACACATCCGACTCTATCCCATAGCAGCAGCCGTTTAAAAAACAGCCCATTCTGCCAAAAGCGTAACCCAGGGCCAGGTAGGGCGCCATAAAATCAGTCAGCTTAAGAAATCCAATATCCCGCCAACGTGACCATAAATATATCAAAACGGTCGCCAGGAAAAATCCGCCGTAAAAAGACAGTCCTTCAAACTGGGTGAAAAATGCCGACAGTGGTTGGTTACTATAATAGCTCCAGTTAAGAAGCATATAAAGAACCCTGGCTCCCAGCAAACCGCCTATACCTGCTATAATCACAGCTTCCAGGATATAATCAGGATTTATTTTTTCCCGCGGAGCTTCCCTGTACAGGAGCAGCGCCGAAACCAGGATTGCAAGGGCTATCATCAGCCCGTAAGAGTGCACAGTAAGATTGCCCAGCGAAAATAATTCGGGGTACATTTAATCAGCTCCCTGTTCTTTTTAATTCAGGATCCCGCCAGAAGGCAATTAAGAAAATACCGATGCCGATTACTATAGCTGAATCAGCAAGATTAAACACCGGCGGCCAGATTGTAAAGTTTATAAAATCTACTACATAGCCTTCGCTGATCCGGTCTATCAGGTTGCCCAAAGCTCCACCGAGCTGCAAGGATAAACCAAAACGCAGCCATTTATGATTCTCTGCCAGAAGCCGGTAATAATAAACAATAAATGCTCCAACTACAACCGTGATAATGACAAAGAACGCCGTCTGATAAGGCAGCATACCGAAAGCCGCCCCCGGATTACGAACATAAGTAATGTAAAGAAAATTGCCGATTACAGTGATAGACTGGCCGACTTCCATATTTCGCATTACAACCTGCTTGGTCAACTGATCGGTCAGCATCACTGCCGCAACAATTAAAAGTAGTCGCAAAAAGCTACCTCCATATCAATACCCGTTTATCAATTTCCAATCTCTTTAACTACCTTACTGCAGCGGGGGCAAAGTTCCTCTTCTGACTCGGTAATTATCCAGCAGCGTGGACACTTATGCCCGGGCGCTGCTTTAACCATAATGCTAATCGGGACTCTTTGTCCGGCAGTAGCCTGCCCGGGAGCCCGGTCACGGCCAGATTCAAGGTTTACCGTAGAGGCAATAAAAAGAACAGGAAGATATGCACTGTATTCGCTAAGCAGTTCGTAAGTTGAATGATCAGCCCAGATTGTCACTGAAGAAGCAAGTGAGCTGCCAATAACTTTTTCCTTACGAGCCTGTTCAAGAGCCCAGGTTACCTCTTCCCGCACTTCGAGGAGGGTTTGCCAGCGCTGACTTAGCTGCTGATTATCCCAGCCAGGATTGGGTTCAGGCCAGTCACTAAGCTGAACACTATTTTGATGCTGTCCGGGCAGATGCTGCCAGATTTCTTCCGAAGTAAAAGTTAAAATCGGGGCCATCAGTTTCACCATTTGCTCCAGAATCAACATTAAGGCTGTCTGGGCCGAACGGCGGGCCGGATCATCAGGGTTTGAACAGTACAGCCTGTCTTTAATAACATCCAGGTAAAAATTGCTCATATCGACCACACAGAAATTGTGGATAGCATGGAAAAATTGGTGATATTCATACTTTTCATAAGCGAGTGTTACTTTTTTAACCAGTCCGTTTAAGCGAGAAAGGGCCCAGCGGTCAATTTCTTCCATTTCATCGTATTCAACAATGTCTTTTGCAGGGTCAAAGTCAGAACAGTTCCCAAGCAAAAATCGGATCGTATTGCGGATCTTCCTGTAAACCTCGATCAACTGTTTGAGAATATTCTCAGAGAGATGTATGTCACTGGTAAAATCGGCTGATGATACCCAGAGCCGCAGGATATCAGCGCCATATTGCTTGGTGATCTGTTCAGGAGCAATTACATTGCCCATTGACTTAGACATTTTCTTTCCTTCTCCATCAACTACCCAGCCATGGCTGAGCACGGCTTCGTAAGGAGGCTCACCCCTTGTTGCTACTGCTGTCAGAAGGGAAGAATGGAACCAGCCACGGTACTGATCACTTCCTTCAAGGTAGAGATCGGCCGGCCAGCGCAGCTCGGGACGGGTTTCCAGCACAGCATCATGGCTGGAACCCGAATCAAACCATACGTCCATGGTATCTTTTTCTTTCCGAAACTCTTCATGTCCGCAGGAAGGACAGCTTGTTCCTTCGGGAAGAATTTCTGCTGCTTCCCTGGCAAACCAGGCATCAGAACCTTCGCGGCTGAAAAGATCACTGACAGCAGAGATGGTATCTTCATTAAGCAGGTGAGTATTACATGAGGTACAGTAAAATATTGGGATCGGCACACCCCAAACTCTCTGGCGAGAAATACACCAGTCCTGCCTTTCAGCAACCATATTATAAATCCGTTCTTCACCCCAGGAAGGAGTCCAGTTTACCTTATTTATTGCCTCTAAGGCTTCCTTGCGGAAACCGTCAACAGATGCAAACCACTGCTCAGTTGCCCTGTAGAGAACCGGCTGCTTGCAGCGCCAGCAATTGGGATACTGGTGCTCGAAATCAGACCTGTTAATCAGGGCTTGTTTTTCTTCCAGGTCCTCTATCACCGCCTTACCACCCTGATCATAGCGCATCCCTGAGTAAGGACCGGCCTCATCAGTAAAAATACCGCGATCGTCAAGTGGACTAAGCACCGGAAGATCATTAGCCCGGCCAACCTCAAAGTCTTCCTGGCCATGGCCGGGAGCTGTATGCACACAACCTGTGCCTTGTTCCAGGGTGACATGCTCACCGGTTAGTATAATTGACTCGCGATCGTAGAGTGGATGTTTGCAGCGCATCCCTGCAAGTTCACTACCTTTAAATTTTTTCAAAACCGGCCAGGGTTCTTCAGAACCGGCGATTTTTGATACTTCTTCCAGCAGCCCTTCAGCCAGCAGGTAACGCTCATTTCCCGCTTCGGCAAGAACATAGTCTAATTCAGGATGAACAACGATAGCCAGGTTGGCGGGAATAGTCCAGGCCGTGGTAGTCCAGATCAGGCAGAAAGTGTTTTCAGTTCCACCCAGCTTACCGAGGTCGTTTACCAGGGGAAATTTCACATATATTGATTCGGAAACCTTGCTGCCATACTCAATTTCAGCTTCAGCCAGCGCGGTTTCACAGCTTGCACACCAATAAACCGGACGCATACCCTTGTAAATATAACCTTTCTTAGCCATGGTGCCAAAAACCTTAATCTGGCGAGCCTCAAATTCCGGATGGAGGGTTAAATAAGGATTTTCCCAGTCGCCTCGTACCCCCAGCCTCTTAAACTGCTCCTTCTGAACCTCCACGTATTTCATAGCATAATCGTGGCACATTCGCCTAAATTCCACATCGGATATTTCCTTACGTTTTATTTTTTTTGTCTTGATGATCTGGTGCTCAATCGGCAACCCGTGGGTATCCCAACCGGGCACATAGGGGCAGTCAAATCCGCGCATAGTCTTAAATTTATTGATGATATCCTTGATAACCTTGTTTAGTGCCGTTCCCATATGGATATTCCCGTTGGCATAGGGAGGGCCATCATGCAGGATATACTGCTGGGCACCTTTCCGGTTTAGCCGGGCCAGTCGGTTAATATCCATTTCATCCCATCTTTTTAGCATTTCCGGCTCACGGTTAGGCAAATTGGCCCGCATCGGAAAGTCAGTTTTAGGCAGGTTAAGTGTGTCTCGATAATCCATGATTGTACCATTCTCCTCTTGTTAATTAAAGTATAAGTAACTGCTAAGCCTGCTTAAGAAAAATACATTCATTGATCGTTTAGGCTCATCTCAACTTTCTTAAACAGATCGGGCAGTACTAAACGATGTAGTCTGAGTAGTAGCAAATATAAAAACCCGCCCCGAAAAGGGACGAGTTTGTCACCCGTGGTACCACCCTCCTGGCTGCACAGTAAAAATGCAAACCACTTTGATTGACCGTTAACGGCGGTTTTCCGTCCGCGTCTACTCTCCTGAATATGGATTTGGGGCGGAAGCTCCCGGATGATCATAAACGAATCTGCTTAACCGGACTTTCACCTTAAACCGGCTCTCTGTATAAGCACTATTTACGCTTAACTGTTCCGTTCACTGCATCTGCGGTAGATTGTAGCATGTTAAAGCAATAAAATCAATCGAATCCGCTTATTAATGCTTAGAATTCAGGATCCCTGTCATAGTCATCATCAGGGCCAAGCTGAAATTCGGGTTCAGGCTCCAGATCTTTTTCCGGTTCAACCTCGAAATCCGTGTCAGTTTCTGACCCGGACTCAGGCGCAGGTTCTGGTTCCGACTTAAAATCCGGTTGAAAATTCATTGCATAGAGGTTATCGGGTTTTTCTTTATTTTCATCCTCGGATTCTGTTATAGACTCGTTCATTTTCACTTCAAATTCGCGGGTCATTTCAGATAGTTCCTGATCTTGATCCTGGCCAGACAAATCCATCCAATCTTCACTATCAAGGTTGGACAACTGGGCCTCGATAAAAGCCCGAAAGCGCATTTTGAAAAGTTGGGCCTGTTTAAATAGCTCTTCCTGTTCGGAGAGAATTCTGCCTGCCCGCTTGCGGGCATCTTCAACAACCTGTTTTGCTTCTCTTTCCGCCTCCCGGCGGATCAGCTCTGCTTCTCGCTTAGCATTATTTTTTACTTCATCTGCAGTTTCCTGCGCTACAACTATGGCATTATGCATAGTTTCTTCAAGCTTATGGTAGTTTTTATTTTTCTCTTCCATCTGGCTGAGTTTTTCTTTCAACTCACTGTTCTCACGAATCATCCCTTCCAGATCTGTGGCAATCTGATCGAGGAAATCATCAACATCTTCAATATCATAACCGCGGAATGCACGTTCAAATTCTTTCTCTTGTATATCCATCGGTGTAATGCTCAATTTTAGCCCTCCCTGTTGGCATAAAATAAATCTTGCTTCTAGTGAAAAATTCGACAATAAGCCCGCTTTTCCTGCCGGTTAGCTATATTTTTTCAATTTTAACCTTATTCTACCTTTACGTGTCTCGCCCTCTACGGAATCAACCAATAATCTGCCCCGGCCTTTTAGAGAGACCTGGTCACCTTCGTTAAGCTGTATGGAAGGCGAACTGATTGGTTTCCAGTTAATGCTTACAGCACCGCCCTTAATTAAAAGCACTACCCTGGACCTGGAAATCCCAAAACCAAGTGATAAAACAGCATCAATACGCAGGCTGGCTACAGTGCCTTTAATATCTTTTCCGTCGTCCTTTGAAAAAGGAATTTGCTCCGGATCAATGACTTCACAGGTAACTGTTATCCGGCCGACCTGGAGTAAATTTGAGCGAACAAAGTCTGCCTTATCATCTTCCACAAACACTGCTGCTCCACCACCTTCAAATAGGATAATATCTCCGATCTGCTCTCTTTTTAAACCCAGCCCTAAAATAGCGCCAAGCAAATCGCGGTGGCTAATTTCATCTTGATCCCCTTTCCACTTAATTTTAAGCGCTTTAAGCGGAGGGAGCACTGTTTTTTGCTGAGCGGGAAATATTGAAAGAGCATTTCTTTCTGCCCGTGGGTGCCCACCATAAACGGTATAAGACAGGGTTGCCTTTTTTTTCAGAACTGCTTCAGCGAGTTCAAGTTGGCGTGGGTCAAGAAAGGCTGTATTAATTATCCTATTTCCGTGGACCTGCTCAACTTTTCGTTCGAAGTGCTGCATCCATTTCATTTCTGTTTCAGATGGTGAAGTAAATTGTATTACAATCACGCTCCCCTATAAGTAAAGATAGCGGTAAATAACCTGCTGCAAAATCCTAACCAGGATCAGCAAGACAATCGGTGAAAGATCGAGGTACCCCATGCCCATTCTGATTGAAGGTATTACCGAACGCAGCGGAGCCAGCACTGGCTCGGTGACACCATACACAAACTGGTAGATACTATTAAGCATCGTATTATCACCGCCACCACCCATCATAAACCAGGACATGATAATCCTGGCAATAATAATAAAGTAGTAAATCCGGAGAAACATCATCAGTCCATCTGCCAAAATATTAATTATAATCACCCACTCATTTAATAATTATTAGCATCTTCTCAGCCATATTTAAATGCTTTTGCCTGCTTGGAAGCTGCGTTCGCTGATAGTTTAGACTGGAAATACAACGGTTTAGCTTCAAACTTCGCTATACCGGCATTTGCATACCTGCACTTTATGCTCACTTCAGTTTCTTCAGCCGGCCTCACAGTACCAAAGCAGCATTGGCCAAGCAGTTACTATGCTTCTTATTTCACAATACCGTTAAGTTTAGTCAAACAGGGCGCTGCCAACCCGAATAATTGTAGCACCTTCTTCAATCGCTACCATGTAATCATTGGTCATCCCCATAGAAAGATGTTCAAGGTTATAATCTGTGCCGCTGTATAGATCACGGAGACGGCGCAATTCCCTGAAAGAGGGCCTGGTTTTCTCCGGATCGTCATAAAAAGGGGCCATGGTCATCAAACCCCTGACTTTTAAACGATCATATTTCTCGATTTTTTCAAGAAACCCGGAGAGTTCGCCAGGTGCGAGGCCAAACTTGCTTTCTTCACCTGAAGTATTAACCTGGATAAAAACATGAGCAGTTAAATTAAACCTTTCTCCACAGCGTTGCAATGATTTAGCCAGTGATAATCGGTCAAGCGAATGAATCGACTTATAATATGGCAGGACATCCTTGGCCTTATTAGACTGCAGGTGTCCGATAAAATGCCAGCTTAAACCAGGGAACTTTTCGATTTTTTTAGCTGCCTCCTGAACCCGGTTTTCACCAAAATCTTGAATACCAAGCTTAGCTGCTTCCTCGATCTCGGGTATGCCAACATACTTGGTAACTGCAATTAGTTGGACTTCCCCTGGATCACGTCCGCAACGTCTGGCAGCAGTACTAATGTTTTCCATGATTATATTGTAATTATCAGCCAACATCTGTATTTTCCTTTCTACTTGCAAGAAATATTTCAGGAATATTATTCTAAGCGCTGCCCTTCCTCTACCAGTTCGGGACGAGTTATAACCAGGCTGTACTGGGCAATGCCTTCAACAAGAAGCTGATTATCATGCTGCCTGATTACAGAAACCGGCTGAAAAACTACCCGTCCTCCCTGATTAAGATATATTCCCTGCTGCCCGTCCTCTCTTTCATGCAATGCTTCTACAGGAACTATTATACCGTGATCCCGCAAATAGAGTAAAGAAGCCTCTACATACCTGACCCGGTCAAAACCGGGCAGTTGCTTATCTAAGGTATAAGTGATGCGGACTTCCTGGTTTTCTTCATCAACTTCATAATGCTCGCGCCTGGCTGCAACAATTTCATCCGGCGCAAAATCGAACACGAATTCAACCCTGCTAAGTTCAGCAATGGTTCTACCGGGATGGAGGGGCATTGTTACGCTGTAGTACCAGTGCCAGTTATCTACTATTTTTATCAGGGGCTCTCCCGCTTCAACAAGATCTCCCTCTGAAATATTTCCCCCTGCAGGTTCTGCAGCATCAAGGTATAATGGCCCTTCGTAATGCTCCCATCCATCGACATAGTGGGATATTAAACCTGCTTTGTCAGTGTCCATAGTTATAATATCAATAAAAGAATCCCTTGCCGGCAAAACTTCCTGATTCTCTTCACCGGTTAATACTTCATCTGCAAACTCATTTAATTGTTCTTTTGGTTCTTCATTTTCATTATCTCCCTGGAAAGCAGCCCGCCAGTAATCAAATAGCTGTTCTCTGAGATTATCATCCGGTTCCTGCTCTTCTGAACCACGCAGAGCATTCATCTCTCTCGGAGATAGAAGACCAAATGTGACCAGTTCTCTGCCTGCTGCTATTCTTTTGCCGGAAGGAGCCATCTTTAGGATCATTCCATTGTGCGGTGCCTTGATTACTTCCTCACTGCGGGTAACTAAACCCCTGACATGAGTTTCCCGCTGGATATAACCAAGCTCTGCGTCTGTTATTTGCAGTCTCCAGGCCAGGTACTGGTCTCCCAACCAATGATAACCCAGTTGAACAATAACAGCCAGGGCTAAAAGCAGCAGCGCATAGAAAACCAGAGCCTGCTTTATATTTCGGAAGCTAAAACGCTTGCCTTCCCCGGAGAGAACTTTTAATCCTTTTTTTTTCGTTTTTATGCTCTTTTTTGCCAAAATTGTTCCCCCCAGATTAATCCTTTAAAGCAGCAAAACCGATCATTCTACCTGTATTGCCCCGATCCCGTCGATAAGAATAAAACAGTTCTTTATGACAGGAAGTACAAAATAAACTATAATCAAGGTTATTCTTTTTAATTCCGCAATTGTAAAGCTGCTGCCTGTTGATTGCTTTTAAATCAAGCTTATATGTGCCGTCTTCTTCAACTTCCATGAAACTTGGTTCCTGCCAGCAGGCTTCAAAAAACTTCCTTGCTATATCATGATCTACCCGGTAACAATCCCTGCAAATTGCCGGGCTTAAAGATACAAGCAGTTGTTCGGGCTGCACACCGTACTGCTGCATGATAAAACGAATTACTGCAGGGCCTATTTCACCTAAAGTTCCTCTCCATCCGGCATGAGCTATGGCAACCACTGGTTTTTCAGTTGAAACTATATATATTAGCATACAATCTGCTGCATATGCGGCAAGAGACAAACCTTTTTTTGTCGTAACCAAAGCATCGCATTTTTTACTGGCACTACCCGGGACGGCCCCTTCGCCAAGGTTGGCCAGATCAAAAACTGCCAGATCCGTCCCGTGCACCTGGATGCCAGAAACGATCTGCCTGTAATCATAGTTAAATATTTCAAAAAAGCGGCGCCTGTTTTCAAGAACATTTTCAGCACTGTCTTCAGTATGAAAGGCAGTATTAAGTGATGCTACCGGGCCCCTACTGCAGCCACCCAGACGGGTGGAAAACCCGTGATCCACTATTCCGCTTTTAGCCAGTAGGGTCGATTGCAGGTAGGGTATAGTTGCTTTATCATATATCTTAAACTTGATCGCTCCTTTTAATAGCTGTATTTGTATAGTCAAGCTTTAATCAAAATCTATAAAGGTAGCTTTACTGGCACCTCATCAAAGCACTGGCTCATCCAGGGCTCTCGTCCGGTGTTCGACATAATTTACCTCCGGCCGGCTCCCACTCTACTACGTGACCGGCTTTCAGGGAACGGGGCAGATCAATCAAGCGCTGATTACGTGAACCACGGTAGGCCAGGTTAAAGTCCTGTTCTGATTGAATAAAAGGCCTATCCACCAGCAGGTAAGCCGAATTTAAAAGGCAGTGAATATCCGGATCCGAATAACTTGCTCTCAACAGCTGTTCAAAGGTATAACCGCTGTAGAGTACCAGGTTAAAGCCGCAAGCGGAAACTTCCCTGGCAATTGCTGCTGCTGCCGGGGCTTGTTCGAATGGCTCACCTCCAGAGAAGGTTACTCCATCCAAAAACTTGCAGCTTTCAATTATATCAACCAGCCGGGCAATGGTTATTTCATATCCTGCATCATGATCATGGGTTTCCGGGTTATGGCAGCCAGGACAGCAATGTGAACAGCCCTGAAAATACACCGAAAGACGCACTCCCGGCCCATCAACAATACTGTCTTTTTGGATACCGGCAATTCTCAGTTTCATTTTTTATCTCCGGGCACAAGGTGAACCCGCCTATCAGTCAATTCTTTATATTTCGCCTCGTTAAAGCGCTCATCAGTAGAAAGGTAACCGGTAATACGGCGAATTCTCCTGATATCAGGACTTTCGCATTGCGGGCAGGTTTGGTTAAAAACTCCGCTGAATGAACAGTTACGGCATTCGTCAAGGGGATAATTAATTCCCCCATAGCCAATATCTGATTCTGCCATACTGCGTATGATCCGTTCTACTGCGTCGGTATTGTGGACCGGAGGAGCCTCTAGCTCGGTGTAGCTGATATGACCGGCATTGCAAATACTATGAAAATGGCCTTCGGCAGTGATTTTATCAAACATTGACATGGCATAGTAAACCGGAATATGGAAGGAATTGGTGTAATAATCTCTATCGGTAACACCCGGAATACTGCCGTAACGCTGACGATCCATGGCTACAAAACGACCGGCCAATCCTTCGGCAGGTGTAGCAACAAGCACAAAATTTAGATCATATTCCTCGGCGTAACTATCAGTTCTGCGTCGCATATGTTCGGCAATTTTTAACCCAAGTTCGAGGGCCTCTGCATCTTCACCATGATGCTTGCCAATCAAGGCCTGCAGGGTTTCTGCCAAACCGATAAACCCAATAGCCAGGGTCCCATGCTTAATAATGTCCCTGATGGAATCATCCGGGCCAAGCTTGTCGGAATCAAGATAAAGTCTCTGCCCCATCAGGAAGGGTAAATCTCGAACCCGCAGTCTGGAAAGAACTTCAAACCGATGCAGCAGCTGCCGGGCGGCAGTTCGCATTAACCTGTCAAGATGAACAAAAAACAGATCCTGCTGGCCTCGAGATTCCAGGGCTAACCTGGGTAAGTTCAAAGTTACCGGGGCAATGTTACCTCTTCCTGCAGACACCTCGGGGCCATGTCGGTTAGCAATTACTCTTGTGCGGCAGCCCATATAGGATACCTCGTCACCATAAGCACTGTTATATGTTGTATCCATGAAGCTGAAGGTGGGATTCATTCTACGAGATGCAACTTCAATGGCCAGTTTAAAAAGATCATAGTTCGGATCATTTTCGTTATAGTTAACCCCACTTTTAACCCTGAAAACAAGGTTTGGGAATATTGGGCTTTCACCACGTCCCAGCCCACGCTTGAAAGCTTCAAGTATCGCCTTTGATACCATTCTTCCCTCTTCTGTTGTATCCGTACCAAAGTTAATTGAACTAAACGGAACCTGGGCCCCGGCCCTGCTGTGCATGGTATTAAGGTTATATATAAGACCTTCCATGGCCTGGAATACCTCTTTATATTCAGGCTTATCCTTAAGCCCGCGGATTACTTCTCCCATGCTGCGATCAAAATGAGGGAAACTTTGCCCCCCAAACATATCGTTCTGGTTACTTTGCAGAATAATGGCTGCCTGGGCTGCAGCAGAAGCTATTCTTTTAGGAGGCCGGATATAACCATAGCCTGTATTAAAACCTTCCTTCAACATGCGGGAAAGGTCAATCTGTAAACAGTTCAGGGTTTTGCTGTAGTAATCAAGATCATGAATATGCATACTGCCTTCATCGTGAGCACGAGCATATTCGTCAGGCAGCATATTGCTTAAGTAGTATTGTTTGCTGGCTGCAGTTGCTATCTGCAGCATCTTGGCTGAAGGTGAGTTGCTGACATTGGCGTTTTCACGGCTGGTTTCAATCAGGATGTCTTTGACCACATCCATCAACTCAGATTTTCCATCGCGAATCCGGGTCCTACGATCGCGATACAGGATATAAGCTTTGGCGGTACGGGCATGGCCGTTTTCAATCAGGGCTACTTCAACTTCATCCTGCACTTCTTCCACTGAAGGAATAACCCCATTTTGCGATTTTTCTTCAAGGATTTTAATAACCTGCCCTGTCAAATTCTCTGCAATACCACGATCACTTCCGCCCACCGCTTTAGCTGCTTTAAAAATCGCATCGGTGATTTTTTCCGGATCAAATGTTACTACCCGTCCGTCACGCTTGCGAATTTCCATAAACTTGCTTTTTAAGTTTCTGTCATGACCAGCTTTTGTCGTTACTGCGCCTTTTTTCAACTCAAAACCCTCCCTGTTTAGAATAATTTTGCGTCTTCTCAGCCATATTCAGTTTTAGTTGATTGGTAAAGAATACTGCTCTCGTTGATCGTTTAAATTTTCTTCAGTATCTTCTAAAGTATATGGTTTTCCAAACCGACCGGTTAGATAATATATAAGAATTCAGGGTTTATAATTTGGAAATCTTCTTTTCTTCAAGCATTTCTTCCAATTCGGCTTTAAATGTTTCTACATCGGGAAACTGGCGAAAAACCGAGGCAAAACGAACATAAGCTACTTCGTCAATAGCTTTTAACTCTTTTAAAATAATATCGCCAATCTTATCAGCAGGTATTTCCTTCGGGTAACTGGTACGTAAATCCTGTTCCAGCCTTGCAACAAGTTCTTCCCAGCGGGAAAGAGGAATATTTCTTTTCTGCCCTGCCAAAACAAGGCCCTTTAAAATCTTATTGGGGTCAAAAAGCTCTCTGCGACCATCACGCTTCACCACCACAATCGGTTCTTCTTCCAACTTTTCCATGGTTGTAAATCGATTATCACAGCTGATGCACTGACGCCTGCGCCTGATTGATGATGCATCCTGAGTAGAACGAGAATCAACAACACGGGTGTCGATTTCGCCGCAATAGGGGCACTTCATTAATTTACACTTCCCTCAATATATTGCATTTGTTACATTATAGAGCACTATATATTGTGTGTAAACCCCTAAATTTACTTTTTCCGAATCTTTTTTTGTACTCCTGTTAGCGGTTTACTCTTTGATCGCTGCGTGCCCCGTTAACAGGAGCGCTTATGACGAAACTGATCGACAGTCAGAGATCTTGCTCTTCTCACAGGCCAGTAACACAGTCAGAAAAACTAAGTGGGCTTTGACTTTTAGAGTTTTAATTTTAAAGACAAAGCGAACTGGTGGTCTACGCAGTTAAGCATTGTTTCTAGCAAAAAAAAGGAGAGGGGAGTTTTACCTGCTGCTAAGCAAACCGTTGGAATAGCAGTTGCTAAAACCAAATGAGCGCTGATACGAACGATAAGATAAAAACTGCAGCTTTTGGCATTTACAAAACAAAAGCATAGGAGAATATGAACGGCTTTTCTTAACCCCGGTGTGAACGTAAAGTGAGTGCAGATAATTGCCAGCGAAGCAAAAACCGGAGCGGGACGGCACACAGGAAGTGTGCCGCCGCGAGAAGGGCCAAGGAGGGCCCGTCGAGCGGGCAGCCCAGGCGAAGGACTGAAGCTGAGCTGTTACTATTACTGCCCGAACGATCAGTGAGCAAGGGGTTAAGTTAAGGCGCTCATAACGACAAACCTTTCAGACTGCTCAAAAAACTGAAGCGAGCGAAGCTTTTTAAAATGACTGGGCAGTTTAAAAAGCATATTCATATTACTTTCAATATAACAGCACGGAAATGATGAGCAGGTTTGCTTGGCAGCAGGCAAAACCTACAAGAAGTAACTGACGAAAAGCCCGGCGTGCAGATTACCTGCGCGCCGGGCCGACAACTTCTGAGTTATAATTATTGAGACAGGTTTATTCGTTTACAGCATCACTATTTTGCTGCCAGCGTGACCAGGCCGGGGCATCCAGGTTTTCACCCCGGGCATAGGCACTGCCGCCTACTGCTGTTAATTTCGGCTTTGTGCTTTCCTTTTTAGTGGTAAATCCGGTTGCAATAACTGTAACCCTGACACTGTCCTGGCAATTTTCATCGATCACCGCACCGAAGATAATGTTGGCATCGGGATCGGCAAATTCAGCAACAATCTCAGCTGCCTCGTGTACTTCATGCAGGCTGATATCCGTTCCACCGGTTACATTAATTAATACACCTCTTGCACCTTCAATGGATGTTTCAAGCAGCGGGCTGTTAGTGGCTGACTTGGCTGCTTCAACTGTGCGGTTCTCACCACTGCCCTGTCCTACACCCATCAGGGCAGGACCTGTTTCCGACATAATAGTGCGAACATCAGCAAAATCAAGGTTAATTAAACCGGGCACGGCAATTAGATCTGATATGCCCTGCACACCCTGACGGAGCACATCATCTGCAACTCGAAATGCTTCCAGTATTGGAGTTTTCTTTTCAACTATTTGCAGCAGGCGATCATTGGGAATTGTAATCAGGGTATCCACACTATCCTTAAGGGCCTTGGCCCCTTCTTCAGCTTGCTGCTTACGTTTCCTACCTTCAAAAGAAAAAGGCTTGGTTACTACTCCGACGGTTAACGCGCCAATTTTTTGGGCAACTTCTGCAATTACCGGGGCAGCACCAGTCCCTGTTCCTCCACCCATACCGGCAGTTACAAAAACCATGTCTGCACCTTTAAGCATGTTTTCAATATCATCACGACTCTCTTCTGCTGCCTTGAGCCCGATTTCCGGGTCTGCTCCTGCACCAAGCCCCTTGGTCAACTGCTCACCAATCTGAAGCTTCGTGCCTGCATTGGCCAGGTAAAGTGCCTGTGCATCAGTATTTACAGCACAAAAATCTACTCCCTGCAATCCTGCAGCAATCATTCTGTTAACGGCATTACTTCCTCCGCCGCCTACACCTACAACTTTTATCGAAGCGTACTGTTCCATTTCAATATCAAACTCAATCATTAAAAGCACCTCCTAAAATTGGTATGCTCTTCTAGTCAACTATATCGGTCATCCAATCTTTAATACGCTGCCAGAGTCCCGGCCCCCGTTTTTTGGTCGGCTTGCTTACTTCCTGAACAAACATCCTCGGCTGATAACGCTGCACATAGTATAGCAATCCGACTACTGTTGAATAGGCTGGATTTTGAACACCTACTGTTTCAAATTCAGCCAGCCTGACCTGGTCTGTTTCAAAAAATTTGCGAGAAGCTTCAACTATTCCTTTCATTGAAGAAACTCCTCCATGCAGGACCATGCCTGCAGGTGGCAGGTAAGGCCAACCCATTTTAATCATTTCTTCTCTGATGATTTGTAAAATTTCATGTACTCTCGGCTCAATAAATGATGTGAGCTCTCTTTCAGACACCAGCCTGAGCTCGTTGCTGCCTACAGTTTTGACTTCTATTCTCGGTTCGGTTTCTGCATTTGAAAGCAATGCCGTACCATGTTCTTTTTTCAATTCCTCGGCATTGAAATGATTAATTCTTAAACCCGCAGCCAGGTCCGTAGTAATATGATCGCCACCAACCGGTGCAACTGCCATTTTTTGCAGCTTGCCATGCTGAAAAAGTGCTATCTCTGTTGTTCCGCTGCCAATGTCAACCAGGAATACGCCAAGATCTCTTTCGTCAGGTGAAAGGTAAACTTCAGAATTAGCCATTGCCTGTAATATTAATCCGTTGATGGTGATGCCAGCCCTGTTTACACAACGTAATAAGTTGTGCAGGGATGTGATCAGGCTGCTTACAACCAGGGCATCAACCTCAAGCCGCACCCCGAGCATACCAACTGGATCCCTGATTCCTTCAAATCCATCGACAATATACTCACGGGGAATAATATCGACAATTTCACGGTCCATAGGCAGGGCAACAACTTTTGCTGCCTGCATCACCCTTTCGATATCGTCCACGCGAATTTCCCGATCCTCGGCAGTAACGGCAACCACACCACGGTTATTTATCAATTCCATATTCAGGCCTTTCAACCCAACATATGCCGACTCGATTTTAAAACCGGCCATTCGTTCTGCTTCTTCAATTGCAGCCGCAATTGATTCCACAGTTTTATCCAGGTCGACAATTACACCTTTGCGCACACCATCGGAAGGGCTTAAACCTAAACCGATAATGTTCACATTACCATCGGGACGGGGTTCGCCTAGCCCAACCCTTACCTCAGCTGTGCCAACATCAATACCAACTATATAATTTTTTTTACTCAATTTACTTCCCCCTTACCCTTCCCAGCATGGTGCAATTACAACAAATTATTCAACACATATCAACAATTTCCTTTTTTTCTTTACGGATCCACCTCCCTTTCGTTAATAACGGCAGCACTTGAGAGTACCAGGCGCTTTCCAGAACGCACATCAAGCCTTGTGCCTCCCGGTTCTGCTGAAATATATGGCAGGCTTGATTCAATAAGTTCCATTTTCTGGTCCATCTCTTTCGCATTGCCAAACCAAATTTCCAGATTATCTGCCGTATATGCAATCAGGTTGTAACTCTTACTCATGTCAAGCTTGACTATCTCTAAGTGGCCTTTTCCCTGCCAGGTTGAAAAAAATTCCTGAAGGATCTCCCTTCTAAACGAACAGGTAAGGGGCACCCCAGGGACAACCAGCTCACCACTTATTCCCGTAATTTCGGGAAATTCTTGATCCGGTTCAGCTATGTTTTTATAAGGTACCACATTAAAATCTACCAACCAGTACCCATCGGCGGTAACCATGTAAGCGGCAGGTTCTCTTTGATCAATTTTGATTAATAATTGATCAGGCAGAGTACGCTCTATTCGTACCGATCTGATAGATGGAAATTCATTCGTTATTTTTTCTGCGATTTTATCTTCGTCAAGGAGGAAAATGCTTTTTCCCTTGTTAATATCCCCGGCTGCTGCAAGTTCAGTAACTGATATTTCTCTTGATCCTTCCATATCAATACTGTTAATGCGGAAGAATTGTTCCCCTTCTTTTAGCAGTAATACAACCACCACAACAATGACCAGCTTGCCGAAAAGTCGGAAAGCTCGTTTCAAGCCAGATCGATTTTCGTTTTTATTTTTCACAAGCTTGAGGTGGTCGTTTTTTCCTTTCATTAACTATTTCTCCTCACCGATAATTTTCACTTCGGGCTTCAGTTCAAGACCGCAATCTTCTTGAACCAGCCTCTTAACTTTTTCAATTAGCTCAATAATATCAACTGCAGAAGCTTCACCGGTATTAACAATAAAATTTGCATGCTTGCAAGACACTTCCGCTCCACCTGACTTCATGCCTTTGCAGCCTGTTTCTTCAATAATTTTTCCAGCCGGTAGATTGGGCAGATTGCGAAAAACCGAGCCGGCACTGGGCAGGTCAGGATGACGCTGTTTGCGTTCATTTAAAAAATGTTCCATCATCTTCAGCGATTCTTCACTATCACCCTGCTTTAACTGGAGAACAGCTTCAACAACTATGCCCCGACCGGGAAGATTACTGGTTCGGTAACCAAAGGAAAGTTCGTTTCGCGCCAGGTTAAGAACTTCTGCGTCCCAGGTAACCAGCTTAACTGAATGAACCCACTCACCGATATATCCACCAAAAGATCCTGCGTTCATAATAATTGCGCCCCCTACAGATCCTGGTATGCCAACACAAAACTCCAGGCCGGACAAACCTATTTCAGCAGCACTCCTGGCCAGAAAGGTCATCGGAGTTCCCGATCCTGCTACCAGGTTTTGGCCTTCCTGGTTGATATAACAGAAAGCGGGGCCCATATTTACAACCATTCCCCTGATTCCCCCGTCGCGAACCAGAATATTGGTGCCGTTACCGATAACATAGAGCGGCAGGTCATACTTCTTCCTGAAACGGACAATTTCAATCAGTTCATCCAGATCCGCCGGACAGAGGAAATAGTCAGCGGGACCCCCTACCTGCCACGATGTATGGAGCGACATAGGCTCATTAACTTTTACGCCTGCTTTAAGTTTTTGACCCAATTCCCGCTCGATATTCATGACGCAACCTCCTGCAGGCATCGGTACAGCCTCTTTGCTGCATCGATAACGCCCAGTGAACTGCTCTTCTCTTTCATCTGCTCTAAAAGTTCCGGTTCAAACAAAAGCCTTTCTATTTCCTGCTCCAGCCTGAACTGGTTAAAGTCTTTTTCTTCAATTAATACTGCCGCGCCGGCATCAGATAATAACCTGGCGTTATAATACTGGTGGTTGTCAACCACGTTTGGCGAAGGAATCAAGATGGCCGGCACCCCAAGGGCTGTCAACTCTGCCAGTGTGGTGGCCCCGCTCCTGGTTACAGCTAAATCTGCCGCAGCCAGCGCCTCGGGCATTTCCTCCAGGTAGGGGAAAATTTTAAACATTTCATCATTTTCCACCAGTTTTTCTACCACATCCTTGTAGTAGATTTCTCCGGTTACATAAATAAAATTAACCCCTTCAGGGTACAGTTCTGC